>QAKW01000055.1 GCA_003343605.1 Clostridiales bacterium
TTTTTCCCGCTCCCGGCATCCCGGTTAAAACAATGTTTTCCTTGGATTCAAAAAGTTCCCGGTATACTTTTTCCACCCGCGCTTGCGGAATTTTCTCTCCGGTAAAATACTCCGCCGCATAGGCCGCCTGCGCCACCAGCATATAAAGGCCGCCGGCAGCGGGTATCCCTTTGAGCCGTGCCGTTTGTATCAGATGTGTACGCAGCGGATTATAAATTGCGTCCGCAACCCCTTCAAGATGCGGAAAATCGTTTAAATCCAGCGGCGTATCCTGTATATGCGGATACATGCCGCAGGGCGTTGTATTGATGATCATCTGCGCGTCATGATGTAGGGTGCGCGCCTGTTCATAGGTGATGCCCCCGCGGCCCTGCCGGGATACGGTAAGGATCTCTTTCGCGCCGAGCTCCGCCGCCACGGCCCGCGCGGTTCTGGAGGTGCCCCCACTGCCCAGAATCAAAACCTTCTTTCCGCGGAGCACAATTCCCGCGCGCCGCAGCAGTGCGCGCATCCCCAAAAAATCGGTATTATAACCATATAGCTTGCCGTTCCGGTTGACGATCGTATTCACCGCACCGATCGCTTCCGCCTGCGGGCTCAACGCATCCAGATAGGGAATCACCGCCTGCTTATATGGAATCGTTACGTTCACAGCCGAAAATGGCGCCCGGCGCATAAATGCCTCCAGCTCCTGCGCAGGCAGCTCCAGCAGTTCATAAGAATAGCCGGCGAGTTTTTCATGGATTTCCCGGGAAAAGCTGTGGCCCAGCTTTTCCCCAATACAGCCGTATTTCATGTGTTTCCCCCCAGATAATCCGTCCCATAGCGATTCGCCAGTAAATCGGCAATCACCAGCGCACAGATACTGTCTACAACCACGCGCGCCCGGTGCGCAATACAGGGATCATGGCGCCCCCGAATCTGTAATACCGTGTTTTCCCTGCTGATAAAATCAACCGTATGCTGTTCTTTATAAATAGATGCCGTTGGTTTTATTACCGTTTGGAATAAAACCGGCATGCCGTTGGTAATGCCGCCGTTGATGCCGCCGTTGCTGTTTTTTTCCGTTTTAATCGTTCCCCCATCATATAGGAACGGATCATTCGCTTTGCTGCCGCGCTGATCGGCAAACTGAAATCCATCGCCGAAAGACACGCCCTTTACAGCCGGAATGCTGAAAAGGCCGTGTGAAAGCAGGCTTTCCATACTGTCGAACCAGGGCTCTCCAAGCCCCGCTGGGAGGCCGCATATCGCCGTTTCCAATATGCCGCCTACACTATCTCCCTCTCCAGCCGCCTGCAAGATGGCTTCCTTCATTTCCGCCGCACGGTCTTCTGATAAAACCGGAAAATGCAACGTGCTCAGCCGTAAGAGATCCGCCTCGAGATCTGAAAAAGAACAATCTTCGATTCCGGCGCAGCGGCGCAGGTGTGTGCCGATCCGAATCCCCCGCTGCTCCAGGGCCGGCAGCAGGATCCCTGCGGCCGCAACCAGCCCGGCCGTAATGCGGCCGCTGAAGTGGCCGCCGCCGCGGTAATCTTCAAATCCATGATATTTGCAGTAGGCGGTGTAATCCGCATGCCCGGGCCGGGCCTTGCTCCGTGTGGCGGCATAATCTTTTGAATGCTGCGCCGTATTAGGAATCAGAATACAAACCGGCGTTCCGGTGGTATGCCCTTCAAAAACACCGCTTTCCAGGCAGAAGGCATCCTGCTCTTGCCGGGCGGTTGCAATCTTTCCCGCCGGGCGGCGCAGATCCAGCTGATGCCGGATCCGATCCGGATCCACAGGAATGCCCGGTGCCAGACCATCGAGAACCACCCCAATTCCGGTTCCATGGCTTTCACCAAATATGGTTACGCTCACCGCGCTGCCGAAGGTATTTTTCATAAAACATCCTCCATTTCTTCTTTCAGCGCTTCGAAAGACCGTGTTTCCAGCACAAAACTGCCGATCTCCGGCACGCGCACTACAGTGATCTCCCCGCCCGCCATCTTCTTATCCATGGCCATGGCGGCAATTACCTGCTCCCGGTTATAGGGATAAGAAGTAGGCAGGCCAACCTTGCTTAAAACAGCCCGCAGCCGTTCCCGCACCGCCGGCGCGGCCATCATCAGCATTCCCAGCGCCACACACTCACCGTGATAAAGCCCAGAAAGGCCGCATACGCTTTCGATCGCGTGCCCCACGGTATGCCCGAAATTCAGCACCCGCCTTAGGCCCCGCTCTTTCGTATCCTGCTCCACAACCTGCTTTTTGATGCGCAGCGACCGTTCAATGATGGTATCCAAATGAGAAAGGGGATCTTCCTTCTCGAATAATTCAAAAAGGATGCGATCGCTCGTTGCCGCCATTTTAATGGATTCCGCAAGACCGTTTGCAATCTGCCGGGCCGGCAGTGTTTGCAGCACCAGCGGATCGATCAAAACCCCTTTGGGCTGATAAAAAGCGCCCACTATATTCTTATAGCCCATAAAATCGATTGCAACCTTTCCGCCGATGGAGGAATCCACCTGAGAAAGCAGCGTGGTGGGAATATTGTAAAAATCGATTCCTCTCATATAAGAGGCCGCGGCAAAACCTGCCATATCACCGCAAACACCGCCGCCTACCGCAATCACACAATCTGTTCTGGTAAATTCATTTTCCACCAGCTGGGTAAGGATTGCCTGATAGGTTTTCATATTTTTATGCTGCTCCCCCGCCGGAAAAATCTCCAAAACAGGCGTCCGGCACAGCGAAGCAATGGTTTTGGCATATGGTTTGGGAACATCGCTGTCGCTCACGATCAATACCTTGCGGTCTAAGTTAAAAAAACGGTCCGCCCGGGCCAGCGCCCCCCGTTCAAGCAGAATATCATAGCTCTCCGGTCCCAGTTGCATCGGAATAATCATTTTTTACCCCTTCCTGTCTGCTCAGCGCTCCAGCATCTGCTCTTTTTCAAAAGAGCCGACTACCTTCAAATTGCTGCAATTTTCCTTCAAACGTTCCAACATCTGCGCCCCGCGCTCACTGTTGATATTGCCTTCCCCTTCCGCAAAGAAGAAATACTCCCAGATCAGCTCTTTGGTCGGCCGGCTTTTCAGCGCCCGCAGGTTAAAGCCCGCGTCTCCGATAATCGAGATCACCTTGCCAAGACTGCCGGCCTCGTTTCTTACGGTAAAGTTCATCACAAAATAATTGTCCCGTTTGGCGTTGCGGCTGGAAAAACGGGAAAAAACAGCAAACCGCGTGGTATTGATATTGCTGGCGTTGATGTTTTTATCCAGCACCTTAAGGCCGTAGAGCGCGGCGGTCTCGCTGCTTGCGATCGCGGCGAATTCCGGGCGGCCCTCTTTGGCAACCTGCTGCGCTGCCACCGCCGTATTGGTTGCCTCATGGGCCAAAAAGCCGTGATCGCGGATATAGCCGGCGCACTGCCCCAACCCCTGGGGATGGCTGATTACCTCCTTGATATCCTTCAAAGAGGCATCCGGCAGCCCTATCAGATTCTGCACAATCTCCATATCATAAATCCCATTGATGGAAAGGCTGCCAAAAAACGCAAGATCCATCACCTGAGAAACATCGCCTGCATAGCTGTTTTCAATCGGTAAAACCGCGCAATCGCATTCCCCGTTTACAACCCCCTCATAGGCCGCTTTAAAGTCTTTATAGGCAACAGCGGTGCCATCGGGGAAAATTTTCTGCGCGGCAATATCGGCAAAGGCGCCCGGAACGCCGCTGTAGGCAACCCGCATACCCTCGAGCAGCCGGTGCTGATAGCTGCGGGAGAGGGCCATATTATATTTTAAAAAGTTCACATAATAGGATTTCAGCGCTTCTTCCTGCATAAACCGGGCGTTTTTTCTGATGACCTCTTCTTCGCGCGCGGTATCCAATACCGGCAGGCCCAGCTCCTTTTTATATGCCGCCACCTGCTCTACCGCCTTCATTCTCAATGCGAATAAATCCGCCATTTTCTGATCAATTTCATTGATCTGTTTTCTTGCTTCATCCAGTTTGCTCATGATTCAATTCCCTTTATAATCCTCATATAATTTTTCAAAAGCCGCTATTGCATTTTGAATCTGCTCTGTTTTTACGCAATAGGCGATCCGCACATAGCCCGGGCAGCCGAAATCATCGCTGGGAACCAGTAAAAGTTCGTATTTTTTAGCCCGCGCGCAAAATGAATTGGCGTCTGGTTCCAGCGCTTTCATAAAGAGGTAGAATGCGCCGTCCGGCGGAACCACCGAATAGCCGATCCGCGTCAGCTCCCGCAACAGCAGCGCCCGGTTTTCCCGGTAAACACTGAAATCCGCTGTTTCATCCAGGCATGCGCCGATTGTAAACTGCAGCAGGCTCGGCGCGCAGACAAACCCCAGCGCCCTTCCCGCGCCGCAGAGTGCGGCATAAACATCCTGTGCGCCCTGCATCCCGGGTGCAACCAGAATATATCCGATCCGTTCGCCCGGCAGAGAAGCCGCCTTGCTAAACGAATAGCATACCAAGGTATCCGCATAATATTGCGGCACAAACGGCACTGTTTCTCCGTTCCACACCAGCTTTCGATAAGGCTCGTCTGCAATCAGATAGAGCTTATGCTCATACGCCTTCTCTTTTTCTGAAAGAAGGGCGGCCAGGCGAATCAAATCCGCCCGCGGCACAATCACGCCGGTCGGATTATTGGGAGAATTTATAATCACGGCTTTGGTCCGCGGCGTAACAGCCTGTTCCAACGCTTCGAAATCAATCTGAAAATCCGGCTCACGGCAGGGAACCGAAATCAGCCTGCCGCCCGCGTGCTCAACAAAAACCCGGTACTCCGGAAAAAACGGTGCGAAAACAATTACCTCGTCGCCAGGCTCCAAAACCGCATTCAGCGAGATTGTGAGCGATGCTGCGGCTCCGCAGGTCATGTAAATCAGATCGCCCCGCACGCCGGCATCAAATTCCCGGTTTATAGCGTCTGCCAGTTTTTGCCTTACGCCGGGATCTCCGGCAGCGGCAGTATAGCCGTGCAGCAAGACCGGATCTTCCCGGGTCAGCAAACGCAGCATGGTCTCTTTGATCTGATCCGGCGCGGGAACGCTTGGATTCCCGATGCTGAAATCAAAAACCCGGTCCGCGCCGATTTCGGCTTTCCGGCGCTTGCTGTATTCAAATATCTCGCGGATAACAGAGCTTTTCCGCCCCAGTTCCAGCATTTTTTCCGATTGATCCATGATTGCCCTCCATCAAAATAAAAAAGCCCGCGTACTCCAGCATCTGCTTTTTCAGCAAAGCATAACGGACCGCGGGCTTTCTGTTTCAGAGATAGCGCAAACGCAGATTCAGCGTTTACAAATACCGGCAGACAGAAAGTCCGAATTGCAGTAATAAAATCGATTGTTCAATACAAACATCCTGTTCGCCTCTTCCATTTAATATGATTGGTGTTATTATAGCCGCCCAAACGCATTTTGTCAAGCCCTATTTCGCAAGAATCAGGGAAAAAGCCAGAATTTTGTGCGCAGACAGTTCCATATTGTATTAAAACAAACTGCCTGCCGAAGAATCGGCAGGCAGTTTTCATTTATGAGAGCTGTGCAAGCTTTTTGAGATTTTCTCTCTTTTCGGTTGCGCTCTTTTCCGCTTCGGTAAAGAGAATTTCCGCTCTTTCCGGATTGGCCCTGCTCAAAGCATTATAGCGCACTTCATTCATAATAAAGTCGCGATAGGCGAGCGTGGGCTCCTTCGAATCGTAAGAAAGCGGGTTTTTCCCTTCTTCTGCCAGCGTTGGATTATAGCGGTAAAGCTGCCAGTAACCGGCCTCGACCGCCCGCTTCGCTTCCTGCATGGAGGTGCCCATACCAGATTTAATTCCATGATTGATGCAGGGCGCGTAGGCAATGATCAGAGAGGGGCCATGATAGGCTTCCGCCTCTGCAAACGCCTTTACACACTGGTTGTAATCCGCACCCATGGATACCTGCGCCACATAAACATAGCCATAAGATCTTGCAATAGCGCCCAAATCCTTTTTCTTGGTCACCTTACCGGCCGCGGCAAACTGCGCAATAGAGCCGGCCGGCGTAGCTTTGGATGCCTGACCGCCGGTATTGGAATAAACCTCCGTATCGAATACCAGAATATTCACGTCTTCATTCGAGGCAATCACATGATCCAGACCGCCGAATCCAATATCGTAGGCCCATCCGTCGCCGCCCAGAATCCAAACAGATTTCTTGGCAATGAACTCCTTCTGCGCGAGAATCTTTCCAGCAAGCGCCCGGGCTTCTTCGCAGCAATCCACCTGCTCCAGCGCCGCAATCAGTGCTTCGGCTGCAGAGGTGTTGAGTTTGGTATCATCGTAGCTTTCTTTCCAGGCTTCGATGGCCTTCTTCACGTTTTCGTCTTTTACCATTCCGTAAAGCGCTTCGATATCGGCCCCAACCTTGGCACGCAGCTGGCTTGCTGCCAGATACATCCCGTAGCCGTGCTCTGCATTATCTTCAAACAGGGAGTTCGCCCAAGCAGGTCCATGCCCGTTTTTATCAACGGTATAAGGCGTTGCGGGAGAACTGCCGCCCCAGATCGAAGAGCAGCCTGTAGCATTGGAAATATACATTCTGTCGCCGAAGAGCTGGGTCATCAGCTTGGCATACGGCGTTTCGCCGCAGCCCGCGCAGGCGCCGGAATACTCCAGCAACGGCTGCTTAAACTGAGAGCCCTTTACCGATTCTACCTTGAAGGTTTCGTTCACTTCCGGTTTAACGGCTACCTTCTGATAATTATAGTTGAAGTATTTCTGCTCGCCAACCTGGGAATCCAGCGGCGTCATCACCAGCGCTTTTTCCTTTGCCGGGCAGATCGCGGCACAGTTGCCGCAGCCGGTGCAGTCTAAAACAGAGATCCCCATAGAGAAGGTCAGATGATCCAGGCCTTTGCCCAGCATTTTTTTGGTTTTCATCCCTGCGGGCGCTGCCTGCAGCTCTTCCGCATTCAGTGCGAAGGGGCGGATCACCGCATGCGGACATACCAGCGAGCACTGATTGCACTCAATGCAGTTTTCCGGAATCCAGCGGGGTACATCTACCGCAATACCGCGTTTTTCAAACGCAGCAGCCCCCTGCTCCATATGACCATCGGTATATTTTTCAAAGGCCGATACCGGAAGCTGATCACCCTTCTGGGCATTGACCGGAATCAGGATGTTTTCCACATATTCCTTCAGATCCTTCCGGTCGCATTCCACAGAATGTACAACCGTCTCCTCCTGGGCGTTTTTCCAGGAAGCGGGCACGTCTACTTTCACCGCGCCATTAACACCGGCTTCAATCGCCTGATGGTTCATATCAACGATATGCTGGCCCTTTTTGCCATAAGAAGCGGTAGCGGCGTCTTTCATATATTGAACTGCCTGATCCTCCGGAATCACCTTTGCAATCTTGAAGAAAGCAGACTGCAGAATCGTATTGATCCGGCCGCCGAGCCCAATCTCACGTGCGATCTTAATACCATCGATAATATAGAAGTTGATCTCGTTTTCGGCAAGATATTTCTTCACATGGCCGGGCAGCTTCTCATCCAGCTCTTCTGCCGACCACGGGCAATTCAGCAGGAAGGATCCACCCTTTTTGATTTCCGAAACCATATCATATTTATCAATATAGGAAGGATTATGGCAGGCTACGAAATCAGCCTTGGAAATAAAGTAAGTCGATTTGATCGGCGTATCACCGAAGCGGAGATGTGAAATGGTCACACCGCCGGATTTTTTGGAATCGTAGGCGAAATAAGCCTGAACATACTTATCCGTATGGTCGCCGATAATTTTGATGGAATTCTTATTGGCGCCCACCGTTCCGTCGGAGCCAAGACCCCAGAACTTGCAGGAGATGGTTCCCTCCGGCGCGGTATGGATATCAACCGTCGGCAGAGAGAGATTGGTCACATCGTCTACAATACCGATGGTAAAGCTGTTTTTGGGCTCTTTTGCCTTCAGATTTTCATAAACCGCGGCAATGCAGCCGGGGGTGGTATCCTT
>QAKW01000043.1 GCA_003343605.1 Clostridiales bacterium
CAACAAAATTTCATAGGTCTTTCCTTTCTTTTTTATTTTTATTGAGGCAGTTGCTGTAGTTTTGTTGAAAACAGGATAAAATAGCGCCACTGCCGGTAAGAACAGGCTTTTTTGCCTGCTAAAAGCCTGTGATTTTCGCGTTTTCTTTCAACAGCGGGTAAACAGAATTATGTAAACTGTTGATAAGTCTGTTGAAAAAGTGGAAAACTTCCTGTTCAAACGTGAAAAAAATGTTAATAAGATTTTTTTATATTTTCGATCAGCTCTGCAGAAATTTTTGCGGTTTTCGGATCCTGTTTCATCGCTTCCTCCAGCTTGCGGATGGAATAAAGCACGGTGGTATGGTTTTTGCCGCCCATCTCTTTTCCGATTTCCGGTAAAGAAAGACCGGTTGTTTCCCGAATAATATACATGGTCATCTGCCGGGCAAAAACAATATCGCTGCGCCGTTTATCGCTTTTAATATCTTCAATGGAAATATTGAAATAACGGGAAACCTGATCGATAATGGTGGAGGGAGTAATGGCGGTATTGGTATTTTCTTTGATAACAGCATCCATCGCGTCTTTCGCAAGGGCGATGGTGGGTGTTTGCCCCCAGAGGGAATTGAAGGCTTTGAGTTTTTTGATGGTGCCTTCCAGCTCGCGTACATTGGTTTTGATTTTGGAGGCGATCAGCTCCACAACATCTTCGGGGATATTCAGATTATAAAGGCTGGCCTTTCGCTTTACAATGGCAACACGCGTTTCATATTCGGGCGGCTGGATATCGGCAAGGAGCCCCATGGAAAAACGCGACTGCAGACGCTCCTCCAGTGTAATCAGTTCTTTTGGCGGGCGGTCGCTGGTTAAAATAATTTGGCGGTTGTTTTCATAAAGTGCGTCGAAGGTATGGAAAAATTCTTCCTGAATGGCTTTTTTTCCGCTGATAAACTGCACATCGTCTACCAGAAGAACATCGGCCTTGCGGTATTTGTTTTTAAACTGCCGCTGAGAATTATATTGAATGGCATCGATCAGCTCACTGGTGAATTCATCGCCTTTTACATACATGATCACCATATCCGGATTGTTTTCTTTGATTTTATTTGCAATGGCGTTGATCAGATGCGTTTTGCCCAGCCCGCTGTGGCCGTAAAGAAAAAAGGGATTATAAGCGTTGGCGGGATTGTTGGCGATGGCGAGCGCCGCGGCATGGGCAAATTCATTTTCCCGCCCGATTACAAAATTCTCAAAAGTGAGATTCGATTGCGCATTGAAGGCGCGGATCTCAGCCTCTTCCAATTTCGGCAGCGCAGTGCTCACTTCTTCATTTTTGCGCTGGGCCACTTCGCGGTAACGCGGGGGGACTTCGTCTTCCGTCATGATCTGGACGGTGACAGAAAAGCCCATCGCTTCCGATATTGCATGTTCCACATCTTTTTTGTATTTTTTATCGATAATACTTTTCTGAAAAAGGGTTGAGACGCAGAAATATGCAACATCGTTTTCCATTTTCATGGGGATTAAAAGTTTGATCCAGCTTTCAAAAGAGGTGTTATTCAGTTCGTTTTGCAGAATAACAAGCGCTTTTTCCCAAACATCTTTAAATGACTGCATGATCGTTTCCCCTTTAAATAAAAACATAATATAACAAGTTTATTTTAACATATTTTAAAAACGAATGCAATATAATTATTTTTTATATTATAACTAATAATATAGAATTCCTTATTTAATATAAAGAAAAGTTTGTGAAAAATAACGAAGCGGTTGACAAGGGAAAAAAAGCATTATATAATTCATTTTTAGAGAAAAGATGGAGGAAAAAGCATGAAAAATTCAGAAAAAACAATGGAGCAGATCGTCACCCTTTGTAAAAACAGAGGGTTTGTTTATAGTGGGAGCGAGATCTATGGCGGGCTGGCGAATTCCTGGGATTACGGGCCGCTCGGGGTGGAATTGAAAAATAATGTAAAAAAGGCATGGTGGAAAAAGTTTGTGCAGGAATCGCCTTACAATGTGGGGCTGGATTCCGCAATTATCATGAATCCGCAGACCTGGGTAACAAGCGGGCATGTAGGCGGCTTTTCGGATCCGCTGATGGACTGCAAGGATTGCCATGCGCGCCACCGGGCCGATAAGCTGATCGAAGAAACCGGTGCCCATGCGGAGGGCATGGATTTTTCACAGATGGAGGAATATATTAAATCGCATGATATCACCTGCCCGGAATGCGGCGGAAAGAATTTCACCGAGATCCGGAAATTCAATTTGATGTTCAAAACCTTCATCGGGGTGACAGAAGACGCGAAAAATGAGGTTTACCTGCGCCCGGAGACAGCACAGGGGATCTTCGTCAATTACGCCAATATCCAGCGTACAGCGCGCAAAAAACTGCCGTTTGGCGTGTGTCAGATCGGGAAGGCGTTCCGTAATGAAATCACGCCGGGCAATTTTATCTTCCGCACGCGGGAATTTGAGCAGATGGAATGTGAATTTTTCTGCAAGCCCGAAACAGACCTGGAGTGGTTTCATTATTGGAAGGATTACTGCAGGGATTTTTTGCGCAAGCTTGGCCTGAAAGAAGAAAATATAAGGCTTCGGGATCATGAGAAGGAAGAGCTTTCTTTTTATTCTAAAGCCACAACCGATATAGAATTTCTGTTTCCCTTTGGATGGGGAGAGCTCTGGGGCATTGCAGACCGCACCAATTATGATTTGGGCAGGCATCAGGAAGAAAGCGGGAAATCGCTGGAATATTTTGATCCGGAGACCAATGAACATTATATTCCCTATGTGGTGGAACCTTCGCTTGGTGCAGACCGGGTGCTGCTGGCGTTTCTCTGCGATGCTTACGATGAGGAATTGCTGGATGCGGAAAAGAACGATACCCGAATCGTCTTAAGGCTGCACCCGGCGCTGGCGCCGGTAAAGGCGGCGGTGCTGCCGCTTTCAAAGAAACTGAGCGGGCAGGCGGAAGAAAAGGTTTATAAGCTGCTTGCCAAAGAATTTAACGTGGAGTTCGACGATGCGGGATCCATCGGAAAGCGGTATAGAAGGCAGGATGAAATCGGCACGCCGTTTAGCATCTGCTATGATTTCGATAGTGAGGAAGACGGCTGCGTTACGATCCGGTTCCGGGATTCAATGGAGCAAAAAAGGGTACGCATCGAGGAATTGACTGATTTTATCCGCGAGAGTCTCAGTTTTTAATGAATTTTAGTTGACAAATTATGTTTACTTCTATATAATGTAATTTGCTCAAAATTGAAGCGGGATCCTACAGGATAGCAAAAGGAGGATAGAAAATGGTTCGGACTTATCAGCCAAAAAAGAGACAGAGAAGTAAAGTCCATGGTTTCAGAAAAAGAATGTTAACCGCGAACGGACAAAAGGTTTTGGCCAGAAGAAGGGCAAAAGGCAGAAAAAGATTATCTCACTAATAGTAAAGGCCGCAATGTTTGATGTTGTGGCCTTTTTTATTAAACAGAGGTCTTGTTTGACCGGGATGGATATGAAAATCGAAAGCGTAAAGGAAAATGTAAATTTCAAGCGGGCCTATCATCAGGGAAAGTCGGCCGTTCGAAAAGAAATGGTGGTCTACTGGCGGAAAAACAGGATGGGCAAAACCCGGCTTGGCATCACGGTAAGCAAAAAGCTGGGCAATGCGCCCGCGCGGAACCGCATCAGAAGAATCATCCGTGCGGGGGTAAGCAAAAATCAGGAATGCCTCCCGGCCGGAGCCGATATCGTGATTGTTGCGCGCAGCCGCTGCTTAACGTGTAAGAGCACCGATATAGAGCGGATCATCAGGGAGATCTTTTCAGCGTGAGGATCCTAAAAACGATGCGAAAGATTTGGATTCTCCCGATCCGGGCGTATCAGAAATATATATCGCCGAAAATTCCGTCCCGCTGTAAATTCTATCCCACCTGCTCCGCCTACGCCTGTACGGCGATTTTGCGCTATGGCATACTGATTGGCGGGGGATTGGCAATATGGCGCGTGCTGCGCTGTAATCCCTGGTCGCGCGGTGGGTATGATCCGGTTCCGGATCTTTTCAGTAAAAGGAGAAAAACAAAATGAGTATATGGAGCTATTGTATTGTTCCGTTTGCGTGGATCATGCAGCAATGCATGAAGCTTTTAAATAACTATGCCCTGGCGTTGATTGCATACTCGCTGATCACAAAACTGATTATTCTGCCCTTTTCCATGAAACAGCAGAAGAACTCTCTCGGAATGGTGCGGCTGAAACCCTATCAGGATGCGCTGGCGAAAAAATACGGCAACAACCGGGAACGCTACAGCATGGAGCTGCAGAAATTATATCAGCGAGAAGGGTATAATCCGATGAGCAGCTGCCTGCCGATGCTACTGCAGTTTCCGCTGATTCTGCTGATCTATGCGATTGTAAGGCATCCGATCACCTATGTGTATTACGGCGAGCTTTTTACCGCCAATACGGAACAGCGGGTGCTGGATTTGGCAAATACGATCGGGTTCAATAATTTTCCGGAAAAACTGGCGAGTGTATTTGAAAAGATCGCCAGTGGGGAAACGCCGCTGAAAACCATCAGTAATTATGAATTGCAGATTTATGATAAGGCGCAGGATCTGGTGCATATCCCGGGCGATAAGCTCTTTGGGCTGATTGATCTTTCAGGCACGCCGAGCCAGCAGTTCTGGTCTTGGATGCTGCTGATTCCGATTATCGCAGGGCTGACAAGCCTGCTGCTAGCGGTGCTTTCGCAGAAAATGAGCCCCCTGCAGCAGAGTGCGGATCCCTCCACACAGGGCAGCTCAAAAATGATGAATTATATGATGCCCATCATGTCGCTGATCTTCTGTTATACGCTGAACTGCGCGCTGGGCTGGTACTGGATTATTTCCAACGTAATTGGGATCGCGCAGCTCTTCCTGCTCAATAAGATTTATGATCCGAAAAAGGTGCTTGCCGAAGTCAATGAAAAAATAGAGCGGGAAAAATCGGAGAAAAAGCAAAAACGCAGTGCGGCCGCCGCCAAAAAAGCTGCCGCGCTGGCCGCATCGCAGAAAAAGAAAAAGTGAGGGTGAGAAATAATGGCGATGAAAGAACTGTTTTTTGAGGGGAAAACCATTGAAGCAGCGGTGGAAAAGGCAGCGGAAGAACTCGGTCAAGATAAAGATCTGCTGAGCTATACCGTGGAAGAAACACCAACAAAGGGGATCTTCGGCATCGGTGCCACGCCGGCAAAGATCCGGGTTGAAATCGAGATAGAGGATGCAGAAGAGCCGGTGAAGGCAGAGCGGGAACAACCTGTAAAAATACCGCAGTGGGAGCCGGAAAAGCTTTTAAAAAAAGAAAAGAAGCAGCAGGGCAAAGCGCCCCGCCCGGAGGTGGAAACGAACCGTGCAGCCGCGCCTCAGCCGGAGGTGGAAAAGCACCCGGTGGATGATGCGGTTTCACAGCAGATCACAGCGTTTATCAGCGGGCTGCTGCCGCATATCGGCGCGGCGGAAAACAGTGCGGTTAAGGTAGAGCGCGGCGAAGAAGATCATTATTTTGTGGAAGTAAGCGGAAGTAAAATGGGCGTTTTGATTGGCCGCCGTGGAGAAACGCTGGACGCGGTGCAGTATTTATGCGGGCTGGTTGTCAATAAAGGCCGCAGTGAAAAAATCCGCATCACGGTCGATACGGAAAACTACCGCGCAAAGCGCGTGAAGACGCTGGAAAGCCTTGCACGGAAGAATGCGGAAAAAGCGATTAAATATAAAAGGAATATTACCATGGAACCGATGAGCCCTTATGAACGCAGAATTATCCATGCTGCGTTAACTGATCGCCCGCATATCACCACCTATTCCGTTGGGAGCGAGCCCCGCAGAAGAGTGGTTGTCAGCTATAAAAAGTAAGATAGAGGGGCCGGGGCCAGAGAAAATGCTGACTCCCGGCCCTGTTTTTATAAAGGAGGAAAACTATGGCGCGCACGATCTGCGCAATTGCCACGGCGCCGGCAACGGCTGCGCTGGGGCTGATCCGCATAAGCGGGCCCGATGCGTTTGAAATCGTAGGGCCGCTTTTAAAAAATAAAAACGGAGAGGCGATTGCGCTGCCGCAAATGAGAAGGTCTGTTTTTTGCCGGGTAGCGGATGAGCAGGAGGTTTACGATGAGGTAATCGCCGTTTTTTATAAGGGGCCGCATTCCTATACCGGGGAAGACAGCGTGGAATTATCCTGCCATGGCGGGCTTTATGTATTAAACAGTATTCTGACGCTTCTGATCCGGCATGGCTGCAAGCTGGCTGAACCGGGAGCATTTTCAAAACGCGCCTTCCTAAACGGCAAACTTGATCTGGTGCGGGCACAGGCGGTGATTGATTTGATAGAGGCGCAATCCCGCGCGGAACAAAAAAATGCCCTTTCCCGCATGGAAGGGCGGCTTTCCGGCCGGATCAGGGCGCTTTATCAGCAGCTGATCGATCTGAACAGCACATTGCTTGCCTACATCGATTTTCCGGAAGAGATTGAAGAACCGGAGGCGGCTGTTTTAGAAAAGCTGAAGGTGATCAGAAGCCAGCTTGACCAGCTTCTGGAGGGCAGTAAAAAAGGAAGGCTGATTGAAGAAGGGCTACAGATTGCCATAGTCGGCGCGCCAAATGCGGGAAAGAGCACCCTGCTGAACCAGCTGCTCGGCTATGAGCGGAGCATTGTTTCCGCCCGGCCGGGCACAACACGGGATATGATTGCAGAGGGCTGCAGGCTGGGCGATCTGAAATGCCGGCTTGCGGATACCGCAGGCATGCGCCGAACGCAGGATCCGATTGAACTGCAGGGCATCACCATCGCCAAAAGGGAGGCGGAGGCGGCACAGGTCGTTTTTGTTGTTTTTGATGGATCACAGGAAATGCAAAAAGAGGATTATGACCTGGCGGAGGCCTATGGCGGCGCACACAATTTGGCTGTGATTAATAAAACAGATCTTCCGATAAAAATTAACGAACAGTATATAAAAGAAAAATTTAAACACACAGTAAATATTTCGGCGCAGACCGGAGCCGGCTGCAGCGCAATTGATGGGTGGATTCGCAGCCGGTTTTCTGTGGCCGATGCTGCCGCACAGGGTGTTTTGACCTCCGCGATGGAAATTCAGCGGATCACAGAGGCGAAAGAAAAGCTGACGCAGGCAATTGCCGGGCTGGAAGAGGGTTTCACGCCGGATCTGATTACAATTGATCTGACAGAAGCAGCCAGTGCCCTGGGAGAGGTAACGGGGCAGACGGTAACCGAACAGATGATTGAGCAGATTTTTTCCCGCTTCTGCGTGGGGAAATAGAGGAAGCATATGTATAAAGTAGAAGATTTGGATATTGCGGTCATCGGCGCGGGGCATGCGGGAATCGAAGCAGGGCTGAGCGCCGCACGCCTGGGCTGCCGGGTGGGCGTGTTTACGATCTGCCTGGATGCCGTGGGCAATATGCCCTGTAATCCGTCGATCGGCGGCACGGCAAAAGGGCATCTGGTTTGTGAGATCGACGCGCTGGGGGGCGAAATGGGAAAAGCGGCAGACGCAACGTTTCTGCAAAGCCGGATGCTGAATCTGGGCAAGGGCCCGGCGGTGCATTCTTTGCGTGTGCAGTCGGACCGGCGGGCCTACAGCCGCTATATGAAGCATGCGCTGGAGCAGCAGGAAAATCTGGAGCTGATTCAGGCGGAGATTGTGGAAATTCAAACGGAAAACAGCCAGGTAACCGGAGTGGTCACCCATTTGGGCGCCGTTTACGGCGCAAGAGCCGTCATTCTGGCAACCGGCACATATTTAAAAGGGGAAATCATCATTGGGGAAAGCCAGCTGCCAGGCGGGCCGGATGGGATGTTTCCCGCAAACAGGCTGAGCGAATGCTTAGCGCGGCTGGGCCTGCCGCTGCGGCGGTTTAAAACGGGAACGCCGGCGCGGGTAAACCGCCGGTCGCTGGATTTTACCAAAATGACCGTGCAGGAAGGCGACCGGGAGATTATCCCGTTTTCCTTTACAACGGAGGAACCCGGCGAAAACCAGGTGGTTTGCTACTTAACCGGTACCAATGCGCAAACCCACCGGATTATACGGGAAAATATCCACCGTTCGCCGATTTACAGCGGAAGGATTCACGGCGTTGGGCCGCGGTACTGCCCGAGTATTGAAGATAAGATTATGCGGTTTCCCGAAAAAGAGACGCATCAGTTATTTGTAGAACCCTGCGGGCTGGAAACGGAAGAAATGTATCTGCAGGGGCTTTCCTCCTCTATGCCGGAAGATGTGCAGCGCGCGTTTATCCATTCGATCAGAGGGCTTGAAAAGGCGCAGATTATGCGCGTGGCCTATGCCATTCAGTATGATTGCATCGATCCGCAGGCCCTTTATCCCACGCTGGAGAGTAAAACGGTTGGCGGACTGTTTGGTGCCGGGCAGTTCAACGGCTCCTCCGGCTATGAAGAGGCGGCGGCCCAGGGGCTGATCGCAGGAATCAATGCGGCGCTGAAAATCAAGGGACGGCCGCCGCTGCTGCTGGACCGGGCTTCTTCTTATATTGGAACACTGATCGACGATCTGGTTACGAAAGGAACCCCGGAGCCCTACCGGATGATGACCAGCCGAAGCGAATACCGGCTGCTGCTGCGGCAGGACAACGCGGATCTGCGCCTGACGCCGGTTGGCTATGAGCTGGGGCTGATCAGTGAAACGCGTTATCAGAAATTTCTGCTTAAAAAGAAGCATATAGAACAGGAGATTGCCCGGCTGAAAAAGACGTATGTTTCGCATCTGAACGGGCAGGCAAATGAAATTCTCAAAGAATGCGGCACCACACCTCTCACCGGCGGCGCATCCCTTGCAGAGTTGCTGGCGCGACCGCAGGTAAGTTATGAGGCGCTGCGCCTGGTAGATCCCGAACGCCCGGCGCTGACGCGTGCAGAAGGCCGGCAGGCGGAAATCTCCATTAAATATGAAGGCTATATTGAAAAACAGCTCGCAAAGGTTCGGGAATTCCACAAGCTGGAAAGCCGCCGGCTTCCGGCGGATCTTTGCTATGAAAATATGCCGGGCCTGCGGCTGGAGGCCCGGCAGAAGCTGGCCAGTGTAAGGCCGGTGAGTATCGGGCAGGCCAGCAGAATCAGCGGCGTAAGCCCGGCAGACATCAGCGTGCTGATGATTGCGCTGGAGCAAAGGAGGCGGGAGCATGGATCCGAGGATCGATGAATTAAAGGCGCTTTTAAAGGCGGAAGGGCTGAATGCTCCGCCTGATTTTGCGGAAAAGCTGCTGCATTTTGAACGCCTGTTGCTGGAAACCAACCGGGTAATGAATCTAACCGCTATTACGGAACCGTGGGATATGATGAAAAAGCATTACTGGGATAGTATCTATCCCTTATCCCGGGGATGGATCGGGCGGGGGCAGCGGATCATTGATGTTGGCTGCGGCGCGGGCTTCCCTTCCCTGCCGCTGAAGCTGATGGAGCCCTCCCTTGATTTTACGCTGATGGATTCCCTGGAAAAACGGCTTCGTTTTTTAAATCGTGTGATCGCAGAGCTGCAGCTGGAAAAAATACAAACCTGCCATCAGCGTGCAGAAGCTGCCGGAAAAGATCCGCTTTACCGGGAGCGCTATGATATAGCGGTATCCCGCGCGGTAGCGGAGCTCCCCAAACTCTGCGAATACTGCCTGCCGCTGATCCGGCCGGGCGGGGCGCTGATTGCCTATAAGGGCGCCGGCGCGCAGGAGGAGCTGAGCCGGGCGCAAAGCGCCGTTTATAAGCTGGGCGGAAAGGCAGAGCAGCTGCTGCAGTATACCCTGCCCGGCGAAGAAGACCGGCGGGCGCTGATTCTGATCCGCAAGGAACGCCCCACGCCAAAGCAATACCCGCGGCAGCAAAAGCAGATTAAAGATAACCCGTTATAAAAAAGAGCACCCGGCGGAAATTCCCGCCGGATGCTCTTTTATTTACTTTGCAAAATCGATGGCGCGGCTTTCCCGGATCAGATGAACTTTGATCTGGCCGGGATATTCCAGCTCCGATTCGATTTTCTTCACAATGTCGTGCGAAAGAACCGTAAGCTTATCATCAGAGATTTTTTCCGGGTTGACCATGATCCGGATTTCCCGCCCGGCCTGAATCGCAAATGTTTTTTCAACGCCCGGGAAGGAATTGGCGATCTCTTCGAGCTTTTCAAGGCGCTTGATATAATTTTCAAGATTTTCACGCCTTGCGCCGGGGCGCGCAGCCGAGATAGCGTCTGCCGCCTGCACGATCGCATCGTAAACGGAAACGGTTTCCACATCGCCGTGATGCGCGGCAATGGCGTGCACAACCGTTTCGTTCTCTTTATATTTTTTGGCGATATCAACGCCGATCTGAATGTGAGAGCCCTCCATTTCAAAATCAACGCTCTTTCCGATATCGTGCAGCAGCCCGGCACGTTTGGCAAGGGTAATATCCGCGCCGATTTCAGCGGCAAGAAGGCCGCTGAGCTGGGATACTTCAATCGAATGATTCAAAACATTCTGGCCGTAGCTGGTGCGGTATTTCTGCCGGCCCAGCAGCTTGATCAGATCGGGATGCAGGCCGTGGACGCCGGTTTCAAAGGTGGCGCGTTCGCCTTCCTTTTTCATGGAAACTTCCAGGTCACGGCGCACCTTTTCCACGGTTTCTTCAATCCGCGCCGGATGAATCCGGCCATCGGAAATCAGTTTTTCAAGCGTCTGCCGCGCAACCTCGCGGCGAATGGGATCAAAGCTGGAAAGCGTAATCGCTTCAGGCGTGTCGTCGATAATCAAATCCACGCCGGTAATGGTTTCCAGCGCCCGGATATTGCGGCCCTCACGCCCGATGATCCGCCCCTTCATTTCATCGCTGGGCAGGGCGACCACCGAAACGGTTGATTCAACAACGTGATCCGCCGCACATTTCTGAATCGCAAGGGAAAGCAAATGCTTCGAGCGCTCATCCACCTGCTCTTTAAAATGATTTTCGTGTTCACTGATGCGCTGCGCGTATTCATGCTCCAATTCGGAGTCCATCATATGAAGGAGTTCCGCTTTGGCGGCATCGGCCGTGTAGCCGGAGATTCGTTCCAAAACCGCGATCTGCGATTTTTTTACGTTTTCCACTTCTTCCTGCAGTTGCTCCACCTTGCGCTGTTTTTCTGCAAGGACTTCTTCTTTGCGATCGATGTTGTCATACTTCTTGTCGAGAATTTCTTCTCTTTGTTGCAACCGTTTTTCTTGCCGCGTTACTTCCACACGACGCTCTTTCAACTCTTTTTCCTGATCAGTTCGTTCTTTCAGCAGCTCCTCCTTGGCTTCTAAAAGAGCTTCCTTTTTTCTGGTTTCAGCAGTTTTAATGGCATCGTTAATGATACGCTTTGCCTCTTCTTTGGCAGAACCGATCTGCTTTTCGCTTACTTTTTTTCGATATAAAAAGCCAGCGACAAACATGGCAAAACCTACAATAACAGCAACAATCACAACGGTGAGAATGATCTGCAATTGCGACATTTCATTCGCCTCCTGTTATGATATTGAATTGGATGGACGTATAAAACGCCCGGAAAATATCAGATTTTCTTTCAAAACGCCCATTGCCGCGGCATTTTGTAGAAATATACTAATACACCAATGAAAATTATAGGGGATTTCCGGCAATCTGTCAAGCATAAAATCACGGTTGCAATAAAAATGTAGAAATGCTATAATATCCTTATTATGGAGAATGACGCTTTTAATAGCGCGCGGAGGAAGTATGAATTACATCTACGGGATTATTCTGGGCCTGATTCAGGGTCTTGGCGAATTTCTGCCGGTTTCCAGCTCGGGCCATCTGCTGCTGATGAAAAAGCTGCTGGGCCTGCCGCCGGAACTGCTGGAAAATAACGCGCTTGATATTTTGCTGCATCTGGGAACGCTTGTTGCGGTGATAATAGCGTTTCGGAAAACGGTGTGGCGGATGATTACCGGTTTTTGCGGCATGATCGCGGGGATCTTCCGCGGAACCTTCAAATGGCGCAAGGCCAACCGGTATCAGGTGATGGCGGTTTATGTGATTGTGGCAACACTGCCGCTGTTTTTGGTAGCGCTGGTGCAGCATTATTTTGATTATTCCGCGCTGTTGGGGGATAATCTGCTGTTTGTGGGCATTATGCTGATGGTTACGGCGGGATTGCTGTTTATCGGCGATCACAGCGTCTGCCGGAACCGCGATATCCGGGAGATGCAGCCCGGACAGGCTGTAAAGCTCGGTCTTTTTCAGGCCATTGCAACGCTGCCGGGCCTCTCCCGCAGCGGAACCACCATCTCGATGGCGATGAATATGGGCTTTGACCGGCAGGCCGCCATTGAATTTTCTTTTATGATGAGCATTCCGGCGGTGCTTGGCGCCAATATCCTTCATATCGGGGATATCAAGGCGATTGGAGCGGCAAATATCGGCATGTTTTTGGTGGCGCTGGCAACGGCGGTTGTTGCGGGGCTCGGCGCGATCAGCCTGTTGAAATATCTGGTGAAAAAAGAGCGGTTCGGGTGGTTTGTAATTTATTGCCTCATAGCGGGCGCGGCCGCGATTGTTTTGAATTTTGTTCTCTAAGGGGGAATGATTTTTGCCCAGGAAAAGTAAAAAACAACTTGAGCAGGAGCAGCGGGCGCAGCAGCAGGAAAAAAAGGCGGCAACCCGCCGCAGTATTTACGCAGTGATCTTTTTTGCGCTGGCCTTATTGCTTGCTATTTATATTTATACGCCGATTAAGGTGCCGCTGAAAAGCTGGGTTGTCAATCATTTTCTATATGGCCTTTTCGGCTTCGCCTCCTTTCTCTTTCCGATTTTTCTCGGGTGGCTTGGCGTTGATGCGCTGGATAAAAACAAAAAATACAGCACGATGGTTAAGGTTTGGATGGGCCTGCTGCTTGCGGCGGTTGTTTCAGGGCTCAGCTATCTGTTCTGGTATCCCGGCGCCTATACGTTTAAAACCTTCTTTACAGAAGGCATTGCCCAGTTCTGGAGGCAGGGAATGGCGTTGCAGGGCGGTGTGATCGGCGGAATCATTGCATGCCCGCTGATCGCCCTGATGTCGCGCTGGGGGTTCGGCATTCTGATGGCGGCGATTACGCTGATTGCGATTTTATTTTTCTTCGATCTCACCCTTTATCAGCTGGCGCTGCCGTTTCGTAAAATGATCGGCGCGGTTAAGGCGAAGCGGGAACAGCCGCAATTGGTGGATGATGTGGAGGAAGAAAAACTGCGCCGCCATTTTTCAGATCTGGAGGCCGAAGAAAAGGCGGACGACCCCGAAGCGCAGCCGGAGGAAGCCTGGCAGGTACCGGTAGACGTAACGCCCCCGGAAACCGTGACAGATGTCACGCCGGTTTTTGTTTATGATGATGTAACCCCGGAAGGGTTTATTGATC
Organism: Clostridiales bacterium; assembly: GCA_003343605.1. Classification (GTDB taxonomy): domain Bacteria; phylum Bacillota; class Clostridia; order Oscillospirales; family QAKW01; genus QAKW01. The sequence continues at coordinate 13,397 of QAKW01000043.1, forward strand.
CGGCGGATATCGCAACGTTCACGGAGCCCCCGGCAGAACCGAAAAAGCGGACTGCTCCGGCGCCCGCACCGGAACCCGCTGCCACCGGCACACAGCTCCATTTTTATAATTTTCCGCCCCTTTCTCTGCTGAAAAGCGGGCGGCAGAGCGTAGGCGCCACCCAGACCGAGCTGAGGGAAAAGGAAGAGATTTTGCTTCAGACGCTGCGCGATTTTGGCATTGAGGCATCGATGACCGGGATTTCCGTAGGCCCGAATGTCACCCGTTTTGAGCTGGCTCCGCGCGCCGGAACCAGGGTCAGCCGCATTGCCGCACTTTCAGATGATCTGGCGCTGGCGCTGGCGGCAACGCAGGTGCGGATTGAAGCGCCGATCCCCGGAAAAGCGGCGGTCGGGATTGAGATTCCCAATAAAACCGCCGGCACGGTATATATCCGAGAGGTGCTCTCTTCCCCTGCTTTCCGGGATGGCAAAAGCCCGCTTACTTCCGCCCTGGGAAAGGATATCGCGGGTAATCTGATTACCTTCGATGTTGCCAAAATGCCGCATCTACTGGTAGCCGGAACAACCGGCTCCGGAAAATCGGTTTGCATCAATACGATTTTGATGTCTTTTCTTTATAAAGCACCGCCGGAGGAGCTGAAATTGATTCTGATCGATCCAAAAGCGGTAGAAATGGATGTTTATAATGGAATCCCGCATTTGCTGATTCCCGTTGTGACCAATCCGAAGAAGGCGGCGGGCACGCTGCAGTGGGCCTGCACGGAAATGGACCGCCGCTACGACCTGATGAAGAATACCCAGGTCAGAAATCTGGATGCGTTCAACGCCTATGCCGAAACCCATCCGGATTATGAGCCGATGCCCAGAATCGTGGTTGTGATCGATGAGCTGGCAGATCTGATGATGGTTTCATCCAAAGAGGTGGAAGATTATATCTGCCGCCTGTGCGCGAAGGCGCGCGCCGCGGGGATCCACCTGATCGTTGCAACGCAGCGGCCGAGCGCCGATGTGGTAACCGGGCTGATCAAGGCAAACATCCCGTCGCGGATTGCCTTTACGGTGGATAACTCAATCAATTCCCGTATTATTCTGGATGAAAACGGTGCGGAGAAGCTGCTGGGCCGGGGCGATATGCTCTATAAACCGGTAGGCGCCAATAAACCGCTGCGGATCCAGGGCTGCTTTGTATCAGATGGTGAAGTGGAGGCAGTGGTCTCTTATGTGAAAAACAACTCGCCCGGGTCGGAATATGATCAGGGCGCGATCTCTGATATTGAGAATCTGGCCAATCAGGGGAATAAGGCAAACGGCGCGTCGGATGCCGGCGAAGATACCGGCCACGATGAGCTGCTGGTTTCGGCCTGTGAATGTGTGATTGAAGCCAAAATGGCCTCTACTTCCCTGCTTCAGCGAAAATTGAAACTGGGATATGCCAGAGCCGCCCGGATCGTGGATGAGATGGAGGCATTGGGTATCGTAGGCCCCTTTGAAGGTTCAAAGCCACGGAAGGTGCTGGTTACCCTGGATGAATTCCGGGAGATCTGCGTGCAGCGCGGATTATAATGAGCAGCGGAGGAGGCACGGGATGAGAATCGCGGTGATCGGCTATTCGGGCAGCGGAAAATCAACGCTGGCCGGCGCTTTGGCAAAGCATTTTTTTCTGCCGGTTCTTTATCTGGATACAGTGCAGTTTACACCGGGCTGGCAGGAGCGGGAGCGTAGCGCAGCGCGCAAGCTTGTGCGGGAGTTCATGGAGCAAAACAAAGAGGGCTGGGTGATCGACGGAAATTATAAAGCCTTTTATCAGGAAGAGCGGTTATCCGCCGCCGATTCTATCATTTTTATGAATTTTAACCGGTTTTCCTGCCTCAAACGCGCGCTGAGCCGTTATTTTAAGTACCGCCATAAAACCAGGGAAAGCATGGCGGAGGGCTGTGAAGAAAAGTTTGACTGCGCATTCTTTTGGTGGATTATTGCAGCCGGAAGGTCGCCCGCCCGGCGGGCGCATTACCGGGCCATCACCGCGCGGTATACAGAAAAGATGGTGGTGCTCCGAAACCAGCGGGAGCTGGATGCCTTTCTGGCGCATGTAGAAGAACGATTGAATCAAAAACCCGCCTGCTGACAGGCGGGTTTTTTGCATAGAAATCAGTAGTTCTTTGCTTCCAGCTGGAAGTAAGCCTGCGGTTTTTTGCAGACAGGGCAGTGAACCGGCGCCGCTTTGCCCACATGCATGTGGCCGCAGTTGCGGCAGATCCAAACAACGGTATCCCCTCTTTGGAAGACCAGCTGGTCTTCCATATTCTGCATCAGGGTCAAAAAGCGTTCTTCATGATGCTTTTCAATTTCGGCAACCGCCTCAAAGAGATAGGCGATTTCATTAAAGCCCTCTTCGCGGGCCTCTTTGGCAAAGGTTGGGTACATTTCTGTCCATTCATAGTTTTCACCCTTCGCAGCGTCATCCAGATTGGGCTGTGTGGTTCCAAGACCATCGTGAAGCAGCTTAAACCAGATCTCGGCGTGTTCCTTCTCATTATGCGCAGTTTCTTCAAACAGCGCGCCGATCTGCTGATACCCGTCTTCTTTTGCCTTTGCTGCATAATAGGTATATTTGTTTCTTGCCTGAGATTCCCCGGCGAAGGCCGCCATCAGATTGGCCTCGGTTTTACTCCCTTTCAGTTCCATGATCAGGTCTCCTTCCTTATTGACGAAATTCTTTTTATAGTTTATGGAAAGAGCCGGTAATTATGCGTAAAGAAAAGCCTGCTTTTGGGAAGCAGGCTTTTTCTTTTTAAAAATCATAGGCGCCGTTGAGATATTGCATGATGCGGATCACATCCGGCATTGAAAAACCGTCGCCGGTTACATCCGCGGCGGTAAGATCAATAGATTCCGCGGGCACCAGATCATTCAGATAACGCAGGAGTAAAACAACATCGGCAATGGAGACCCGGTTGTCGCCGTTTGCATCGCCGAGCTCATAGCAAGCAGCAGCCAAAACCGGATGGGTTTCCCCTGCCTGCCAATAAAGCGCGGGCAGAGTTGCCAAAAAGGCGGGGTCTGCGATTTGGGCGCTGGTTAGAGGCGCGGCCGCGCCCGGATCTCCGGCACACCAATCCCAGAAGGAGCAGTTTTCCAGAGCGCCGCCGGCAACAGCGGTATTGGCTGCGGAATTCAGCATGCCCCGGTTAAAGCAATGTGCCACCGTGCCTTCTGAAGCGGCGGCAATCCCGCCGGCGCTTCCCTGGCAGGCAACAATCCGGGCACTGTTATAGCAGTTTTTGATCGAGCCGGTATTCGTTGCGGCAATCCCGCCGGCGCTGCCGGATGAAATAATATAACCATCCGTTGCGCAGGCGTTGATCAGGCCGCTGTTTTCGCCAACAATGCCACCCGGCGCATCCCCGCGCAAAACCAGATTTTCAGTGGTGATATAGGAAATTTTGCCCGCGTTGGCATGGGCTACCACCCCCTGCCCGGTAAGATTGCTGTCGGAGAAAATCAGCTTGCGCACATCGCCGGTTTTTGCAACCGATTGAAAGAGCGGAACGCGAAGCCCCGTAATCCTGCTGAATTTTCCGTTGAGCGTGCCGGTGAAAGTACCGCCGCTGCTTTGAATCCCGGAAGCATTGATATCGGTGATGATATAAAAGATACTGCCGGTAAGATCCCGCTCCCGCGATAACTGCAGCAGCGTTTCCAATTCGGCGGCGGTGGAAATATAATAACTGCCTGGACCGGTATAGCTGCTGATATTCTGCGCCTGCACAGAGAGCAAAATATCCAAAATACCGTCTTCCTGCAGAAGAACGGTGGAATCTGCAACCGGCTGGCCGTTGAAAACCAGGCCGGCAACAAAATTACCGTTTTCCGGGAGTAGGGATACCGCAGAGCCGGGCGTATAATACACCTCCGACGTTTTGATCAGCAGCTCTTCTGCAAAATAGCGGATAGTCAGCTTGACGAGCGCTTCTTGTGCAACCGGCGCCAGAAGCGGGAAGGAATCGCCTGCAGCCCACACGCCGGAGCCTTCATTGAGCGCCGCCAGCAGGGTGCCATCGGTCAGCGCGGCATCTGCAAAGCCGGTTGCGCCGCAAATGTCGGGCGCCCCGCAGCCGTCGGCATAATAGCAGCTCGAAAAATCAAGTGCCGCGCCGGTTCTGGCAAGTGCCGCGGATGTCGTGCCGGAAATAGTGCCGGCATTATAGCAGTTTTGCAGGGTAATATTTGTTTGCCCCCAGCCGGCAATCCCGGCGGGAGCCGTTTCTGCGGTGACGGAGCCGGTATTGAAGCAGGAAACAAAAACAGCGGAATCCCGGGCGACACCGGCAAGCCCCGCAGTTCCATCGGTGCCGCCCAGGGAAATAATGTCTGCGCCGTTGCTGCAGCGGGTGAACGTGCACTGATCGCCATAGCCGGTCAGCGCGGCGACCCGGTTAAACCCGGTTACCGTGCCGCTCTCGATATGCACATCGAGAAAAGACGCCTGATAGGAGGCGGCAAATATCCCCACGCCGTTTTGTTCCGGCCGGTTGATTTGCAGATTATAAATCTTATAGCCCTGGCCGTTATAGGTTCCTTTGAAAACAGTATTGAGCGTGGAAAGACCCGCGTTTGCCTCGTTGGCGCCGCCCGGCGTAAAGCTGCCGGTGAGCGTAATGTCGGCAGTTTGCAGAAGCGTAACCCCGCGCAGGGAATTGCCGGCAGAAACCAGATCGGCGGCCTTTTGCAGGCCCTCCTCCGAACAAACGGCGTAAACCGTGTTTTTGCCGTTATATTGCAGGATGTCCGGAATGCCGGCCAAAACTTCCGAGGAAGTTTGCGGCAGGGCCCGGATATCCTCTGTTTGCCATACGGAGGATAGATATTCCGCCCGGCCGGCCATATAGTTTTTCAGATAGGCGATATTTTCTTCATAGGTGCGCCCCGTATCCACGCCCGAGGAGGTCACGGAATCCAGGATATTCCAATAGGTAAAGTTCATGGCCGCCGAGGCGCTCAGCATTTCATAATATTCAGAAAGCGGCCGCAGCAGCGTATCGCCGGTAGCGGGCGTGTTGCCCACGCTCATTGCGATCAGCGGCGCGTAATTGCTGTTCCATTCAGCGCGCACCGCATTGAGGAAGCTCTCCTGCTGGTAAAGCATGTGGAAATAATAGGTATAGCCCTTTTTGGCCGCGGCATAGATGCCGGTTGTAGAGGTTGCGCCGTTAAAATTTCCAAGCGCGTTATCATAATCCCATACAGGGCCGCAGAAGCCGGTGGTTGATTCCTGATCAGAGGGCTTATAGAAGAACTGGCTGGTGACATTGGCGTCGATATTTTTCACATACTCTTCCAGAATGTATTTTCTGGCAAGGGAGGTGAGATCGAAATATTCATCGTAGCGCTTGCCGGTTGTGGGATTCACGCCGTCTGCTGCATATAGGGCGTCTTCAAATTCCTGAAAGAAGCCGGAAATATAAGCGACCTGCTCTCTGGAGGCACATTCCGGGCTTTTGATCACCACCGGCTGCCCCCGGCTGGTAACAAAGCCGCTTACCTCCCCTTCATACCGGTCTTTATATTCCAGCTCCAGCAGATACCCGCCGGTAATATCCTCGGGATTCTGGGGGATTTCATAGCCTTTGCAGGAGCCGGTAACCGCCGAATTGGGGCCAAAGCGCGGGTAAGAATCCACATCCGCTTCGTTGCAGTCTTCCGTTGCAGCCTCGAGATCACGGATTTCAACCCGGTTATCGTTAATCTGCACTTTTTCACAGAGCTGGTAGTTCCCCATATACTGGTTGTTGCAATAAAGGTCTACAAAGCAGGATTCAGAGGAATTCGGCAGGCCCGCATCGTTGGCCAGATCATAGGCCACTTTATTGCGGATCAGGGAACGCTCGCTGTAATTTGCAAGCAGCACCCAGGTTTTGCATTTTCCCGCGCCGATCAGATCCGTTGATTTGCTCAGCTTAATCTGATAGGGCTTTTTCGGTTTGTTCCAGGTAGCGTTGCCGCGGCCTTTGATCTGATTGAGCTGATTATCATAAATAACCGATCCGTTTGCATCCACCATTCGCAGCTTGCCGGTTTCTTCATTTCCTTTGGCGGCATGAATATAATTCATGCTGCCGGATTCCGTGGAGATATACATGGAAGAAATATTGGCAGACTGCATAACGCAAAGGGTATAGGCGGTGCCATCGAAAGAAACCGTGTGATTGCCGGCAGTAAGCAGGCCGGTGACCGCGCCATCGGCAACCGTGCTGCCATCAATCGCATAGCGGGAGGCACCGGAGAACCAGACCTGCAGGCGGGCCGTATCGGCTTCGGCGGGTAAAAAAAGATAATAAACAGCATCGTCTGCACTGTACCACCATTGCACGGCGCTGATCGGCTTCGTTTCTGCCGGGGTGCTTTCCGCCGGGGAAGCCCATAAGAAATGAACCGTTGAGGCCCGCGCATCGCCTGCAGCAGAAACAGGCAGACAGCCGGCCAGAAGAAAAAGGCTTAATAATGCCGCACAGATACGCATAGTAACGCTTTTCATAACAGTTCTCCTTTGCCATATATGTATTCATTTTCCATTATACCATAAAATAACGGCAAAAGAATGTCCTGATGATACCAAAATACAACACGATGTGGATAATAATTGTTTATTTTTATCAGATCAAAAAATACCGCCGGCCCAATGGGCCGGCGGCGCAGCGTTAATAATAAAGATTCTGTGTTGCAATATATGCGGTTAAAGAGGCGCTGATCTGATCGTATGCCGCATCCATATCGATCGATGGATCTGAAAGGCCCGCCAGATAATCCCGGAGCTTTTCTTCAATGATTGCGCTGTGCAGGATCAGATAGCCCCCGTTTTCAGCCAGATCGGCGTAAGTCTGGTAAGCATGGCCGGAAATCCCCAGTGCCAGCAGCTGGCCTGCACGCGCCTCTGCATAACGGTTGCACCAGAGCTCTGCAAAAGAGAGGGCGGCCAGCGCGGTTGATTCATTTTCTTCATATTTTGGGAGCCCCAGAAAGACGCCGCTGTAGGTGACGGCGGTTCCCGCGCCTTCCTCCAGCGCCGGCAAGGGAACGTATTCAAGCGTCATGCCCTCGCCCTTCTCGGGCAGGAGGGTATATTCCATTGCAACGGTGCCGTCTTTCAGCGAATAGCGCACATCTTCATCTTGGATGAAGGATGGAACACTGGCGTTGAGTTCCCGCAGTGCCGCCCATACAGAACGGGTTGCGCGGGCATTGATATTACTGTCTAACTTGCCGTCGAGCAATGTAAGCGGACTTTTGCCGCTGAGTGTAGCCCAGGCAAGAGACTCCTGCATCAGGAATGGGATGATTCTTTTCTCCGCCGCCTGCGTGCTCAGCTCCTGAAACGCCGCAACAGTCCACTGATTGTTTTCGAAAAGCGTGGCGGGATTTCTCCCTTCGGGCATCAGGCCGGCGTTATACCAAACGGTATTGATATTTCCAACCGGGGCAAAAAGGGTATGATTGCTCTGTGAAAGAACAGATTTGCTGATCCCGTAGGTGGTGGCGTTCAGATCCAGAAAGGCCCCGGATGATTTACAGAGCGTCAACCCCTCTGCCAGATGGGAAACGCCCATTTGAATCAGGCTCAGCTTTTTCCCGGCAAACAGCGCGACCCGCTGTGATTTTAGGGAAATGGATTCATTTTTGATGCTGTATTTCATAATAAAGCCGTTATCAGCGGCAATTTGGGTCATCCAGTCCCATTCGGTTACGGTTTTACCGTTTTCATCCTGATAGGAAAACGCGGGCTCCTCTCCCGCGGAATAAAGCACGATCGTCCGGTTTTTCAGAATGGTTTCGGCGTTATTGGATTTTACAATACCGCTGACCGGCAGCGAGGATTTGGCACGCTGAGAAGGCGTGAATGTTGCGCCCGCCAGCGGATTGCCGCCTGAAAATGCTGCTTCATCTTCTTTGGCTTCCTGTGGTGCGGTATCTCCCGCGTCCGCGGCAGGTGTTTGTGCAGGATCCAGCGTGACGGGTGTGTTCTCCAGGGCGGATTCATCCGGATTGTTTTTATCAGGCGTTACGGTGGTTTCCGCAGGATCGGGATTGGTAATATCGGAAGGGTACTGGATATTATCGGGTTTGCATCCGCCGCAGCTGAGTATTAATATAAAACAGAGAAAAACAGCAAAAGATTTGTTCATTTATAGCGTCCTTCCTTTCTCTTTTAAAGTGGTGTAAGCCTGTACGGCAAGCTGATCGCAGCGTTCGTTGTAGGCGTGGCCGGCGTGCCCCTTCACCCACTGCACCTGAACCTGATGGCGGCGCAGTTGCCGGAGCATGCGTTCCCAGAGATCGATATTGAGCGCCGGCTTTTTATCGCTCTTCTTCCAGCCGTTTTTTTCCCACTGGAAGACCCATCCCTGAAGAATGCTTTCACAAAGATAGCGGGAATCGCTTACCAGTGTAACTTCACAGGGCTCCCTGAGCAGCTCGAGCCCGGCGATCGCCCCCATCAGCTCCATCCGGTTGTTGGTGGTCTGGGCTTCTGCCGCGCTGAGCTCCTTTTCGTGCCCCTGATATACCAGGATGGTGCCATAGCCGCCCGGGCCGGGATTGCCGCTGCAGGCGCCGTCGCAGTAAATGGTTACGTTTTTCATTTGTTCTCAGAGCCCCAGCTTTGTTTTCAACAGATCGTAATAGGGCTTGGAAGGCTCCGAAAGCTTATCCCGGTCGATGGTTGAGAAAATGGTTCTGGCCAGCGTTCGGTTTCCATCAATATATGCGTTTTGCGCAGCGGCCAGATACTGATCCTGCTCTACCATGTCGCCGATGCTGGCGAGCAGCTCTTCCGCATCCTGCTGGGAAACAGTAAGCGCGGCGTTGCTTTCCTGAAGCGCGGCATTCTCTTTTTTCAGCGCGGCGTTTTCATCCTGAATGTTTTTCAGCGTTGACTGGCTGGAGTTGAGCGTATCGTTGTTTTCGGACATTTCGCGCTGGATACGGGAGGTGATCAGATAGCTTCCGCCGATCAGCCCGGAGATGACAATAACAAATACGGTGGTGTAAATCACCAGAAATTTAATGTCTTTTTTCTTCTCGGCCGGCGCGGTTTTTTCTGCTTCCGGCTCTTCCTCCGGCGGCGCAGCAGCGGGATCCGCAGGTTCTGCGGGCGGCGCGGAAGCAGCCGGTTCCTGCTGCACGGTTGACGCGGCCGGCTGCTCTGCGGCTTCTGTAGTCTCCTCTCCGGCGGCCGGCTGTGCGGGATTTTTTTCATTCATGCCTGCGGCATTCCATAATTCGTCTAACAAGGATTTTTCATCTTTATTCATTTGTCAGACTCTCCTTCTAATATCTCAATGATTTTTTCCAGCTCACTGACCGAATAGTAGCTGATTTCCACTTTTCCCCGGTTATTGGGCTTATGGCGAATGACCACCTTGTTCCCTACCCGGGCCGAAGCTTTTGCCTCAAGCTCCCGAAGCGCCTGCTCCACCGCGGGATCGGAAACCGGTGTTGGCCGCGGCTCTTTTTTAGCCTTTTTAACCAGCTCTTCGGCCTGCCGGACGCTTAAGGAATCAGAGATGATACGGTTGGCCAGTGCCAGCTGCGTATCGGCGTTTTCAAGGGAGAGCAGCGCCCGGGCATGCCCGGCTGAGAGCTCCCCTGTTTTAAGAAAATCAAGAAGCTGCTCCGGCAGGGTTAAAAGCCGGAGTGTGTTGGCAACCGCCGAACGCGATTTGGAAATGGTTTGCGCGATTTTTTCCTGCGTCATACCGTAGAGATCCATCAGGTTCCGGTAGCCCAGCGCTTCTTCAACCGGGTTGAGATCTTCACGCTGCAGGTTTTCAATCAGGCTGATTTCACTGATTTCGCGCGGCGTATAGGAGCGGATCAAAACCGGGGCCTCCTCCAGCCCCGCCATGCGGCAGGCCCTCCACCGGCGTTCTCCCGCGATAATACGGTAGCGCCCGTCTTCGAGCGGCGCAACAATGATCGGCTGAATCAGGCCGTGCTCTTTAATGGAATCGGCGAGATGCTCCATCGCCTCTTTATCAAAAGATTTCCGGGGCTGATTTTTATCCGGCTCAATCTGCGAGAGCCGCAAAACAGCGCTTTCCTGCTGCTGCGCTTCCAATTCCATCAGATTATCGGCAAACAGGGCGTCAAGGCCCTTCCCTAATCCTTTTTTCATGAGAGACCCTCCTTGTTTTTTTCTAAGAACTCCCGGGCCATTTCCCGGTAGGCCAGCGCGCCTTTGGAGTAACGGTCGTAAACCTGAACCGGCACGCCGTGGCTGGGGGCCTCTGAAAGCCGCACGTTGCGGCAGATCACGGATTTATAAACCCGATCGCCGAAATATTTTTTGATTTCGTTCGCCACCTGGATGGTAACGTTCATCCTGCCGTCATACATGGTCAGCAATACCCCTTCAATATAGAGCGCCGCGTTATATCTGGATTTTACCAGTTTAATCGTATTCACTAATTGGGATACCCCTTCCAGTGCCAGGTATTCCGGCTGAAGCGGAATAATCACGCTGTTGGAAGCGGTAAGCGCGTTTAAAGTAAGAAGTGAAAGCGAGGGCGGGCAATCGATGATTATAAAATCATACCGATGACGCACCTGGTTCAGCGCCGCCTTTAAAAGCGCCTCCCGATTCTCCATGGCGACCATTTCAATTTCAGCGCCGGCAAGATTCATATTGGTGGGAAGAATATCGATATTGGGATAGGGCGCCCGTACAATGGCATCGTGAATGCCGCATTCACCGATTAAAACTTCATAGACGGAATGCGTAATCGCACGTTTGTTGATGCCGTAGCTGCTGGTTCCGTTTGCCTGTGGATCGATATCCACAAACAGCGTATTCCTTCCTTCTTCCGCCAGCGCAAAGGCAAGGCTGACAGCGGTAGTGGTCTTCCCCACGCCGCCTTTCTGATTGGTAATGGATATTATTTTTCCCACAATGACACTTCTTTCTTCCGTACTGATGTAATATTGTATCATAACTGCGCCGGAATGAAAAGGTCTTTTGAAAAATTAATTTGTTTCACGTGAAACAATGCAATGCCGTAAAAACAAACAGAGAACATACCGGGGAAGTATGTTCTCTGTTTGCATATAGGGGATTAGGATGTTTTGGGTATCCGAATAATATATTCAACAAACCGTTCCTCATCATGAATTTGAGTCTGCGGTTTGATACCCGCTTGTTTCAGCGTTGCCACCGTGTGATTAAGCGTATTGATACAAAGACGAATGTCTTTTACCGAACCGATGCGGCAGGGCTTCTTTTTCTTCTTTTTTGGTGCGATTGCCGCCTCAATCAGCTGCTCGGATTCACTCACGGTAAGCTCCTGCTCGATGATGGTTTCCAGAAGATCCATCAGCAGATCCGGATTGGATACCTTCAGCAGCGCCCGGGCGTGCCGTTCTGTCAGCGCGTGCTTGTTAATCAGGATCTGCGCGCTGATCGGCAGTTTCAGCAGGCGAAGCTTATTGGCAACTGTAGAGGGATCTTTGCTCATTTCCCGGGCGATCTCAGCCTGGGTGAGTGAAAATTCATCCATCAGGCGCCGGTATGCGGTGGCTTCTTCGAAAAAAGAGAGGTTTTCCCGCTGCAGATTTTCAATCAGTGAGAGCTTTGCCGCCTCTGCGGGGGTCTTATCGGTCAGTACGCAGGGAACCCGTGTCAGACGTGCCTGCTTCGCGGCGCGCAGCCGGCGTTCTCCGGCAATCAGGCGGTAATGATCCCCTTCGCGCATCACCAGCAGCGGCTGTAAAATACCGTGTGCGGCAATACTGGCCGAAAGCTCTTTGAGCTGATCCTCGCGGAAAACGGTGCGCGGCTGGTTTGCCGCCGGTAATATCGCACTGACGTCTACCCATTGCAGCCCTTCCCGCTGTTTGAAAAGATTTGCCATCTGGTTGTCCTCCCCTCTTCGTATTCCAGTGTAAAGGGTTTTATGAATAAAATCAAGAAAAACCCCTCGTCAAAAAATGACAAGGGGTTTCAAAAATGTCGAATTCAGGCGAGGGAGGCAAGCGCTTTTCTCAGGGATTTCTCACTGATTGAGGCAATAAAGGCATCCTGGATCAGGCCGTTTTTGTCGATAAAATATGTGACCGGCGTACCGTGAACATTATAGGTTTCCGCCATTTTTCCATCCAGATCAAATAAGATATGGGGAAAATCAATCCCAAGCTCCTCCAACTGCCGCTTCTGCTCTTCCATTGTTTTTTTGCTGGTGGCAACGGCGAGAATATCCACCGGATAATCCGGCGCCGCCGCATGGAGCTGTGTTAACAGCTCGGTTGCTTTTCCGGTATCAATATCGAAAAACACCAGAACGGTTCCGGTTTTTCCGTAATTATCAGAAAGAGAATAAAGCGAGGAGCCATCGGCCATAACGCCGGTCACATCATAAGCCGCCTGGGGTTCATGATCTTTGGAAAAGAAGGATATAATAAAATAAGAAAGCAAAAAAAGTATCGCCACCCCTGCAACCACAAGGATAGGCCGGGTTGTTTTCCAGAATGTTTTCATAAGCAGATCTCCTTTGAGAACTATTATAATCAAAGCGGAGGCAATATGCAATCTTTAAATTATGAAATGTCTGTTTAAAAACTTGAACCGAGCCAAAGAATGTAGTATAATATTAAAACAATGGCAAGGAGGCCGCTGATGGAACAGTTTCGTTTGGAAGAACAAAATGGAGTTGTGACGTTAAAGTGTATTCCATTTGAAAAACATCAAAATATCCGTCATGGATTTTCCACCCGAACCGGCGGGGTCAGCCAGGGGCACCTTGCCTCCATGAGCTTTTCTTATCAGAAAGAGAGCGAAGCACAGGTGGATGAAAATTTTCGCCGTTTCTGTGCAGCAAACGGGCTGCCCTTTGAAAGCCTGGTGCTGACGCACCAGACGCATACCACCCGGGTAAGGCAAATCGACGCTTCCATGAAAAATCGGGGGCGGGACCGCACGCTGCGCGAAACCGACGGTCTGGTAACCGCAGAACGCGGGATCGGGTTGATCTGCTTTACGGCGGATTGCGTTCCCCTGCTGCTGGCAGATCCCCGGGCCGGCGTTGTGTCGGCGGTGCACAGCGGATGGCGGGGTACGGTGGGCAAGATTGCAAAAGAGGCGGTTTTGAAGATGGAGGCTGCCGGCGCGCGGCGGGATCAGATTCTGGCGGCCATCGGCCCATCGATCGGGCCGTGCTGCTTTGAGGTGGGCCCGGAGGTGCAAAAGGAATTCACTGATGCATTCGGCAGTGCTCTGCCGCCGGCTCCTTCCGGGCGCGCGGGGCACACGATGGTGGATCTCTGGGCGGCAAACCGGCTGGTTCTCAAGGAAGCGGGCCTGCCGGATACGCATATTTATCAGTCTGAGATTTGTACGTTTTGCAATCATGAAACCTATTTTTCTCACCGGTATACAAATGGCCGCCGCGGCAGCCTGATTGCGGCGATTGCTTTGGAGGAATAAGATGAAGCGACATCTTTCTATTATCCTGATGGTGCTGCTTGCCTGCAGTATGGCGGGATGCGAGAATGCGGATTACGGAATCAGCCGGGCGGAAAATCAGCTCGGAGCCTACAGCAATACCGGAGAAGAGGAAAAGCAGGTGCTACCGGCGCGGGATCATATCTCGATGGTTTATTATGAAGACATGGACTGTAATCCGCTCACAACCACCAATAGTGAAAACCATGAGCTGCTCAAGCTGGTATACAGCCCGCTGATCCGCCTGAATGGGGCGCTTGTGGCGGAATATGTGCTGGCGGAAGGCGTTGAGGCTGCGGGCACAGAGGTAAAAATTACGCTGCGGAGCGGGTTGCTGTTCAGCGATGGGAGCCCACTCACCGCATCGGATGTTGCGGCGAGTTTCAAAACGGTGCGCGCTTCGGCAGATTCGCCTTATGCGGCGCGGCTGGCCAATGTGAAGAGCTTTTCAGTAATCGATGAGCGCACGCTGGCGGTAACGCTGAAAGAGCCGGACGCTGATTTTATCAACTGCCTGGATATTCCGGTGATGCAGCAGAAAGGCAGCGCCGGCTGCGGCCCGTATCAGTTTTCGGAAATGAACGGCAAACGGGTGCTGATTCCAAACCCCTATTATTTCATTCAGCCTCAGATTTCCGTGATCGAGCTGAAAAAGCCGGCGGATGAGCAGGAGCGGCAGAATATGTTTTCCGTTGGTCTGCTGGATGTTTACTTTACGCCGGCGGAAAGCAGCCTGGTGTTCTCCAGCGGAAAGGATTACCGGGTGCAGACCTACCCGGGGGACAACCTGTTGTATCTCGGTGTGAACTGCCGGAACGGGGTGCTATCCCGCGCGGAGATCCGGGCCTTTTTAAACACACTGATCGAGCGGGAGAAGATTACCGATACGGTTTTATTGGGACAGGCGCAGGAGACCGCTTATCCATTTCAGCCGGCCTGGTATAAAGCCGAGGGTCTGACGCAGGAAAAAGCCTGGACGGATCTTGAAAAAAAAGAACAGGCGGCGGCACTGGGCCTGAATCTAACGGAAAACAGCCTGCAGGATGAAAATGGAGCCCAGCTTGCCTTTACGCTGCTGGTGGCCGAAGAAAGCGCGGTGCAGCGCGATGTGGCGCAGGCGGTTGCAGATAGCCTGGCACTTTCCGGCATTAAGATCAGCCTGGAGAAGGTCAGCCGCGCAGAATATAATACGCGGCTGGCGGCAGGGCAATTTGATCTGTATCTGGGAGAGGTCAAAACCGGGAGAACGCTGAATACGGCGCTTTACGCCGCAGGGAGCGGAATCAATTACGGCGGCTTCGCGTCAGAAGAGCTGGAAGGGGCCGCCGCGCAATATCGCACCGGCAGCCTTTCACTTACGGAATATGCGGCGGTTTTTGATCGCTACACACCGCTCTTTCCCCTGGCTTACCGGCAGGGTGTTTTATTTGCCGCATCGGATATCGGCACATTTCAGTCTACCGGAACATGGGCGCTTTATGGGGATATCACCAAGCTGACAACATTGGAAACGGAGATCAAATCATGAAAGAACTAAAAAGCGGAACAGATATTCGCGGCACAGCGCTTGGCCCGGGCTGTAACTTAACGCCCGACCGTGCAGAGCTGCTGGGCAGGGCGTTTGTATCTTTTTTAAAGAAGAAAACCGCGTCCCGGCCGGTCAAAATCGCCGTGGGCCGGGATCCGCGGCTCTCGGGCGAGGCGCTGAAAGAAGGTTTGGTGCAGGGGCTTTGCGCAATGGGGGCGGATGTAATCGATTGCGGCCTTGCCACAACCCCCTCCATGTTTTTTTCTACTTACTATGAGGGCAGCCGCTGCGACGGCGCGGTTGAAATCACCGCCTCCCACCTCCCCTATGATAAAAACGGATTAAAATTTTTTACAAAAGACGGCGGCATCGATGGAGATGACGTTTCCGAGTTGATCCGGCTGGCGGAAGAAAATGCATTTTCTGTGCGGAATAGCGGATGTATGCGGCAGTTTGATCTGATGGGGCCTTATAGCGAAAGCCTGGTACGTCTGGTGCGTGAAAAAACCGGTGAGCAGCAGCCGCTGAACGGGGTGCATGTGGTGGTGGACGCCGGCGGCGGTGCCGGGGGCTTTTTTGTGCGGCAGGTACTGGCTCCGCTGGGCGCGGATACGGGCGGATCCGTTTTTCTGGAGCCGGACGGCCGCTTTCAGGGGCATATCCCGAATCCGGAAAATGAGGCCGCGATTTCGTCTTGCCGGCGGGCGACGCTGGAGGCGGGGGCCGACATGGGTATCTGTTTCGATACCGACTGCGACCGGTGCGCGCTTGTGGATGCAACCGGCATGGAGCTGAACCGCAACCGGATGATTGCGCTGGCCGCGGCCCTGATGCTGAGGGAGCATCCCGGCTGTACGATTGTAACCGATTCGGTGACCTCCCGGGGGCTTACCGCGTTTATTCAGGCTAAAGGCGGGCGGCATCACCGTTTTATGCGCGGCTATAAAAAAGTAATTGATGAAGCGGTCCGTTTGGAAAAAAGCGGCGTCTGCGCGCCGCTGGCAATGGAAACCAGCGGACATGGTGCGTTAAAGGAAAATCATTATCTGGATGATGGCTCTTATCTTGCGGCGCGGATGCTGGCGGAGCTGGCCGCGCTGAAAAAGGCGGGGAAGCCGCTGGTTTCCCTGATCGATGGGCTGGCGGAACCCGCTGAGTCGCGGGAACTGCGGATTCAAATCAAGGCTGCGGCATTCCGGCAGTATGGGGAGCGTGTTTTGGCGGAGCTGAAAGAATACTGCGCCGGCCAGGGCTGGGCGCTGGAGGAACCCAATTATGAAGGGGTGCGCGTGAATTTCGGCCCCGGAGAGGGAGACGGATGGTTTTTGGTGCGTCTATCGCTTCATGATCCGGTGATTCCGGTTAATATCGAAAGCGATACACCGGGCGGCGCGGGAATCATGGCGGCCCGGCTGAGAGCCTTTTTAAGGCAATATGAAGAACTGGAGATTCCTGAAGATGAAAAATAAAGGAAGAATTCGGATTATCGCGCTGCTCTGCTGCGGCATGCTGATGGGCTCTGTAATTCCCTTTCACGCAGATTCCGCCCTTCCGGCGGGTTATATCCCAATTGCAACAGAGCAGGAGCTGCTGGCCGTGCAGCAGCAGTTGGACGGAAACTATATGCTGACGCAGGATATTACACTAAGCGAAGCCTTTTCCCCGCTTGCGCCGGATGAAGATATGCCGTTTACCGGCGTTCTGGATGGCGCGGGGCATGTGATCAGTGGGCTCAGAATTGAGGTGCAGGGTTCCGGGACCATGCAGGCCGGGCTGTTGGGCTATAATGCCGGAACGGTAACCGGGCTTTCGCTTGAGCAGGTAGTAATCACGGCGGAAGGAACCGATGCCTATGCCAACGCCGTAACATATGCGGGGGGTATCGCGGCGCGCAATGCGGGAATCATCGAAAAATGCAGCGTCAGCGGCAGAATTGCGGCGCAAAGTCGTTCCTTTAAGGCAATCGCAGGGTCTATAGCCGGGGAGAATACCGGCGAGATTTCCCGGTGCGCCGCCTTTGCCGGGGTTTCGGCAACCGGCGCGGAAGAAGCGATTGCCGGCGGGATATGCGGCTGGAATCAAAACTGTGTTTCAAACAGCTTTAATACGCAGACCGTAGAGGCATTGGGCAGCGCGGTAAATGGAATGCTTTACAGCGGCGGCATTGCCGGCAAGAACGGGCTGGCAGGCGATGGGACGCTGCAAAACTGCTATAACCGCGGCAATACACTGGCGCACGGCGCATCGCCGGCGCAGGCGGGCGGTATTGCCGGCAGCAACCTGGCGGAAATTCGTAACTGCTATTATGATCAGGAAAAAGCCGCCTCCGCCGTCGGCGGATCGGATGAGCAGACCGGCGCGCTGACAGATCAGCAGCTGCAAAACAGCGCAAGCTTTGCCGGCTTCGATTTTACCGCCGTGTGGGCCATGCGGGATTACCCGATTTTGAGAGATGTTCGCCAGATGTCGAATATCATTGTGGGAGATGTGGATACAAACGGGATTGTGGAGACTGCCGATGTTCTTCTTCTGCTGCATGTGCTGAACGGCAACACGTCGTTCCGCCCGACTTTAGAGGCGGCCGACCTCAGCGGCGACGGGCGGCTATCCATTGCAGACGCCGTTTTCCTTTTGCAGCAGCTGGCGGGAATGTAAGCGTTCTTTTAATAAAAGTTGCAGGAATTTGGGATATTGGAACCAAAATTTGTTGAAACTTTAGAAAATATCCAAAGAATGAAAAAAATGGTGGACTATCCAGAGAATTATGCTATAATGTTAGATGGTAACACGCGCCCTGCGGGTTGCCCGAGTGCTTTGTTTCATAATTTTATTATATTGGAGGAAAAAAATTAATGAGTAAAAAGTTCGTATACCTCTTTTCCGAGGGTGACGCAACCATGAGAAACCTTCTGGGCGGCAAAGGCGCAAACCTTGCCGAAATGACCAGGCTTGGCCTCCCGGTTCCCCAGGGCTTTACCATTTCAACCGAGGCGTGCACGCAGTATTATGAAGACGGCCGGAAAATCAATGATGAGATCCAGGCCGAGATTATGGAAAATATCGGTAAGATGGAGCAGATCACCGGCAAGAAATTCGGGGATCGTGAAAACCCGCTTCTGGTTTCTGTTCGTTCCGGTGCCCGCGCCTCCATGCCCGGCATGATGGATACGATTCTGAATCTGGGCCTGAATGAAGATGTGGTGGAGGTCATTGCCGCAAAATCCGGCAATCCCCGCTGGGCCTGGGATTGCTATCGCAGATTTATCCAGATGTATTCCGACGTTGTAATGGAAGTCGGCAAGAAGTATTTCGAAGAACTCATTGATCAAATGAAGGAAAGCAAGGGCGTTACGCAGGATGTGGATCTTACTGCGGATGATTTGAAGGAGCTTGCGAACCAGTTTAAGGCGGAATATAAATCCAAGATCGGCGAAGAATTCCCCACCGATCCAACCGAACAGCTGATGGGTGCGATCAAGGCGGTTTTCCGCTCTTGGGACAATCCCCGCGCCAATGTTTACCGCCGCGATAATGATATCCCCTATTCCTGGGGTACGGCTGTAAACGTGCAGATGATGGCGTTTGGCAATATGGGCGAAACCTCCGGCACCGGCGTTGCGTTTACCCGCGATCCGGCAACCGGCGAGAAAAAGCTGATGGGCGAGTTCCTGATGAACGCCCAGGGTGAAGATGTGGTGGCCGGTGTACGCACACCGCAGCATATCGATCAGCTGAAAAATGTCATGCCCGAAGTTTATAATCAGTTTGTGGAGATTTCCCAGAAGCTGGAAAAGCATTACCGCGATATGCAGGATATGGAGTTTACGATCGAAGACCGCAAGCTTTACATGCTGCAGACCAGAAACGGAAAGAGAACAGCCAGAGCCGCTTTGAAAATTGCCTGTGATCTGGTAGATGAAGGCATGATTTCTGAGCAGGAAGCGGTGATGATGATCGATCCGCGGAATCTGGATTCACTGCTGCACCCGCAGTTTGACGCGAAGGTGCTCAAGGAGACCGCTCCGGTGGCAAAGGCACTGGCGGCTTCGCCCGGAGCAGCCTGCGGCAAGGTGGTCTTTACGGCGGAAGACGCCAAAGAATGGGGCGCCCGCGGGGAAAAGGTTGTTTTGGTCAGGCTGGAAACCTCTCCGGAGGATATTGAGGGCATGAAGGCGGCGCAGGGGATTCTCACGGTGCGCGGCGGCATGACTTCCCACGCGGCGGTTGTTGCCCGTGGAATGGGCACCTGCTGCGTTTCCGGGTGCGCGGCAATCGTAATGGACGAGGCCAATAAAAAGTTTGAGCTTGCCGGGAAGGTTTATCGGGAAGGCGATTATATTTCGCTGGATGGCTCTACCGGAAATATTTATGATGGAATTATGCCCACTGTGGATGCGGAAATCGCCGGCGAATTCGGCCGGATTATGGCCTGGGCGGATAAATACAGAGCGCTGAAGGTGCGCACAAATGCGGATACCCCGCGCGATGCGCTGAAAGCGCGTGAGCTGGGCGCAGAAGGGATAGGTCTTTGCCGCACGGAGCATATGTTCTTCGAAGAGGGCCGCATTGCAGCCTTCCGGGAGATGATCTGCTCCGATACCGTGGATGAGCGCAAAGCGGCGCTGGATAAACTGCTTCCGCTCCAGCAGGGCGATTTCGAGAAGTTGTATGAGGCAATGGAAGGCAATCCTGTAACCATCCGGTTCCTGGATCCCCCGCTGCATGAATTTGTTCCCACCAGCGAACCGGAGATCGAAGCGCTGGCCAAGGCACAGGGCAAGAGTGTGGAAGCGATTAAAAACATCATTGCCGGGCTTCATGAAGCCAACCCGATGATGGGTCACCGCGGCTGCCGGCTTGCCGTCACCTATCCGGAGATCGCCGAAATGCAGACCAAAGCGGTGATCCGTGCGGCGATCAACGTAAAGAAAGCGCATGCCGACTGGGATCTGGTTCCCGAGATTATGATTCCGCTGGTTGGCGAAGTGAAAGAGCTGAAATTCGTGAAGGATGTTGTGGTTCAAGTAGCGGATGCGGAAATCGCGGCTTCCGGCATTGCGCTGAAGTATGAAGTCGGCACCATGATCGAGATCCCCCGCGCCGCGCTTACGGCGGATGAGATCGCGAAAGAGGCGGAGTTCTTCTGCTTCGGCACCAATGATTTAACGCAGATGACCTTTGGCTTCAGCCGCGATGACGCCGGGAAGTTCCTGGATGCTTACTACGATAATAAGATTTATGAAAACGATCCGTTTGCCAAGCTGGATCAGACTGGTGTTGGCAAGCTGATGGAAATGGCGGTAACGCTGGGCAAAAAGGTGCGCCCGGAGATGCATCTGGGCATCTGCGGAGAGCATGGCGGTGATCCCTCTTCGGTGGAATTCTGCCATAATATCGGCCTTTCCTATGTTTCCTGCTCCCCCTTCCGGGTACCCATTGCGCGGCTGGCTGCGGCGCAGGCTGCCATCAAAAGCGGTAAAAACTAATCCGTTTTCGATAGACTGATCTGAATAACAGGCTCCGCCCGATCCTTTAAGGGATCGGGCGGAGCCTTTATATCGGCTTGATTGGCGGCGGAATACTAAAAAACGGAGAAAGCCAAAAGGCCCCATTGCATCTATGATCAAAAAGATGAAAAAAGGGATGGAAAAACAGTTAAACAGGTGCTATAATAGCCCTTGCGGCTATTCGTTGTAGGTGTTCGCCGCGCGCCCGACGGCGCGCGCGAGATTACGTATATGGAGAAAATAGGAAAGGAGAGGCAAGATGACTTATGATTTAACCGCGGGCAAACCGCTGCGGCGGATCCTGGTTTTTGCCGCCCCGCTGCTGGTCGGCAACATATTCCAGCAGCTCTACAGCATGGTGGATACCATTATTGTGGGGCAGACGATTTCAACCCGGGCCCTTTCGGGCGTTGGGGCAACCGGCGCGATCAGCTTTCTGATCATCGGCTTTGTGCAGGGGCTCACCGCAGGCTTTTCTATTTTGACCAGCCAGTTCTTCGGCGGAAAAGATACAGAAAATGTGCGCAGAAGTGTGGGGGTATCTTATAAACTCAGCGTATATTTTTCTATTATTATTACAATTGTAGCGGTTGCAACCGCCATGCCGCTGCTGCGGCTGATGCAAACGCCGGAAACGATTCTCCCCTATGCCTATGATTATATTGTTACCATCTATATGGGGCTGAGCGCAACCGTATTTTATAATATTGTATCCTATCAGCTGCGCGCGGTCGGCGATTCCAGAACACCGCTGTATTTTTTGATTTTTGCCTCATTGCTGAATGTGGGTCTGGATTTTCTTTTTATTCTTTATTTTCATATGGGCGTTGCAGGCGCCGGGTGGGCAACGGTAATCAGCCAGGCGTTGGCCGGGATGGGCAGCCTGCTGGTGCTGCTGAAAAAATTTCCGGCGATGCGGCCGAAACTGGCCGATATACGCTGGGATCCCGTTTATGCAATGCGGCTTGTGAGGCTGGGGCTTCCGATGGCGCTGCAATTTTCCATTACCGCGATTGGCGTAATGGTGCAGCAGGCGGCGCTCAACCGGCTGGGGGATGTGGCGGTTGCCGCCTATACGGCCGCAAATAAAATGGATAATCTGGCAACGCAGGCAATGGTTGCGCTGGGAACAGCGCTGGCAACGTTCTGCGGGCAGAATTTCGGCGCCGGGCGGTTCGACCGGATTCGTACCGGTGTAAAACAGACCATGCTGGTTACCGCGGGATATGCGGTAGTGGGAGCGGTTGTGGTGATTTCGCTGGCAAAACCGCTGACCTATCTTTTTGTCAACGCGCAGGATGCAACCCCGGAACTGCTGGGGCTGGTAGAGCAGTTTATTTTCTTTCAGGGCGTATTTTATATTGCGCTGGGCGCGATTTTCTGCTATCGGAATGCGCTGCAGGGAATGGGTTACAGCACACTTACCATGATCGGCGGGGCGATCGAGCTGGTGATGCGTGCTCTCGCCGCTTTTGTGCTGGCCGCCGCATTCGGTTATATCGGCGTTTGCCTTTCCAACCCGGCCGCATGGGTTGGGGCGGATCTGTTTTTTATCCCCGCGTATTGCTATTTGCTCAATAAGAGGCTTAGAGAAATGCAGGCAGCGCCGCAAACGGAGACGCTGCTGATGGAACAGGAGTGTCAGGAATGAACCCAAAAGCATTTATATTTGATTTAGACGGCGTTATCACAGACACCACGCGCTATCATTATAACGCCTGGAAAGCGCTGGCGGAGCAAAAGGGATTTGCCTTTAATGAAGTGTGCAACGAACGTTTAAAGGGCGTCGGCCGCAACCGCTGCATGGAAATCATACTGGAGGAAAACGGTATCCGCGCGCGGTTCAGTGATAGCGAAATTCAGGAAATGGCAGATGAAAAAAATGAAATCTATCTGAACATGATTGAACAGATCCAACCCGCGGATATTCTGCCCGGGATCTGCACGTTTCTGGAAGAGGCGCATCAGGCGGGAATCCGCCTGGCGCTTGCATCGGCCAGCCGCAACGCCGAACGGGTTTTAGCGCGGCTGGGGCTAAGCGCGCGGTTCGATTACCGGGCGGAAGCAAAGGATATTGCACGGGGAAAACCCGCCCCGGATATTTTTCTCAATTGCTGTGCGGGCCTGGGCGTAAAGCCTTGCGAGGCGGTGGGCTTTGAAGATGCGCAGGCAGGAGTGAAAGCAATTCGCGCCGCCGGCATGATTTCCGTGGGCATTGGGATAAAGGAGCCCGGCATAATGCCGGATATACGGTTGAAAGATACCTGCGAACTGCAGCTCCCCCGCCTTCTTGCGCTGCTGCAACCTTACAAAGAAAAAACGAATGATTGATGCGGATCCCGCCGGATTCCGTTTCATAACTTGGCAGAAAACGGTTACGCTAAGAGCAGGAGATCAAACAGCAAAGGAGCGTTATCAATGACTATTTTCTCTGTATTGCAGCTGCTGCTGGGCCTTTCTTTTTTCCTTTACGGAATGCACGTGATGTCTGGCAATCTGGAAAAAATAGCCGGCGGCAGGCTGGAAACGCTGCTCAAGAAGATGACGGCGCGTCCCCTGGCAGGGTTGCTTTTGGGCGTGATCGTGACCCTTGCAATACAATCCTCCTCTGCGGTTACCGTAATGCTGGTGGGGCTGGTCAACTCCGGGATTATGAATTTTGCGCAGACCATTTATATCATCTTCGGCGCGAATATCGGCACCACCCTCACCGCCTGGATTTTGAGCCTTTCCGGCATTGAAGGGAGCAATATCTGGATTCAGCTTTTAAAGCCGGAGCATTTTTCGCCGCTGCTTGCCTTTCTGGGCATTTTGCTGCTCATGGTATCAAAGAGCAGCAGGCGAAGAAGTATCGGTTCGGTTTTACTGGGCTTTGCCATTTTAATGTATGGCATGGAATTCATGAAAGAGGCGGTCAGCCCGCTGGCGGAGATGCCGGCCTTTTCCAACCTGATGGTTCAATTTGCAAATCCTCTGCTGGGTGTTCTGGCCGGTGCGCTGATTACTGCCCTGATTCAGAGCTCTTCCGCCTCTGTAGGAATCCTGCAGGCACTCTCGCTCACCGGCGGCGTCACTTATTCGATGGCAATTCCGCTGGTTATGGGGCAGAATATCGGCACCTGCATTACGGCGATCATTTCCTGCATCGGCGCCAGCGCCAATGCCCGGCGCGTTGCAACGGTTCATCTTTCGATCAATGTTTTGGGCACGGCAGTCTGCCTGGCGCTCTATACCGGCGCAAACGCTATTTTTCATTTTGGGTTCGGCAGCCGGCCGGTCAGTCCGGTCTCTATAGCCGTCATTCATTCCCTTTTCAATATCGCGATTACGGTCATTCTGCTGCCGTTTACAAAGGGGCTGATCAGGCTTTCTGCGCTCATGGTAAAAGATAGAAAAAACACGGGCGCCGGCAATGTGCCGAAGCTGCTGGATGAGCGCCTGCTGTTTTCACCTTCCGTTGCGGTGCAGGCCTGCGAAGGGGTAACGGAAAAAATGGGCAGTATTGCCGAGCAGACTGTAAGGGAAGCAATAGAAGTGGTGCGGCGGTACGACAAAAAGGTGGGCGCCGGGATCGAGGAACATGAAGTGGAGCTGGACCGGCTGGAAGATCAGCTGGGCAGTTATCTGGTGAAGCTCTCTTCCAAAGCGCTCTCTACAGAAGACAGCCGGAAAATTTCACGCATGCTGCATGCAATCGGTGATTTTGAACGGCTGGGTGACCATGGCGTAAATCTATTAAAGGTTAGCCGCGAAATGGAAGAAAAAAAGATCTCCTTTTCAGCAGAAGCCGCGGAGGAAATAGACGTATTATCCGCAGCAATAAGAGAAATTCTTTCGCTGACGATGCAGGCGTTTCGGGAAAACGACGTGGAACGCGCAAAAAACGTGGAACCGCTGGAGCAGGTAATCGACCGGCTGACGACGACCATCCGCGATCACCACATCCGCCGGCTGCAAAGCGGCGATTGCACCATCGAGATGGGATTCATTCTTTCGGATCTGCTCACAAATTTTGAGCGGATCTCCGATCACTGCTCCAATCTCGCCGTAGCGGTCATCGAGATCGCCCACAATAGTTTTGATACGCATAAATATCTGCGCGGCGTAAAATACGGAAACGCCGCGTTCGACCGCGTGTATAGCCGGTATGCAGCGCAATTTCAGCTAAAAAAATAAAATGCAGGCGCCCATTTTGCGCCTGCATTTTTTAATGGTGATAATCCTTCATCTGCGCGGTATATTGCCGAAACAGATTTTGATAATACCGATACTGCCGGTCATTCAATTTTCCGGCGCGGTAATATTGTTCGCTTTTCTCTCCCAGTTTTCTGCGGCATTCCTGCGCGGGGTCCTTATAATTATTGGAGAGATAATTTTTTAATTCCGCCAGTATAAAATCCAGTTCTTTTTGTGCCTTGGAGCGAAAAAGAGCCATTGCGGCCTTCCCCCTTTCAGATTTTGATCAGGGTGTATTCCTGCCGGCCGAGGCCGAGCTTTTCGGCATGCGCCACGCAGGTGCGCCAGTTGGTGTCTGGATGGGTGATATCAAAATGATCCCCGGCATCGGGATGGTGGCGGCAGCCTTCGCCGAGCTGGCTGTTTTGCAAAACCGGCTGCTGGTTGCAGAGCGCCGCGGCGGCAACATCCAGGGCAACCGGATCAAAGGAAGCCAGCATCCCCACGTTGGGAATAATGGCCGCATCGTTTTCAGAATGGCAGTCGCAATTGGGGGAAACATCGCAGATCAGGGAAATATGGAAGGCCGGGCGCCCATCCAGAACCGCCTTGGTATATTCCGCAATCTTATAGTTTAAAAGATCGTTGGAGCTATCGTTGGGCGGGATAATCGCGTCGGCGGGGCAGATGCCGATGCAGCGGCCGCAGCCAACGCATTTCTGATGATCAATGGCTGCCTTTTTACCCGAAAATTGCGGCGCATCATGTGCGCAGATCCGCGCGCAGGCCCTGCATCCAATGCATTTTTGCTCGTTTACAAAGGGCTTCCCGTCGCTGTGCATTTCCATTTTGCCGGCGCGGGAGCCGCAGCCCATACCAATGTTTTTCAGCGCGCCGCCAAAACCGGTACATTCATGCCCCTTAAAATGCGTCAGAGAAATAAAAACATCCGCATCCATCACAGCGCGGCCGATTTTCGCCTCCCGAACATAGGTGCCCTCCACGGGAACCAGTGTTTCATCGGTTCCCTTCAGGCCGTCTGCAATCAGAACATGGCAGCCGGTTGTAAGCGGATTGAAGCCGTTGGTATAGGCGGTATCCAGATGATCCAGGGCGTTTTTTCGGCTGCCGACGTAAAGGGTGTTGCAATCGGTTAAAAAGGGCTTTCCCCCCAGCTCCTTTACCAGATCGGAAACCACACGGGCGTAATTCGGGCGCAAGAACGCGAGATTTCCCAATTCCCCGAAGTGAATTTTAATGGCAACAAACTTATTGTTGAAATCGATTGATTTAATACCGGCTGTAATACATAGCCGCCGAAGTTTCTGCAATAGATTTTCATGAAAATCGGCGCGAAAGTCTGTAAAATAAACTTTAGAAGGTTCCATGATGCAACAACATCCTTTCCGGTTTAATTCAGGCCATCCAAGCCGCCTGCAATGTGCCGCTGGTGGATTGGATCGGCTGAAAACAGTATAGCATAATTTTCTTGAAGAAACAAGGAGAATACAGTATAATAAATAAAAAGAAGGAAAGGGATGGCAAGGATGGAATACCGGCTGGAACATGATTCAATGGGAGAGATCCGCGTAGAGCGGGATAAAAAGTGGGGTGCGCAGACGCAGCGCAGCCTGGAAAATTTCAGAATCGGCGGCGAGCGGATGCCGGCCGAAATCATTCGAGCGTTTGCCGTTTTGAAAAAGGCCTGTGCCCGGGTCAACGCCCGGCTTGGTGCATTGCAGGAAGCACAGGCGGCAGCGATTGCAGCCGCCTGTGATCAGATTTTATCAGGCGCTTACGATGATCAGTTTCCTCTGGTGGTTTGGCAAACCGGAAGCGGGACTCAAACGAATATGAATATGAACGAGGTGATTGCCCATCTGGCGGGAGAGGCAGGCTGCCCGCTGCATCCCAACGATCAGGTCAATCAATCGCAAAGTTCCAACGATACGTTCCCCACCGCCATGAGCATTGCCGCCGTTACCGCGATTCAGCGGGCGCTGTTTCCCGCGCTTGAGGCGGCGGTGGAGGCCTTTGCTGGGCTGGAGCAAGAGAATGCCGGATGGATCAAGATTGGGCGGACCCATCTGCAGGACGCCACCCCGATTCGGTTTTCTCAGGAAATCAGCGGCTGGCGGGCGATGCTGGAGGAATCCCGCGCGATGCTGGAGGCGGCGCTCCGACCGCTGGCGCAGCTTGCCATCGGCGGCACGGCGGTAGGAACCGGCTTGAACGCCCCGGCGGGCTTCGATGAAGCCGTTTGCCTGGAGATCAGCGCCCTCACCGGCCTTGCCTTCCGGCCGGATCCGAATAAATTCCATGCGCTGACTTCCAAAGATGCATTTGTTTTTGCACATGGTGCGCTCAAGGCACTGGCCGCGAATCTGATGAAGATTGCCAACGATATTCGCTGGCTGGCCAGCGGCCCGCGCTGCGGGCTGGGGGAAATCCGGATTCCAGAAAATGAGCCGGGCAGCTCCATTATGCCGGGGAAGGTCAATCCCACGCAGTGTGAGGCGCTTACCATGGTGGCGGTTCAGGTGATGGGAAACGATGTTGCGGTTGGGATTGCCGCAAGCCAGGGAAATTTTCAGCTCAATGTATTTATGCCTGTTTGCGCCTATAATTTTTTGCAGTCTGTCCGCCTGCTGGCGGATGCCATGCGGTCGTTTGCCGCCCGTTGCCTGAGCGGGCTCCAGGCAAACCCGGCGCAGATGGAGCACTATCTGGGGCAATCCCTGATGCTGGTTACCTGCCTGGCGCCCCGGATCGGCTACGAGGCGGCGGCGCACATTGCCAAAGACGCTTACCAGAATGGGCTCAGCCTGCGGGAGGCGGCCATCCGAAGCGGAAAACTGACCGCCGCGGAATTTGATTCTCTGGTGGATCCGGAAAAAATGGTTTAAAAAGCCAGGCGGGCAATTTTGCCCGCCTGGCTTCTTTATTCGGCAACCGGGGTGTCGGTATCAGTATAGCGCAGTTCATGGCCGGTGCAGTTGCGAAGCACATAATCGGTAAATAAAGCGCTCTTCTGCGCGCCCAGCTCAAATACCTTTGCCGTATCCAGCAAATTGGTCCAGAGCTGGTGCTGCTCCGTGATGGCAAGGCACATGTTATGGTATCCAAGCAGCGGATAATCAATGCTGACCGAAAACTGGCCGTAAAGATCGTTTTCTTCAATACAGGCGGCAGCGGAATCGGAAAGAAGCGTTTCCCATACCTGCTCCGTGGAAAGGCCGGTAAATTCAACGGTGGCGAAGCTGCCGTCTTTCTTCTGATAATTGTAATAAACCTTGCCGGTTTTCAAATATGCCCGGAGATTCAGATCTTCAATAAACTGCCCGAGGGTTTCGGGCCGGTATTCCGGATTGATATAGGCATAATAAGCACCTGACCCGGCGTCGCGCACGGCCACAACGGCCGTGGAGGAAAGCCCGCGCACGGCAAACACATCGGCGGTTATTTTATGCAGCTCCTGATTTTCATCGGTTCCAAAGGCCTCGGCCGTGCCCAGCTTCTGTGCGATCTGAGCGGCTGGGAGCTCCGTATCGCGGGTCGCGTAGGCGCCGTTCCACGCCAGCGTGGCATAACGCTGCGGAAAGGTCATCTCAGCCCAGAGCCTGCGCATGCAGAGGCTCTCTGATTGCTGCGTCTGTGAGCCCGGCACTTCCAATACCGGCCAAACCAGGCCGTTTTCTCCGTTTTCCGCGTTCCCGATCTGTTCGGTTTCGGGATTGCCTGCAGCGGACTCCGGCTCCTGCCCCGTTGTGTCGGGCTTAGAAACCAGATCGGCGGGCTGTGCGGGCTCCGCTTCCCCGGCGGTTCCCTGCCGCCAGGGGCCGGCCAGCCCTACAATGGTTACCACTACGGCAAGGCAGGCCGCAGCGGCGCACCAACGCAGCCGGAGACTGCGGGCTTGTGCTTTTGCCGGTTTGGGGCGCACGCCGGGCGCCGCCGATAAAATGAATTGATCATCAATATCAGATAATGCATGAATCAGCTTTTCGCTTTTCATAGGTCTACTCCTTCCGCTTCCAGTTGTTCTTTCAATTTGATACGCAGACGGTGCAGAATCGATTGGATCCGGCTTTCGCTGCAATGAAAATCACGGGCGATTTCTGCCAGCGGGGAAAAATACCAGTAGCGGCGCAGGAAAATACGGCGCTTCTCTGCGGGCAGATCTGCCAGAAAGCGGTTTAAAACCGCGCGGATAACAAGCTGTTCGGCAAGCTGCTCGGCGTTGTTTGGGCCGGGCAGGCATTCTTCGAGCTCTGAAAGCACCGCATCGTATTGGCCGCCGCCCCGCTTTTTTGCATGGTTTAACCGAAAACGGTCCAGGGCCAGATTGCGTGCCAGCCGCCCCAAAAAAGCGCAGAGATTCCCCGGGTGTGCGGGCGGAATACATTCCCATGCTTTCTGATATACATCGTTTACGCATTCTTCCGCATCTTCCCTGTTTTGCAGAATATTGAGGGATATGGCCCGGCAGTAGGCACCGTATTTTTTTTCGGTTTCCCTGATTGCGTTTTGGGACCGGCTCTCATAAAGACTTAAAATTTCGGTATCATCCATGCTGTTTCTCCCATGATTTGTTCAAAGGCCTTCTCACCTATAAAGACGCAGGACGCGGGAAGAATCATGCAGGGACATAAAAAACGGGAAAACCTCCAGGTTTTCCCGTTTTTGTCTGCAGGCCTTAAGCGTCCAGCCGCGCTGCAAAATCTTTCAGCTCCTGTGCAAGCTCTGCAGGCAGGGTCTGATCTTTATCGAATTTGGAATAGAATTCCTCAATCCCCTTAATCTCTTCCTTCCACAGGGATTTATCTACGGAGAGCAGATCCTCAACAGTGGAAAGAGAAATGCCGTGGAGGCCTTCAATATTAATGTCTTCCGCTTTGGGCAAATAGCCGATCGGCGTTTCAACCGCGTCTGCTTTTCCGGCGCAGCGATCCAGAATCCACATCAGAACGCGCATGTTATCGCCAAAGCCGGGCCAGATAAAGTTGCCTTCATCATCGGTGCGGAACCAGTTTACATTAAAGATCTTCGGCGGGTTGGGGATTTTTTTGCCCATTTCAATCCAGTGTGCAAAATAATCGCCCATATTATAGCCGCAGAAAGGCAGCATTGCCATCGGATCCCGCCGCACAACGCCAACAGCGCCGGCCGCGGCTGCAGTGGTTTCAGAAGCCATAATGGAGCCCACGAATACGCCGTGATTCCAATCAAAAGACTGATATACCAGCGGAGCGGTTTTCGCCCGGCGGCCGCCGAATACGATCGCGTCGATCGGCACCCCGTTGGGGTTGTTGAATTCCTTTGAAATGCAGGGGCAATTTTCCGCAGGCGCGGTAAAGCGGCTGTTGGGATGCGCTGCATAGGTGGATTTATCTTTCTTATCAAATTTTGCAGGATCCCAGGGCTCGCCCTTCCAGTCAACGGCGCCAACCGGCAGATCCTTATTCAGGCCTTCCCACCAGACCGTATTATCGGCCGTGTGGCAGACATTGGTGAAGATGGTGTCTTTCCGGGTGGAGGCGAGTGCGTTGGGATTGGATTTTTCATTGGTGCCCGGGGCAACGCCGAAGAATCCGTTTTCGGGGTTCATGGCATAAAGTCTGCCGTCGGGCCCGATGCGCAGCCAGGCAATATCATCGCCAACACACCAAACCTTATAGCCTTTATTTGCATAATACGCAGGCGGAATCAGCATTGCCAGGTTGGTTTTGCCGCAGGCGGAAGGAAACGCCGCGCAGATATACCGCACTTCGCCCTGCGGGTTCTCAACGCCCAGGATCAGCATATGCTCGGCCATCCAGCCCTCATTTTTGCCAAGATAAGAGGCGATCCGCAGCGCAAAGCACTTCTTGCCCAGCAGCACGTTTCCGCCGTAGCCGGAGTT
>QAKW01000042.1:0-6671 GCA_003343605.1 Clostridiales bacterium
TGGAGAGTGGTCGTCAGGTGGTGAGTAAGTGGTAATTGGGTGGTAAGCGAGTGGTGAGTGGTGATTCCCTTCGGTCGGATTGGACAAGAGGGAGAAAGAGAGCCGCGAGGCAATCCGGATTCGGAACGAGCCGAAGCTATGCTGATTGGGAAGGAGGAAAGTAATGGAGCGGCTTGCTTCGCTACATCGCATGACCAATACGCCGATTATTTTTGTAGAACCATAACGAGACATCGGCATATCGGAACTTTTGCTTTGCCAGATGCGGGAAGTAAGCCCCAGCGCATTGTTGCAATCGCTCGCCGTTGAGCAGGAAACCGGCATTGTAGGCATTGGCATAGAACCGCAGCTTTTCCTGCTCCGACTCAAACTTCATTTCACAGAACCGGTGCTGCACAACCCTGCAGAACAAAGCCAGGTATTCCAGTTGCCAATCCAACCGTTCCAGCCTTCGGACCCTCTCGATACGTGCGTTGCGGCCATCCTTGTCCGTTATTCGCACCTCTGGAAACGATATTCGCAACGTATCCGCATCCTCGATCGCTTGTTCCAACTGCTCGACGAACGACGGTTTCATCTGGAACCGGCCGATCGAGAAATCGGCATAATCTTTACCGGCTTGCACATACAATGTTTTGAGCGCGTAGGTCTGCGCCTTGTCGATCAGGTTTCCGTACTGCGATACCTCGGGCGCCACGATTGCGAAGAGAAAGCCGGCGGATACACCGGCTTTCTCCGCTGCGGCATCGAACTCGGACTTGTGCGTCATCCAGAACGAAAGAGCCTCCCGGCACTCTGCCGCATATATTTCGGAATAGCCCCGTCCCTGCGCAATGCAGCATACGGGCAGAAACAGAAGCAAGACTCCGATACTGCGCCTAATTGAGCGCATATTCATAAACTGCTAACTCCCGACCTTCGATGCTGTACCAAACGAACGCATTCTTCTCCTTGTCGTATCTATACTCAAATGGCGCTGCTTTCCCGAATCGCTGACCGTCAATTATCACATAGTCGTAACTATAGTTGGAATAGAAATTGTGCCCATCGACATCCAGACTTTTATCTTCACTCTCTACCAACTTTTCCCCGTTACGATATCGTTGAGATTTTACCGTATAATAACAATCGCCATTTTCAGCGATCTTTATATCTGTAATATAGTGATAATATGGCCCGAATTCCGTCTTGTCCGTCTTGACATACCAATTATCGCCTTTATTATAACTGAATGCATAATGCTCTCCATCATAAACGAGGTACTCTGTCCGGTTATATGGTCCGAATTCTGTCTTGTCCGTTTTGACATAGCAGTTGTTGTCATCAGAGTATTCAAAAGCATATCGACCTCCATCCCGATAAATAAATCTACCTGTATGCTTATATGCGGTATCTTCGGTAATTCCGGGCAGATGTATTTTATTGAAGTCGTAGCAATATGCAAGATCTCCGTTTTCGGTTAGATATAAAGAAGAGACATGTTTGTAACCTTCCTTATTGAGCTGAACTCCATTTTTTACTACATAACAACGATGAGAACTTGAAAATGGTAGTGCATCCGACTCCAGTAGATACGCATAATCTCCCTTAACGTTTAATACCACATTACTAATGTGTTCTGCGTCGCATACCTTCTCTCCCTTGAAATACAAGCCATATTTCGTCGTCTTGACAACATAATTATCACCATTTATATAAACCTTTCCATAGCCGGGGAATCTCTTTATCGCCCCATTAACAGAAATATAGGTGTTATGATTTTCGTGAGTTTCATTATGCACTACAGAAGCGTAATAATAAGGCATTTCGAAGATTCCCTTCGACGGGTTTACCTTGCCTTCGACATTGTCATAGACCCTGTCGGCAAGTACATAATGATATGTCTTCGATTTCGGCTCATCTTCATCGAACCATACATATTCATAAGGCCCCTCCGTCTTGCCGCCGCGATTGACCCAGTATTCATACTTGTTGTCATCGCTACCCTTGATACTGAAATGGAAAAGGTATCCATCTCGGCTTGTCACATCAATATAGCCCAGACGGTTATTGTCATTTCCGTTTGGCTCGGCCGGAACATATTGCGTACCTCCTTTCGTAAAGAGCCCGTATGGAATACGCTGACCGTTGAAAACCAAAATATTCCGTTGCGTGATCGTATCTTCCAGCACCAGCGCAAATTTGTAGCCTGACGCATGAAACTGGACAAAATGTTCATCCCGGGCTATCCTTTCATTCGTCCCGAAAGTATATAATACCTTTCTTGTCGGATTCTGTGCGAATGTGTCGACGCAGAAAAGGAGCGACACCACCGCGATCGATAACAGTCTCTTCATAATGTAGTATCAATTTATATTATTTCATCGATTCATATAATCTTCCCATGTACCCTTGTCGATATTCTTGTCAGCTTTCTTGAAAGAATCAGTAGAACTAAGCCACTCGATGACCGAACTTATCCCTGCCAACATTCCTATACCAGCCGGCAGTACCATAAAAATTATGAGATACCATGTAGGAGGAAAATCGTCAAACATGATGTAGCCTATCAAAGTACCGGGCAGCGTCAGCAAGGCGCCACCAATTACCATGCCGATCAGCGGGAGTACAAACAAAAACACCGGGAACACAATGGTCCATATGACCTTCAGAATAAACTTGATAGCTTCTTTCATAATTTTCAGTGTTTGGCTGTTTTATCTATGTCGTGCGCCCGCTCGTCACCATGTCAGCATACCTCCGCGGCAGAAGGCGGTAATTAAAAATACGAACAGGATACACACCCCGTTTACACGCGTAAACGAATCGTATTTCGGGTGTTCGTAAAAACCGACTCCGTTCTCGTCCGGCGTATACTCCTTGCCCCACGCATAGGAGAAACCCCAACGGCAAAGCCAGTAAATGCACAAAACCTGAACGACGGCAACGATACGGTTGACCCATCCCATATAGAGGTGCCCCAAGAGATTATATAGGATGTCGTGAACGCCCTCTACTCCGTTTACGCCTGCGATCACGGCGAAAACATACCCGAGTATGATCAGAAAAATATTGCCTCTCTTGTATTTTATGGTATCGGGAAGTTTTCTCATTTCGCAGAATACGATTTTTTCTTTGTCGATTTTCATGTTACGTGAATTTTAAGGGTTGAATATTATGATTTACCGGACTGATTTATCACCCATCTTAAAGCGAAGAGGATTGTAAATATGATAATAACCAGATGGTAGTCTTTCAGGAAATTCAGCAGTCTGGGCAGAAAGACGACGATACCTATGAGGATTGCCGTTACAAAGACTGCGGGAATCACCTCCGACAGTTTGGCCTGCCCAGTACCGGAAAATACGGACCGTACCTGACGGGAGAGAAACAACCAGACTATTGCGCACAATACCCCCAATATCAAAGTGCCTGCCAGAATATCTACCCATGATATGATTACTCCGTCTTCCAACAAGGATATTTCTTCAAGCGCCCTAAAACCCACATAGCTAACCAAGGCAGCAAAGGCTGCCATTAAGACGGAATATCCACCGCAAAGAATCCATCCCAACGTTTTTTTCTGAACATATAGGGCAAGCCCTGCGATGGGCACGCCGACCAATCCCAATACAGGAAACAAAAGTTGCGACCATCCATAACCATTTCCGGATATTTCCGGGTCGCTATTCAATATAGAGATGCTGAAAAATAGAACAACGATTGCCAAAATCGGCATGATACACATCGCGAGTATTCCGAGTCTATAACAGGTGTTCGTTTTCATGAGATATGAGATTTGAAGGGTTATTCGGACGTCGTAAAATCGACGAGCAGTTTCCGGGATTGGCAGACCAGCCAGCCGAGAGGAAATACGATTAGAACTTCTGCGGGCGTAAATGGGATTGCGCTCAATACGAATGCCGACACGATACATAAAATGAGGGAAATCGCCCATTTCGAGTTTCGTTGCGTATCGGGGAAAAGACGAAAGAATATCACGACCGAGAGCATTCCGCAAACGGAAATCAGCCAGCTTTGAATCACGTCCATTTGTTCGGCAACCCCGTTTATATAAACGGAGGTGAAGCATCCGGTCATTCTGTCGGCAAATATCAGCAACGCCGCCAGGGAGGCAAAGGCGATTGACAGTACGGACAATGTATCCCGCCGGTTTGCTGCCATTCGGAACAGCTTCAGCGCTACGGCGCATAGCAACGCAAACCCTAACAGATGCGGGCTGAACCTGACGATACGAATGTATTCGGCTGCTGTCTCGCTTATTTCAAGTTTCGATACATCGCTCATGTACCAGACGGCAATGCCGAATAACCGCACGAAGCAAAACCATACGAAAAAGGTATAGAGTAATGTATTCCAGAATTTTCTGGATGCTTCTAACGTCTTCATGTGGGCATTCTTTATTAAATCTTCTATAGGTATTTCTATCGCTTTTTGGGACTTTTTCTTCATAAGAGAAGTATCATCTTGGGGAAATCTTATTTTTGCTCTATTTATCGTCTTGAATGACAACTTTTACTTAACAAGGCGTGTCTGTCTGCATAAGAAATTGCCACTTCTATGTTATTTGCGGGCAAAAAAATGCAGTTATTAAGGTTCTCTATGACTTTTTTTGCTATTTTTGTGACGGCGATATTTCTCTTATGAAGAAAATCTTTTTCTGCAATCCATCAGGCTTGAACGGTACAAAAGACGGAACTCCTATCGGCAGTTGATAAAATGCCAGTCAATAAGGCTACAATATTTACGGCATACAGTAACAAGAAAGAAAAACAGGATGATTACGATCCTGTTTTTTAGTTTGGTTGTACGGTGGTAAATGAGTGGTAAATGGGTGGTAGTCGGGTGGTGAATAAGTGGTGATTGAGTGGTGATTCCCTTCGGTCGGATTGGACAAGAGGGAGAAAAATACGGAGTGAGACGACAAGAAACGACTTGCTCCGCGTTTTTTGCCTGCTGTCGCTCTATTTCTGCTGTTGTCCGACCATTTCGTGAAGCTCCCTTTTGATGAATTACCCCAGCGAACAAACGTGAGACTATCTAAAATTTAGATTAGAAAAGCAACGCATTGCAGAAAATCTTGTGATATCAAATGAGTGATAGACAATCCGTTGTTTTGATAAAACTGTCATATATAAGAAGATTTATAAATAAAAACCATTATCTTTGCATTCAAAAACAATTTGTTGGTAAATGGGAAAGGAAATAAACCGTATAAAAGCAGCCTTGGCTGAATCCGGGAAAACGAATGTGTGGTTGGCCGAACAGTTGGGCGTAAACCCAACGACTGTATCGAAATGGTGTACGAATACCTGTCAGCCGGATTTGTACACCCTCTCACGTATAGCAGAGTTACTGAATGTGAGCCGCCGGGAATTGTTGCGTCCTTAAAATTGCTCGATTATGGCAGAATATACAACAGACAAATATGAAAGAATCAGGGCATTGATCAGCCAAGGCGAGACTTCGGAAGTCGAGTTCAAGTCGGCACGCGGAGGATTTCCCGGCAGTTTTTGGGAGAGCTACTCGGCTTTTGCCAATACAAATGGTGGTACGATTGTACTGGGTGTGGTGGAGAAGAACAACCGATTTTTCTTCGACGGACTAACGGAGGAAACCATCGTCCGTTATAAAAAGATTTTTTGGGATTGTGCCCATAATAAAGGAAAAACAAGCGTTTGTCTTCCTCGTGAATCAGATGTAAGAATAGAAAAGATAGAGGAATCGTATATCCTGATATGTGATATTCCTCGTGCCAGTTACGAATTGCGACCCGTGTATATCAATGCCAACCCGTTCGGGAACACTTACCGCAGGAACCACGAGGGCGATTATCTCTGTACCGATGCGGAGATAAGACGAATGTTTGCGGATGCCGAACATGACCGCCATTCACAGGACGGGCGTATCCTTGCGGGCTTTGACTTTGAAAGGGATATAGACATCGAATCCTTGCATCAATACCGGCAAACCCTCGCCAGTCTGCAACCCTCCCATCCCTGGATAGGTATCAGCGACATGGATTTCTTAAAAAAGTTAGGCGCATACGCTACGGAATATGAAACCGGGAAAGAGGGTTTCACATTGGCCGGTATTCTGATGTTTGGTAAATACGACAGTATTACTAACAATTCGGGCGACCCGATGTATTTTGTGGATTATCGTGAACGTGTTGCGACAGACAATCCCGATATAAGGTGGACAAACCGTATCTATCCGGACGGCTTGTGGGAAGCCAACCTTTATCAATTCTATATAAGGGTATATAATCGGTTGATACAATCGTTGCCCCGCCCCTTCATGATGAAAGACGGGGTGCGTCAGGAAGAAACTCCGGCTCACGATGCTGTGAGAGAAGCACTCATCAATTGCATTATCCACCAAGATGTAAATGCACAAGGGCACATCATCGTGGAGCGTACCGATGAGAGCCTTGTCTTTATGAATCCGGGAATGATGCTGGTTTCCAAACAGCAGTATTTCGAAGGAGGGCGTAGCATTTGTCGTAATCCGATCCTGCAAAAGATGTTCATGCGGCTGGGACGTGCCGAGAAAGCCGGTAGCGGTGTGGATAAGATCGTGAGCGGCTGGCAGTCTTTGGGTTGGCCGCTTCCGACTGTAGCCGAGGAGACACGTCCTGACTATGTGGTGCTGACCATGCAGTTGGGCGC
>QAKW01000042.1:6766-9880 GCA_003343605.1 Clostridiales bacterium
ATGTGAGAAGACAGCAACTTTTGGAGTTTTGCTCCGAACCGAAGTCTTTGTTTGACATTATGCAGTATTTGGGACTGAAAGCCCGAAAAAATGTAATGAATGTCTATATCACTCCAATGATTGATATCGGTGTGCTGGCTATGACAGAACCGGACAATCCCACAAGCCGTAATCAGATGTATGTAACGGTAAAAGGGGGACAAGAACATCAAAAGTGAGTTTATAACAGGATATTGCGGCTTGGGCGCATCCAATCGCACACGAAAGCACTGCCCGCATAAAAATGCGAGCAGTGTTATTCGGCAGTTTGCTCTTAGGCTCTTGTTCCGGATAGCAGCATGGCAAGCTGCTGGTCGCAAAATTTGTCGTATTCTTCTTTGTCCGTACCGCTTTCGATGGCATGGTCGATAACATCACCCAGCTCGTTGAAGCATACTTCCTTATTGACGCATTCCGCACCGTCGTCTTTCAGTAGATATACTTCATAGTAATCGGAGCCGTTGAGTGCGATAACGACAGATCCGGCGTGCAACCGTCCGTTTACTTCAATCCGCAATGCCGGCAATTCCCGGAATACCGTAGCGACAAACTCGCCAATTCCCCACGACATGAGAATGGGCATGGGCGTAAGTGATACCAACTGTTCTTTGATGGTCTGGGCAATGTGCATTACATACTCTTTATCCATAACTTTGTGTTTTAGATGATTATTGATTTGTATTAGTCGAACCATTCGGGGTTGTCCTCCTTCAGTTCGGTGATGAGTTCCTTGTCGGAGAGTTTGAGACTGTCTTTATCGGTGAAAAAGAAAACCTCGTCGTAGATTCTTTCAGCTTCTTTACTGGCAAAGCCTTCGTTTTCGTCGTTGAAGCTGCCGGGATGGAGAGCGTCGAGCAGGGCGGTCGAGCCGATAAGGAGTTCTTCGCCCTCGTTGGATATCACCACCCGACAAGGATAGGTGTTGCCGCCGAATTGTATTTCCTGTGTTTTCATACGCCTGTTATCTTAATGGGATGTGCTTCCCGTTTTCGTTCAGATATTCCATAATTCGCTTTGCTTCCTCGTGCGAGGCTCGGTTACGGTCGTCGTAGCGGCGTGTTTCGTCCGCCATGACAACGATACACTCTTTGATAAGCCGGTAGAGGCTTTGCTGGAGCGTGGGGTGCATCGTGGGGATAGCTGCCGCAAACCGCTTGGGGTTGAAATTGTAACTGTTTACTGCCATTTCCCAATCTTTGGCGAGTTGGTACTCTTTGCTTTTTTTGATGTCGTCCATTGTCTTAAAATTTTAATGATTCGTTTTTCTTCCCTTTGTTCGGCTCTGTTTCCTGCCCGAACCGCTTGGGATTTACAGATGCGGTACAAGGACTGGCGGACAAGCTGCTTCCGACGCTTTTTCCGGAAAATTACTCTTTCACGGAAAGGAAGAATTTTCCGAGAAATGCACTTCAAAGTGGCGGAATCAAGCGCGGCAGTCCACCTTTGCGTCTGGAAAACCAACCGGAGAAAGGCTGGAATGGGCCGGATAAGCGGTAAAAAGTAGAAAAGGGAGAAAACGACGGCAGGCGGCTTGTAGCCCGGAAGATTATAAAGGGAACGGTAGTAATGGGGAATTGGGCGGCTATAACGGGTACGAGGAAATCTCGGCGAATACAATCAGGAGCTTACTGTGGTAAAGCTGCCTCACAATTCCACAATCAGTGATTGCGCCATTGGAAGGATATGATTTTGCCCTTCCCGTCAAGCATTTGAGCTGGACGTGAATACAGCCCCGCAGGTGAGGGCTGTTTCTGCCGATTCTACATTGCTAACTGTGGATGTCAACCCGAGAAACAGGAAATCTGGTAAGTTTCAACAAGAACTGATATAAAGAACCTAAAAACGACAGAAGAATGAAAAGAAAAAGTATATGGCAGTGTTTGCGCTGACCGGGCAAATGCACATGTGAACTATTCCAATGAAGTTGCCAACGTGCAAGCTGTTGAAAGTTCTACAACCTATAGGGCAACTTACAGTAAAGACAACCTTAATGTTTATGACAAGACATCTCCCATAATCGCTACTGTCAATGGAAATAGTGTGGATTTTAACAAAAGCATTTCATTCAGTTTCTATACTGGCAATGTTAATATTACGGGAGTGGCTTTGAATGGGACTGATATTACGGCAGGAACAACCGGT
Source organism: Clostridiales bacterium (assembly GCA_003343605.1). Taxonomy (GTDB): domain Bacteria; phylum Bacillota; class Clostridia; order Oscillospirales; family QAKW01; genus QAKW01. Next base: position 8,948 of record QAKW01000042.1, read on the forward strand.
ACAGTAGTTATAGACGGAGTAACATACGATGTTGTCTTTGACTATGGCTATCTTGATGGTGATGTCTGTGAATTGGAACTGACTGTAAAATCAACCCCATTAGGAGATCTTTCAATTACATTCTATTGATTTTCGTATAAATAATCTGTTTGAGCCAACCTATCCAATCGGATAAGTTGGCTTTTACTATTTTAATTACAAGTTCAGTTTGAATAACAGATTCTGTTTCTATTATAATGGGAATCCCCCCCCAAAAAAAACACATACGGCTAAACGGTAGTGATGTGTATTTTGGGGCAACTATAACAGGCATAAAGCGAAAGTAAAAAAGATAGCTACCGCACCGGCGGAATCAGGGCGGTGTGGTAGTTGCCCGTCATTTACGGGCAACCCATATCCTCCCCAACTGCCTATCCGAACAGCTCGATGTCCGCTTCTTGGAAACTCTGCGGGTTATGCTGGTACAGAAGCGGCAGATTCAGCATAATCATCGGATATTCCACGAACCCGCTTCTACGTCTGTAACCGGAGTCGGTCGCCAACCCATTTGACACCAAGAACTCCATCGCATCCGGGTAATGGTTTACGTCCATGAATGTACGATCGGGTACTCCGAGCGCATTCATTTCCTCCAAATTGACGGACAGTACGATGTAATCGTCTTCGTCTTCCACCTTTTCCAAGGTGAGTGCCAGCCAGCCGTTGTTGTAGAAGCGTGGAACGAAATACCAGTATTCTCCTCGGAACTCGTACTTTTTCTGTGCAAAGGAGCTGTCAGGCTCTACGATTTGGAAATCATCCTCACCAGTGACAAAGGCGTTCATGGGGTTGCTGACATCCATATACACTTCATCTTCTTTGTGGCACAAGTAGCTTGCATTTTCCGAACGAACGATAGTAAATTGCATTTTCATTTTTTTCTAAATTTAAGTG
>QAKW01000008.1 GCA_003343605.1 Clostridiales bacterium
CCCCTTCCGCTATCTGGCCGATGATTACGGCCTCACCTATTACGCGGCCTTTTCCGGCTGCTCGGCTGAAACGGAAGCCAGCTTCGGCACTCTTGCGTTTTTAGCCGGAAAGGTGGATGAGCTGAGCCTGCCGGTGGTGCTGGTGATCGAGACCTCCGATCAATCGGTTGCAAGGTCTGTGATCGCCAATACACAGGCGAAAAATCAGGAAATTCTCGTAATGGATTCCCTGCAGTCGGTAACCCTCAGCCGGGTCAATGCGGGGGAAACCTATCTGGGCATTATGGAACAAAACTGCAGTGTTTTGGAAAAAGCGCTGCACTGAAGATAAGGAGAGGCGAAAAAATGGCGCAACTGACCTGCCGGGATCTCGCACTCGGCTATGAAGGAAAAACCGTGGTGGAGCATTTGGATTTCACGGTTGAAAAGGGCGATTATCTTTGCATTGTGGGGGAAAACGGTTCAGGAAAAAGCACCCTGATGAAAACGCTGCTGCATCTTAAAAAACCGCTGGCCGGAACCCTTTATTTCGATGATGGCCTTACCCATAAAAAAATCGGCTATCTTCCCCAGCAAACGGTGGTTCAGCGGGATTTTCCGGCTTCGGTCTGGGAGATCGTGCTCTCCGGCTGCCTGGGCCGCAGCGGCCTGAGGCCCTTCTATTCGGCGGCAGACCGGACGCTGGCGAAAAAGAATATGGAAAAAATGAGTATTACCCATCTGGAAAAGCGCTGCTACCGGGAGCTTTCCGGCGGCCAGCAGCAGCGGGTTTTGCTGGCCCGGGCGCTCTGCGGCGCACAGGATATGCTGCTGCTGGATGAGCCGGTGGCCGGGCTGGATCCCAAAGTCACCCGGGAGATGTATGAGCTGATTGCCCGGCTCAACCGGGAAGACGGCATCACCATCATCATGGTCTCGCACGACATCGCGGCGGCGGTACGCTATGCGACCCATATTCTCCATATCAGCCATGAGCCGCTTTTCTTCGGCAAAACCGCCGATTACCTGGCAACGCCCGCAGGCAGGGCCTTTTCGACGATCGGAGGGGAGGAAGCATGAATATCTTTACACAGCTGCAGCAGTATTTTGCCATGCCCATGGTGCAGCGTGCCATGATTGTCGGCGTGCTGATTGCGCTTTGCTCTTCTCTTCTGGGTGTGACGCTGGTGCTCAAACGCTTTTCTTTCATCGGCGATGGCCTTTCGCATGTTGCCTTCGGCGCGCTGGCGATCGCCATGGTGCTGAAGCTCACCAATAATATGCTTTTAGTGCTGCCCATCACGGTGATCACCGCCGTTTTGCTGCTGCGTACCGGGCAGAACGCAAAGATCAAGGGAGATGCGGCGCTGGCGATGATTTCGGTGGGGGCGCTGGCGCTGGGCTACCTGATCATCAACGTATTCTCCAGCTCGGCCAATATCTCCGGCGATGTTTGCAGCACGCTTTTCGGATCTACGCTGATCCTTACCCTCACCAAAACCGACGTCTGGCTCTGCATCGGGCTTTCGGCGCTGGTGATCATTCTGTTTTTATTCTTTTACCGGCAGATCTTTGCCGTAACCTTCGATGAGGATTTCGCTACCGCAACCGGTGTGCGGGCCGGGCTTTACAATCTGCTGATCGCCGTGATCACCGCGCTGGTGATTGTTTTGGCCATGAACCTGGTGGGATCCCTGCTGATTTCCGCCCTGGTGATCTTTCCGGCGCTCTCGGCCATGCGGGTTTTTAAAAATTTCCGCGCGGTGATTCTCTGCTCCGCGGTTATTTCCGTGATCTCGGCGGCGCTGGGCATTCTGATCTCCCTGCTGGGAACCCCGGTCGGCTCCACCATTGTTGCGGTGGATATTGTAACATTTTTAATCTTTTCCCTGATCGGCAAATTAAAAGGAGGCAGATAACCAATGAAAAAAACCGGCGTATTTTTATTGTTTCTGCTGCTGGCGCTTTCCGCGCTTTCCGGCTGCGGCGGCGCAAATGCAGCGGTCGATCTGGATCTTGTCCCATCCGCTACGCTGAGCCCCACCGTCATTTATTCCCTGGCCACCAATATCGCAAAGGAGCCGGCCGATTATGCCGGTAAAACCATCCGCGCGGAGGGTGAAATCGTGCATCCTACCGACAGCACAACCGGCAAAACCTATCATTATATCATCATCACCGATAATACCGGCTGCTGCCAGCAGGATCTGGAATTGATCCTCGAGAACGGCGACTATCCGGAAGAGGGCGAGATCGTCCAGATCTCCGGCGTTTACACCAGCTATGAAGAAAACGGCAAAACCTTTTATTACATCAAGGCAGACGCGCTCACGGTGGTGGAATTTGAATAATGAAAACCGCTTTCCCGTTTGGGAAAGCGGTTTTTTTCTGATTCGCCGCAGCCGGCGGAAAAAGCCTTCAATGGGTCTTCCGGTATTCCCGGGGTGAAACGCCCACCCGCTTGCGGAAGGTGGCCGAAAAATAATGCGCGTCTGCAAATTGCAGCCGCTCTGCAATTTCCGCCACCTGCAGGTTGGTGCCGGCCAGCAAAACGCAGGCGCGCTGCATCTTTTTTTCCAGAATGTAATCATAGGGCGTCCGGCCATAGGCGCTGCGGAAAATCCGGATCGTCTGGGAGGGGGAATGGAAGATCAGGCCCGAAAGCTCTTCGGTAGTAAACCGTTTTTCAATATGCTCATCGATATACTTTTTTAAAATCCGCGCCTTTTCCGGCGGCAGCAAGGGTGCCTCCGGCAGGCTTTTCGCCATGACGCGCAGCAGGCGGTGGAAGCCGTCCGCCCCTTCGTTCAGAATGTCTGCCACGCTCAGTCCCTCCCGGCTGAGCAGCCGGAAATAGCGTATAAATTCCTCTTCCAGTTCCGCGCCGGGCAGATGAAAGCGGTCTTCCAGCCCGTAAACCCGCATCAGTGCGTCTACCAGCGTTCCGTGGAGATTAAACCAGATCTTCTCGAAAGGCTTCACCGGATCACTGAAATATTCATGCCGGTGAAACGCGGGCAGGATATAAACATCCCCGGCGCGCACCTGGAATTCCGCCTCGTCTACCCGCACTGTCCCGCGCCCGGCGGTTACCGCCTCCAGCACCCAGAGATCGCATTTTTCCCTTTTGATATAGTAGCTTCGGTCCGGATAGGTAACGCCCGCCAGCTGCACCCGGAAAACCGGGCTTTCCTGCACCGGAAGCCGGAGAATTTTCTCCCGCATGCCACCGCCCCCTTTTTTCTTCAGTATAGCACAGATGTTCCCCACAGTAAAGGAAAATTCCCGGTTTACAATCGGCTGAATCCATAGTATAATATTTTAAAGAGTTATTATATGAATCATCAGAAAGGTTGTGTTCGCATGTCGTTGCCCATTATCACCATCGGGCGTTCCTTCGGCTCGGGCGGCAGAATTATCGGCGATAAGGTTGCCACTCTGCTGGGTATTCCGCTTTATGATAAAGAGCTGGTGCAGATCACCGCGGAAAAAAGCGGCTTCTGCGCCGCCGTGGTAGAGCAGATGCAGCAGAAAAAGCCCGCCAGCCTGCTCTATACCCTCTCCGGCTCCACCATGGAGTTTCCCCTGCAGGATCAGGTGTTTTTTGCCCAGTCGGCCGTCATTCGGGATCTGGCGAAAAAGGGTCCCTGCGTTATCGTTGGCCGCTGCGCCGATAGTATTCTCGAAGAAGAAGCGCGTATTTTAAAGGTGTTTATTCACGCCCCCGCAGCTTCCCGCGCCAAGCGCGCCGCGGAGGATTACCGGGTAGAGGCCAGGGATATTGGGGATTATGTGCGCAAAATGGATAAAAAGCGTAAGGCTTATTACGATTATTTTGCCCACCGCACCTGGGGCAAAACGGAGCATTACCACCTGGCGGTCAATAGCGATATGGGGCTGGATCTCGCGGCAGACCTGATTGTGCGTGCGGCGAAGGAATTCCCGCAGGAGCTGTGAGTATGGAAGAGCAGAATCCGCCCATAGCGGAAAACCGGATGGGCTATCATCCCATCTTTCCATTACTGATGCGTATATCGCTGCCCATGGTCTTCTCGATGCTGATTCAGGCGATGTATAACGTGGTTGACAGCCTGTTTGTCGCCCGGCTGGGGGAAGACGCGCTCTCCGCCGTATCCCTGGCTTTCCCAGTTCAGAATCTGATGATTGCCGTTTCGGTCGGCACGGGAATCGGCGTGAACGCCCTGCTGTCCAAGCGGCTGGGCGAGCAAAACTGGAAGCAGGTCACCCGAACGGCGGAAAACGGCATTATCCTTGCGGGATTCAGCTACCTCCTGTTTCTGCTGTTCGGGCTCTTTGGCGCCGGCTGGTTTTTCCGGATTCAAACCGATTCCGCGGCGCTGCAGGCCTATGGCTTCGATTATCTTTCGGTGGTTACGGTGTTTTCCTTCGGGCTGTTCGGGCAGGTCTGCTTTGAGCGGCTGCTGCAATCCACGGGGAAAACCGTTTTGGTGATGATCAGCCAGGGCCTCGGCGCGCTGATCAATATTATTTTAGATCCGATTCTCATCTTCGGGCTCGGCCCCTTTCCCCGCCTGGAGGTTCGGGGCGCGGCGATTGCCACGGTAGCCGGGCAGATCATCGGCTGTATTTTCGCCGTTGCCGTCAACCGCCTTTTCAACCATGAGCTGCGGCTGCGCCTGCGGAAAATCCGGGTGCATTTTCAAACCATCCGGGAAATATACGGTGTTGGCCTGCCCTCGATCATCATGCAGTCGATCGCCTCGGTGATGACGCTGGGGATGAATAATATTCTGCTTGCTTTCAATACCGCCTCCGCTGCGCTCGGTGATACGGCGGTTGCGGCGTTCGGCGTTTATTTCAAGCTGCAGAGCTTTGTATTCATGCCGGTTTTCGGGTTCAATAACGGGCTTGTGCCGATCATCGCCTATAACTATGGCGCCGGCCGGCCCAAACGGATGGCCGAGGCGATCCGCTGGTCGGTTTTATTCGATTGCGGCTATATGCTGCTCGGCACGCTGGTGCTGCTGCTCTTCCCGGCGGAGATCCTAAGCTGGTTCAACGCTTCAGAGAATCTGCTCGCCATCGGCGTTCCGGCACTGCGGATTATCGGGAGCAGCTATGTGATCGCAGCCTTCTGCATCGTTTGCAGCAGTGTTTTTCAGGCGCTCGGCAACGGGCTTTACAGCATGATTGTTTCCATTGCCCGCCAACTGGTTGTTTTACTGCCGGTGGCCTTCCTTCTGGCGCGGACAGGCCGTCTTGCCTTGGTCTGGTGGGCGTTCCCCATCGCGGAAGTCGCCTGCCTGCTGGTTACCCTTGTTTTTTTCCGCCGGATCTGGCGCCAGAAAATCAGCCTGATTTCAGAAGAATCCGCTTGACATTATTTTTTGCATCTGATATAATTGAAAAAGTTTAAGAATGAGATGAGCAAAGGCGTTCATCTTCGGGGATTTTCCCCGGGGATGTGCGCCTTTTTATTTTATCACCGAAAGGATGGGAACAGCATGGAAGGATTATATGAGCCCCGATTTGAACACGATGCCTGCGGTATCGGCGCGATTGTCAGCATCCGGGGAATACGGACACATCGGATTGTAGATCAGGCGCTGCAGGTGGTGGAAAAGCTGGAGCACCGCGCCGGTAAAGACGCCGACGGCAAAACCGGCGACGGCGTGGGCATCCTCACCCAGATCCCTCACCGCTTTTTTGAAAAGGCCGCCCGGCAGCTTCCCTTTTCACTCGGCGCGCCGGGCGATTACGGCGTTGGAATGTTCTTTTTTCCCGCCGATACGCTCAGAAGGCGGCAGGCGCAGAAAATGTTTGAAGTTATCGCTGAAAAAGAGGGGGTCCCCTTCCTGGGCTGGCGCGCGGTGCCGGTTGAGAGCGCCATTCTGGGCAAAAAGGCGCTGGACTGCATGCCCTGCATCATGCAGGGCTTTCTCGGCCGCCCGGCGGGGGCGGAACCCGGCATTGCCTTCGACCGCCGGCTTTACTGCATCCGCCGCATCTTCGAGCAAAGCAGCGCCGATACCTATGTATGCTCCCTTTCCTCCCGCACAATCGTTTATAAGGGGATGTTTTTGGTCGGCCAGCTGCGCCGCTTCTATTCGGATCTGGAAAGCGCAGATTTTGAAAGCGCCATCGCGCTGGTGCACTCCCGGTTTTCTACCAATACCAATCCCAGCTGGGAACGGGCCCATCCCAATCGGATGATTCTGCACAATGGCGAAATCAATACCATCCGCGGCAACGCCGACCGGATGCTGGCCCGGGAGGAAACCATGCAGAGCCCGGTTTTCGGCCAGGATATGGCGAAAATCCTGCCGGTTATCAATAATGAAGGCAGCGATTCCGCCATGCTCGATAACACCCTGGAATTTCTGGTGATGAACGGGCTGCCGCTGCCGCTGGCGCTGATGATCCTGATTCCGGAGCCCTGGCGCAATAATAAGGCGATGAGCCGCGCCCGCCGGGATTTTTATCATTATTATTCCACCATGATGGAGCCCTGGGACGGCCCCGCAGCGATTCTCTGCTCCGATGGCGAAACGGTTGGCGCCGTGCTCGACCGCAACGGCCTGCGCCCCGCGCGCTATTATATTACCGATGATGATATGCTCATCCTCTCTTCCGAGGTGGGCGTTCTGGATATTCCGCCGGAGCATATCCGCCTGAAGAGCCGGCTGGAGCCGGGCAAAATGCTGCTGGTCGATACGCTGGAGAAGCGGCTGATTTCCGATGCGGAATGCAAGGAATTTTATGCCGGCCGGCAGCCCTACGGCGAATGGCTGGATCAGAAGCTGGTGCGCCTTAAGGATCTTTCCATCCCCAACGAACGGCCGGAAAGCCAGAGCCAGCAAACCCGCGACCGGCTCTATAAAGCCTTCGGCTATACCTATGAAGACATTAAAAACGTGCTGATCCCCCTGGCCCGGCTGGGGCATGAGCCCACCGCGGCAATGGGAACCGATATTCCCCTGGCCGTGCTCTCCGAAAAGCATCAGCCGCTATTCAATTATTTTAAGCAGCTTTTCGCCCAGGTAACCAATCCGCCGATCGATGCCATCCGCGAAGAGGTGGTTACCGATACCCACGTTTATATCGGGTCCGATGGCAACCTTCTGAAAGAGCAGGCGGAAAACTGCAATGTGCTGGAAATCCGCAACCCCATTCTCACCACGCAGGATCTGATGAAAATTCGGGCGCTGCGCCGGCCGGGCTTTCAGGTTGAAACCGTTTCCCTGCTCTATTATAAGAACACCCCGCTCGACCGCGCGCTCTCGCAGCTTTTCATTCAGTGCGACCGGGCCTGGCGCGCGGGCGCCAATATTATCATCCTCTCCGATCGCGGCGTGGATGAAAATCATGTTGCGATTCCCTCTCTGCTCGCAGTTTCGGCAATGGAGCAGCATCTGGTGCGCACCAAGCGGCGCACGGCTGTTTCCATCATCCTTGAAAGCGGCGAACCGCGCGATGTGCATCATTTTGCCACGCTGCTGGGATATGGCGCACGGGCGATCAACCCCTATCTGGCGCAGGACTGCATCCGCGAGCTGATCGGGCGCGGCATGCTTGAGAAAGATGAGCAGGCCGCCATTGAAGACTACAACAACGCCATCCTGCAGGGGATTGTGAAAATCGCCTCCAAGATGGGGATTTCCACCCTGCAGTCTTATCAGTCTTCCCAGATTTTCGAAGCGCTGGGGATCCGGGAAGACGTGGTGGCACAGTATTTTACCAACACGGTAACCCGGATCGGCGGCATAGGGCTGGAAGAAATCAATGAGGGGGTGGAATGGCGGCACAATCACGCCTTTGATCCGCTGGGGCTCGGCGTGGATACCACGCTCGACAGCTTTGGCGCCCACCAGCTAAGAAGCGGCGGCGCTACGGAAGATCATATGTACAGCCCCGAAACCATCGTTGCGCTCCGCGAGGCAACCCAACGCGGGGATTACCGGCGCTTCAAGGAATATTCCGCTATGGTCGATAACGCGCAGAAACCCCATACCCTGCGCGGTCTGATGGATTTCAACTTTCCGGAAAACGGCGGCGTTCCGCTCGAAGAGGTGGAGCCTGCCCGGGAACTTGTTAAGCGCTTTAAAACTGGGGCGATGTCTTACGGCTCCATCTCGCAGGAGGCGCATGAATGCCTGGCCGTCGCCATGAACCGCCTGGGCGGCAAATCCAATTCCGGCGAAGGAGGCGAGCGCCCCGAGCGGCTGGGCAGTGAGAAAAACAGCGCTATCAAGCAGGTTGCCAGCGGAAGATTCGGCGTTACCAGCGCCTATCTGGTCAGCGCGGAGGAAATCCAAATCAAAATGGCGCAGGGTGCGAAGCCCGGCGAGGGCGGGCATCTGCCCGGCAAAAAGGTTTATCCCTGGATTGCCAAAACCCGCTATTCAACGCCCGGCGTTTCGCTGATCTCTCCCCCGCCCCACCATGATATTTATTCGATCGAAGATCTGGCGCAGCTGATTTATGATCTGAAAAACGCCAGCCCCCGGGCGCGTATATCCGTAAAGCTGGTATCGGAGGCGGGCGTCGGCACGATTGCGGCCGGCGTGGCCAAAGCAGGCGCACAGGTTGTTTTGATCTCCGGCTACGATGGCGGCACCGGCGCGGCCCCCTTAAGCTCGATTGCCGGCGCGGGGCTTCCCTGGGAGCTGGGGCTTTCTGAAGCGCACCAGACTCTGATTCAAAACGGCTTGCGCAGCCGCGTGCGCCTGGAGACCGACGGCAAGCTGATGACCGGCCGTGACGTGGCGATCGCCGCCCTGCTGGGCGCCGAGGAATTCGGCTTTGCCACCGCACCGCTGATCACGCTTGGCTGCGTGATGATGCGGGTGTGCAATCTGGATACCTGCCCCGTCGGCATCGCCACCCAGAATCCCACGCTGCGGAAGCGATTCTGCGGCAGGCCGGAATACGTGGAAAATTTTATGCTGTTTATTGCCGAGGAGCTGCGGGAGATTATGGCGGCCTTCGGCTTCCGCAGGCTCGATGATATGATCGGCCGCACCGATCTGCTCCGCCCGCGGGAAAACCGCCCCACCCGGCGGGCCTCGCTGGTGGATCTTACACGCATTCTTCATTTCGATCCGCAGGTACCGGCCGGCGAACGCCGGTTTGATCCCGCCCGCGCCTTTGATTTCAAGCTGGAGGAAACGCTGGATGAGCGGCTTCTGCTTCCCCGCTTCGGAGAGGCGCTCAAACGGGAAGCCCCGGCGCGGATCCGCGTGGAGCTCACCAGCACCAACCGCACCTTCGGCACCATTCTGGGCGCGCAGATCACCCGGCTTTACGGCGACCGCCTGCAGGCCGACACGCTTACCGTTGACTGCCGCGGCGGCGGCGGGCAATCCTTCGGTGCGTTTATCCCCAGGGGGCTCACCCTGCGCCTTACGGGCGACAGCAACGATTACTTCGGTAAAGGGCTCTCCGGCGGAAAACTGATTGTAACCCCCCCGGAAACCAGCCCCTTCCGCCCGCACGACAACATCATCATCGGCAATGTGGCGCTCTATGGCGCCACCGCAGGAGAAGCCTATATCAACGGAGTGGCCGGCGAACGGTTTGCCGTGCGCAATTCCGGCGCAAACGCCGTAGTGGAGGGCGTAGGCGATCACGGATGCGAGTATATGACCGGCGGCCGGGTGGTGATCCTCGGGCCCACGGGCAAAAATTTTGCCGCCGGAATGAGCGGCGGAATCGCCTATGTGCTGGATGAAAACCATACGCTCTACCTGCATTTAAATAAAGAACTGGTTACCATGAGCAGCGTTGAAGACAAACACGATGCGGATGAGCTGCACCGCCTGATCCGTGCCCATGTGGATGCAACCGGCTCCGCGATCGGCAGAGCGATTCTGGAAGATTTTTCCCGCTGGCTGCCCTGCTTTAAGAAAATTATGCCGAACGATTACAACCGCATGCTCTCAGCCATCGGCCGGATGGAAGAAAAAGGGCTCAGCCGCGAAACTGCGGAGCTGGAAGCCTTTTATGAAATTCAGAACGCCTGATCAGAAGGAGGAAAGGAACCAATGGGAAAACCAACCGGATTTTTAGAATACCAGCGTAAGACCACACCCGCCGCCGATCCGGCGGAGCGGACCGGCAGCTTTGATGAATTTCACCTTCCGCTCGATCCACAGCAGCGGCGGGAGCAGGCCGCGCGCTGCATGAACTGCGGCGTTCCCTTCTGCCAGTCGGGCATGATGCTCGGCGGGATGATCACCGGCTGCCCGCTCCATAATCTGATCCCGGAATGGAACGATGAAATCTACCGCGGCAACCCGGAGCAGGCGCTCTCCCGGCTGCTGAAAACCAATAATTTCCCGGAATTCACCGGCCGCGTATGCCCCGCGCCGTGCGAGGCGGCCTGCACCTGCGGCCTCAATGATGCGCCGGTCACCATTCGAGAAAACGAGCTTTCGATCATTGAAACCGGCTTTGAAGCAGGCCTGATGCAGCCCCGGCCTCCCCGGGTAAGAACCGATAAGCGGGTGGCCGTGATCGGCAGCGGGCCTGCCGGGCTGGCGGCGGCGGATCAACTCAACCGCCGGGGCCATCTGGTTACGGTTTTTGAAAAGGAAGACCGGCCCGGCGGGCTGCTGATGTACGGCATTCCCAATATGAAGCTGGATAAGCGCGTGATCGAACGCCGGATCCGGCTGATGGAGGCCGAGGGCATTACCTTTCAAACCAATACCGCTATCGGCACGGATCTTTCAGCGGAATCACTGCTGAGCGGCTTTGATGCCGTTCTGCTCTGCTGCGGTGCCGGGCAGCCGCGCGATCTCGCCCTTCCCGGGCGGGATGCAAAAGGCATTTATTTTGCCGTGGATTTCCTTACTGCCGCAACCAAAGCGCTCCTGCAGCAGAAAAGCGCTGTGCCGGGCGCAAAGGGAAAGCGGGTTGTAGTGGTGGGCGGCGGAGATACCGGAAACGATTGCGTTGCCAGCTGTATCCGCCAGGGCTGCAAATCGGTGA
>QAKW01000052.1 GCA_003343605.1 Clostridiales bacterium
AAGCACTTTTCTTAAGATTCTATTATTTTTGCAATCGCATCAAAGAAGTTAAAATAACAAAGCTTATTTTGGTACCCAAAGGCGGCGACCGCTATTCCTATACGTTTTTTGAACAGATCTGGAGTCCAAAACAGGCAAAAAATCCGGAACTTGCCGATCAATTCATGGCGTTTCTCTATTCCGATGAAGCGGCCCGGATTTTTGCCTCCAAGAGCGATGATCCCACCGCTCCGGCTATCCAGCCGATTCAAGGTATCAGCGATATGCTGGAAGGCGATACCAAAAGCTTATACAGCGTTTATGACAACGGCGTCAAGGTGGCCATGGGCAGTTTTGCAACAACGGAGGCCGTGGAAGGCGTCAGTATGAAAGACGCACTGTTCGGAACCTTTGACAGTATTGTAAGCGGGCAAAAAGATGTTGCATCCTGGAAAGAGGCCGTGATCAAGGCCAGCAACTCCCTGCGCGCAGCATTGAAAAAATAAGCAAAAACGCGGGGAGGGCGCTGCGCGGTGCAGCCGGCGCCCTCCTGCCCGGTTGAGCGGATTTCAACCCTTTTAATCGGAACCTATTTACTAAAAGGAACGGGGGTTTACGTATGAACAAAGAGAAAGGAAAGAAACGTTTTATTGCCCTGTGCGTTGCGCCTGCAGTTATTCTTTTTACTCTTTTTATGATTGTTCCCACCCTGCAGGTATTCTGGCTCTCTCTGTTTAAATGGGGCGGCTATTCTTCCGAGGGAAAAATATTTGTTGGACTCAGTAATTTTTCAAAACTGCTGACTGATGAAAAATTTATCCGGTCATTTCAGAATACGATCCTGCTGATTGTACTGGTGACGCTTGTAACATTTTTATTTGCCCTGGTATTTGCAGGGATTTTAACACGCGAAAAAATCAGGGGGCAAAATTTTTTCCGCATTATATTTTATATTCCCAATATATTGTCCGTTGTGGTTATCGCCGCCATATTCAATGCAATATACGATCCAAACAGCGGGCTCCTCAACGGCATTCTCCATCTGTTTCATCAGGCAAAAGATCCGGTTTTATGGCTTGGCGATCAAAAAATTGTTGTATTCAGCCTGGCTTTGGCTATGGTCTGGCAGGCGATCGGTTATTACATGGTCATGTATATGGCAAGCATGTCTGCCGTTCCGCCAAGCCTGTATGAAAGCGCCTCTCTGGAGGGCGCAGGCCGTATAAGGCAGTTTTTCACCATTACCATCCCGCTCATCTGGACCAATATCCGAACAACGCTGACCTTTTTTATTATCAGCAGCATCAACCTGAGCTTCCTTTTTGTGAAGGCCATGACAAGCGGCGGCCCCGATGGTGCCAGCGAAGTATTTTTAAGCTATATGTATCAGCAGGCCTATACCAATTCATCCTATGGCTACGGAATGGCGATCGGGGTCATTGTATTTCTGTTTTCATTTGTGCTCTCCGCTATAGTCAATGCCGTCACACAGCGGGAACCGTTGGAATATTAGAAAGGAGCGCCCAATGAATTCAAAAAAATCAGGCGGAGAAATACTCTATAAAGCCTTCATTTACGTTGCGCTGATTACCTTTGCCATTACGATTATCATCCCGGTAGGCTGGGCATTCCTGGCTTCTGTAAAAGAAAATACTGAATTCTACGGAAATCCATGGGCTTTACCAAAAGGCTTTTATTTTCAAAATTTTATCGATGCATTCCAAAAGGCCAATATGGGCCGGTATTTTCTCAATTCCATCCTCGTTACCGCGATTGGACTTGCCATCCTGCTGATTGTTGCCCTCCCCGCCGCCTATGTGCTGGCACGCTACCGTTTCAAGGGAAGAAAATGGATCCAGATTGCCTTTATGGGCGGTCTTTTTATTAACGTCAATTATATCGTGGTGCCGATTTTTCTGATGCTGGTTGAGGGCAATACGCTGATCGGCCGCCCGGTTTTCACCAATAATCTCTTTATGGTTGCATTAATTTATGCTTCCACGGCGCTTCCCTTCACGATTTATCTGCTCTCCGGTTATTTTTCAACCCTGCCGAAAGATTTTGAAGAGGCGGCTTATGTGGACGGCAGCGGATATTTCAATACCATGGTCAAAATCATTATGCCGATGGCTAAACCCAGTATTATTACCGTAATTCTTTTTAATTTTCTCTCCTTCTGGAATGAGTATATCATATCAATGACGCTATTAACGGAAGACCATCTAAAAACCCTGCCCGTGGGCCTGATGAATCTGATGAAAGCACAGAACGCCGCCGCCCAATATGGGCAGATGTATGCCGGGCTTGTCATTGTGATGCTGCCAACGCTAATCCTTTATATCCTTGTGCAGAAAAAGCTGACGCAGGGGATGACTGTAGGCGGCATCAAAGGCTAAGAAAAGGAGAATAATCAATGAAATGGATCAAAACGCTGATTGCGCTGGCTGTTTTCGCCGGCAGCCTTGCCCTCATAATCATCGGCCAGATGAAAACGGGGCTGCTCTGGCTTGGACTGATGCTTTTGGGGCTGTGCGGCCTGTTGATACTGCTTTATTGGTATAACAGCCTTTATACCAGAGCAGAGCGCCGGCAACGCATGCATAAAAAACACCGGTAAAAGGAGAAGCTGATGGATCAGAGCAGAAAATACGGCCGCGTAACCATCCCGACCGATCTGGATGTCGTAGCACAAACAATCGAGCTGATGAAACGCTGGGGAGCCGATGCCATCCGCGATTGCGACGGCACCGATTTCCCGCCTGCACTCCAAAATCTGGATGCAAAAATATACGCCACCTATTATACTACCCGCAAAGATAACGCCTGGGCCAGGGCGAATCCGGATGAAATTCAGCAAATGTATCTGATGACGCCGCATAAAACAGCGCCGGGCAAACAACTGCGGATCCATCTCTTAGCCGGCCTTTATCCGGAAATGTTTCAGGTAAACCACCATGATGATATACGCCGCTGGTGGGAGGTGATCGACCGAACAAACGGAACGATAATTCCCAATACGCAATGGGCGTATGAAAAAGAAACCGGAGACGTACTGATTCAAGCAGAGCCCTACCATGCCTATACGGTTAGCTTTCTGGCCTATATCATGTGGGATCCGGTGCATATGTATAATGCCATAACAAACGACTGGCAGGAAACCGAACATCAGATCACCTTCGATGTGCGCCAGCCTAAAACCCATGCTTTTACACTGGAACGCCTGCGCCGGTTTATCGAAGCGCATCCATATGTAGACGTCATTCGGTTTACTACCTTTTTTCATCAGTTTACACTGATTTTCGATGCGCTTGCAAGAGAAAAATATGTAGACTGGTATGGCTATTCCGCAAGCATCAGCCCGTATATCCTCGAAAAGTTTGAAAAAGAGGCCGGGTATCCCTTCCGGCCGGAATATATTATTGATCAGGGCTATATGAATAATACCTACCGCATACCCAGCCGAGAATTCCTTGATTTTCAGGCATTTCAGCGCCGGGAGGTCGCCGCGCTGGCAAAAGAACTGGTTGATATCACGCATTCCTATGGGAAGGAAGCCATGATGTTTCTTGGCGATCATTGGATCGGAACAGAACCCTTCATGGAAGAATTCGCATCCATCGGTCTGGACGCGGTGGTGGGCAGCGTTGGAAACGGTGCGACGCTGCGCCTGATCAGCGATATTCCCGGCGTTCGCTATACGGAAGGAAGGCTTCTGCCCTATTTCTTCCCGGATACGTTCCATGAGGGTGGAAAGCCCATTGAGGAAGCTAAGGCAAACTGGGTAACCGCGCGCCGCGCCATCCTGCGCAAGCCGATCGATCGGATCGGCTACGGGGGATACCTGAAACTGGCGCTGCAATTTCCGGAATTTATCAATTATGTTGGCGAAGTATGCAATGAATTTCGGGAACTGTATGATCATATTCACGGAACTACTCCTTATTGTTTTAAAAAAGTTGCAGTTTTAAATTGCTGGGGAAAAATGCGTGCCTGGGGAAATCATATGGTGCATCACGCGATTTATTATAAACAAAACTATTCCTATGCCGGCGTAATCGAGGCTCTGAGCGGCGCGCCTTTTGATGTTCACTTTATTAGTTTTGAAGAGGTGGAGAAAAATCCCTCCATTCTGGATTCATACAACGTCTTACTCAATATTGGCGATGCTTATACAGCCTATTCCGGCGGAGAATGGTGGATCAATCCGGCCATCATTACGGCTGTGCGCCGTTTTATCTGCCGCGGCGGTGGTTTTATCGGCATTGGAGAGCCCTCCGCCTGCCAGTATGAAGGGCGGTATTTTCAGCTTGCCGAAGAGCTCGGCGTAGAAGCGGAAACAGGATTTACCCTTTCTCTTGATAAATATAACTGGCAAGAGTACCCGCATTTCATTACCGAAGACGCGGATGAAACAATTCACTTCGGGGAAGGAAAAGCCAATATCTATGCGTTTGAAAAAACAATGGTGCTGCGGCAAATCAATCATGGCGTTCAACTCGCGGTGCATGAAAGCGGCGCAGGCCGCTGCGTTTATATCAGCGGCCTGCCCTATGGTTTCTCCAATTCCCGTCTGCTGTACCGCGCGATTCTTTGGGCGGCGCATGGGGAGGCGGAGCTGCACCGCTGGTTCAGCTCCAATTATAATACCGAAGTACACGCCTATGTAGAAAACGGAAAGTTCTGTGTTGTGAATAACACTTACGAGACACAGAAAACAACCGTCTACCGGGGAGATTCATCTTTCTTTCCACTCACGCTAGCCCCAAATGAAATCCGCTGGTATCAGATCTGAAGAAAGCTCTGTCCCACCCTTTTCTATATGCGGCTTTCCTGTTTTCGCGCAAAAAATCTGCCAAATGAAACTTATCAGGAAAAATTTGTTTTAGAGGGTTGACAACCCGGAAAAAATGCTATATGATATATAAGGTTAGCAAAAGCTAACCTTATGATTTGTCATAAAGTTAGCTTCTGCTAATTATTAAACTGTAAGCGAGGGGTTGTTATGATGCCGTTGGCTCTGGCAAATGTTGGAGAGGAAAATACCATTAAAAAGCTCGGGGGCAGCCCGGAGGTGAAAAAGCACCTGGAGAATCTCGGTTTTGTTGTGGGAGGTCATGTCACAATCATTACCATGCTGGGTGGCAATGTAATCGTGAATGTTAAAGAGGCGCGGATTGCGATCAGTGAAGAAATGGCGCGAAAAATCATGGTATGATTTTTTATATAGATCAGCGCGAATTATTTTATTTAAGGAGGGAAACAGGTAATGAAAACACTGAAGGCTGTCAGAGTCGGTGAAACGGTCCATGTGGTAAAGCTTCACGGTGAGGGTGCGGTCAAGCGCCGGATCATGGATATGGGGCTAACCAAGGGCGTTGCGGTTCATGTTCGCAAGGTAGCTCCGTTGGGAGATCCCATCGAAGTAACCGTACGCGGCTATGAGCTTTCGATCCGCAAGTCGGACGCGGCCATGATCGAGGTAGAGTAAAGCGATTGGGGGGCTTCCCCCATATTTTTCGGCATCCCGGTTAGC
>QAKW01000069.1 GCA_003343605.1 Clostridiales bacterium
CCGGGAACCGTTCTTTCGGGTGCGGCGGTGCTGCTTCTTTGCGACCTCGTTTCCAAAATGTTCACCCTGCCTATAAACGCCATCACAGCACTGCTGGGAATACCCATCGTGGTGTGGGTGGTCTTGCGCAACAAATCCGTCACCGTATGATAGAGTTACACGATTTTTCCATAGGCTACGGGGAGCGTATTTTGCTCCGTGAAGCCACCGTCGCCATAGAAAAGGGCAAGTTGACAGCCCTTATCGGACGTAATGGCACGGGGAAGTCGACGCTGCTCCGTGCCATCGCCGGTCTCAACCGCTGTTATGCGGGTAAAATTCTGATCGGCGGACGTGATATCTCCGATATGAAAGTTCAGGAAATGGCTCGGACACTGGCATTCGTCACGACCGGACGCACGCGTATCGCCAACCTCAAATGCGAGGACGTCGTGGCTATCGGTAGAGCACCTTACACCAACTGGATAGGCAAAATGCAAAATGGCGACAAGGAGATTGTCATGCGGTCGCTCTCCTCTGTCGGTATGGAGGCTTACGCCGGCCGCACGATGGATAAAATGTCGGACGGCGAATGTCAGCGTATCATGATAGCCCGCGCTCTGGCTCAATCGACACCCATTATCCTGCTCGACGAGCCCACCTCGTTTCTCGATATGCCCAATCGCTACGAATTATGCACGCTTCTGGCACGGCTGGCGCGCGACGAAGGGAAATGTATCCTGTTTTCCACCCACGAGCTGGACATCGCCCTCTCGCTCGCCGACGCGATAGCTCTTATCGACTCGCCGCATCTGCATTGCCTGCCAACCGAAGAGATGGTCTGCAGCGGACATATCGAACGGCTGTTCAGCAATGCCGCCGTGCGCTTCGACCCCGTGAGCGGGAGCGTGAAATCCAGACTGTAGCCAGCTTCTGACAGACGGGCAGAGATGTGGGGATTTCCTCGATGATACATTCCGTCCGATATTTTTATTGAAAACTCACAAATGGATACCAATATGTAAAAAGTTTGCAAAATATTTCATAAAGGCGATATAAAGTGTATTACTGTCTGTAAAATTCTTTTCTTAACCATCTTATTTTTTATAAATATCTGCATGGCTATTCAGTACCATGTGGATAGAATTAATATATTATATTTTATAATATTGATGTAGTTCAGTATAGATGTTGAACTATATTATGAAACAACATACTGAATTGCATACAACCGTTCCCCGGTGAAGAGCCTTGCATCGTTTATCTGAAGGCACAGCGAGAACAGTTCCGGGGAAATCATGAATTATCTTGCCATTTTCCGTTACTGAATGGCTACAATTATTATCAACGTATTCCTCTCATGGGGGAACATATCGCAATAAACAATGCCAAAAGGCTTCTACTGAATGTTCATCACAAAATCAAAGAACAACTACCCAATAATTACACCTTGCTGCATTCTAACATAGCCTCTTGGATGTGATGCGGTGCATGTTGTCGTAGCCCATCGCTAATTTGTAATTATTCTTTCTGCTTTTTTTCCATACATAATCCAGATAGATCTTTATTTAAAATTTCCGACCTTAGAGCGTCCGAGATAAAAACCGTTGAATCAAAAGGGAAAATAAAAAACAAATCCAAATTAAAATTTTTGTTTAATACCACCTTGTCAACAGATACGCCAAAAGCCCCTAAACCATCATTATTTTTTTAAGCTAAATAATGCTCAAAAGATTCTATTTTTATAGGTCCTTTGGGAAAAGTCCATTCTGTTTCCACAAATATTGATTTTGGAAAATCAATTAGCTTTACCATGTTAGGACCATAAAAATGAATCCAATGATATTCGCGAACCTCTCCCTTTGATGTTACAATTGATGGAATATCGTTATAGGATAATATCCTATGGTGTTTAAAAATCTCTAATAAGCGAGAACTTACTAATAGGTCATTTCCAAGACTGCTTGTTGTGCTCAACAAATCTGTAAACTTCGCTCTATTTTTTAGCTTAAACTTTAATGTAGGAATAATCGTTAACTCCTTCCATGGGTTCAATTGCTGAATTGTGAAAGGAGTAGGACATTCAACCTGAGGATACTTTATTTCATCTGTTATTATTGGAGAAAGTGAGTAAAACATATTTGCAATTTTTAAACATCAATTGGTTGAACGATCAAAAGTTTCGTTACTTAACCTTTCAACCAATTGATTATTTATATATTCAAGAGCCACCTTACCGCTGCGATATACATAATCTATATATGATTCATGAAACATCTGTTCGCAATACCAACTATCATCGGTTGATGTTGGAGAATCATCTACTAAGAGGAATACATCTCCACCAACGATGGGAATTCGTTGTTCGACAAATGAGCGCACTTTCATTATTGCAGTCTCATATGAATAGGCAATCCCGTCTATACCTAATTCATTAAGAACATAAGACAATTTCATTTAATCATTTGCTATTTTTGAAAAATCTATGATTATGTTGATTGTAAAAATTCCTCTCATCTGAATCTACAATCCAGATAAATCCACCTTATAAAAGGTCGGAGCTGTACTGTCCTTTTCAAGAAACATCACCATATAGATAGGGGTATAGACGATTTTACCTGCAACACGCAGATTGTCGTTATTGAATACGACAGCTTCGTGCAGATTGTATTCTTCGCAATCCATGATATTGGACAAAGCGCGATGTATCTCGTAATCTTTACCCGATTTTACTTCGATAGGCAGTACCTTACCGTTAAACTCAATGACAAAATCAAGTTCTCCGCGTTTTTTGTTGTTGTAATAATAGGGAGCAATTCCGTGAGCCACCAGTTCCTGCGCTACTGCATTCTCATAGATTGAACCAAAATTGATGTCTTTGTCGCCTTTTATAATCCGCATTTGAATACCCTCGGCATATTGGCTGGCCAACAAACCGATGTCATTTTGGAAGAGTTTGAACAGATTGCGCGAACGGGCAAACAGGAGCGGCATTTTCGGCTCCTCTACGTTATAGACAGGTAGCGCCACGCCGGCATTTGTCAGCCACAAGAAACTGTTCTCTATCCGGTCAAACTTTGCGTGTTCGTTCAGCCGTTTCAGGATGAAGCGTTTGTTTTTGGCGTTCAATTCGGGGGGAATAAGATTGAAAATCTCCTCGATATAAAGTTTGTTATCAGGATCATACCGGGCGATGTCACGTTTGTACAGCCGAATGATATCCTGTTGCACTGCCATCACCTCTTGCAAGTTGTTGCTCTCGACATATTTGCTCACGGCTGCAGGCATACCGCCCACAACAAGATAGAGCCGGAACAGCTCCATAATCTTACCGTGGACAAACTCATCGACGGTGGTGCGATTCCGCCATGCCTCATGCAACGCTCCGATAACGACATCATTGATACCCACACACGAAATAAATTCTTCGAAATCAAGTGGAAACATATCCTTGACACCCATGTATCCGACCGGTTCAGAGCGCAGGTCTTTCAATTCTATGCCCAATAACGAACCGCTCATGATATAACGATACGAACCGTCGTCTACCAAAAATTTGATTGCCGTAACGATGTCGGGACACTGCTGCACTTCATCGAAAAAGACGAGCGTTTCGCCCTTGATGAGCGGTACGGAGGTGATTGCCGAGAGACGGAACAGAATATCGCTGCTGCTCTTCGCTCCTTTGAATAAATCCACCGCTTCAGGCATCTCAACGAAATTGATTTCAATAAAACTTTTAAATGTCTTGCCAAACTGACGAATGGAGTATGTCTTACCGATTTGTCGTGCTCCAGTAACAAGTAAGGCATTACGAGTGGTTTCGTAGTAATTGCGAATGTAAGCGTCTATCTTTCTTTTAAGCATAACCTGTTCTTGTTTATTCGATTATCCGATGCAGCAATTACATTGCTGTCGCTTTTCCAATGCAAATATAAGGGAATTATGCCGTTTTTCCAAGAATTATATTCGCAAATTTGCCGTTTTTTCATAATATCATTTTATGTAATGAGGGGCAAGCAGCCATAATAGCCCTATTTTATACGGCACCTCGCTGCTCTCCACCTCGAAAGCGGGTGTTTTCCCTCGTTCCGGCTCGGCGACTGCATCGCAACTATCTCCCCGGAAATCCGAAAAATCCACGAAATGCACCGCCTGAATTTTCGTATTTATCTATTTATTACTATCTTTGCAACTGATAATATTTAAATAGTAACATGGCATTTGAGAAAGATAGAGATAATATGTTATCTGTATTGGATAGCTATACGCTTACCGACCCCGATGACATAGCCAGACAGATGGCGGGTGATTTCAGACAGAGACGCATAGAAAAGAATCTTACGCGGGAGCAGGTCGCCGCAAAATCGGGGGTGGCGATAAGCAACCTTGCCCGGTTTGAGCAAAAAGGCTTGATTTCGTTGAAGAATTTGATAAGCCTTGCTATGGCATTGGATTATGTCTCGGAGATAAAAGGCATTTTTTCCGTACCGAAATATGCCACGATGGAAGAGCTGACCCAAATACGCCGGAACAAAGGGAAGAAAAAAGCATATCGTAAATCAGACACGGACGGTTATGGTAAGGATTGACAGGTTACAGGTAGAGTATCACGGAATGGCTGTCGGCATACTGTCGCTGACGCCCGATAACCGGTTGTGCGCCTTCGAATACGACAAGGACTGGCTGGCCGGGGGATTCAGCATATCCCCTTTGGAACTGCCGTTGAAGCCGGGGGTGTTCATCGCCAAAGCGCAACCCTTTCACGGCAATTTCGGTATATTCGAGGACAGCCTGCCCGACGGTTACGGACGTTACCTGCTGCACAAGGCATTGATGCGTAAGGGCATCAACGACATGGACCTCTCGGCACTCGACCGCTTGAGCTTGGTCGGAGACGGCGGGATGGGTGCGCTGACCTACAAGCCGGCCACGTTCATGGGAACGGATCAGGAGATGACCGATTACGACATGCTGCAAGAGAAAGCCCTGGAAGTGCTTGCAGAGCAACAGGACAGTGATGCAGGCTTGCTGTTATACAATAGCGGCAACAGTGGTGGCGCACGTCCCAAAGCCGTCTTTTCGGACGATGAAGGCCATTGGCTGGTGAAATTTCGCCATACCTACGACCCGAAGGACATCGGCGTGCAGGAGTATCATTACAATGAGACGGCACGCAAATGCGGCATTACCGTTCCCGACTTCAAACTCACCAACGGGCGGTATTTCACATCGAGACGGTTCGACATAGATGAAACCGGAGAACGCATCCATACGGCTACTGCCGGCGGCCTGCTGTGCATATCTTTGGGAAACCCCGTGCTTGATTACGGCAACCTGCTTGCCTTGACCGGCTTCCTGTGTCAGGATGTCGGGGACGTGGAGGAAATGTACCGCAGGATGGTTTTCAATTATCTGACGGACAATAAGGATGACCACTGCAAGAATTTCAGTTTCCTAATGCATAAAGATGCGGCCGGCAAATGGTGCTGGCGGCTGGCTCCGGCATACGACCTGACCTTATGCCCGGAAGGATATAACGGCGAACACGCCACGTCCGTAAATGGCAAAGGGCGGCCCGTATTGGCTGATTTCTTGGCCGTAGGCACTAAAATCAAGATGAAGGAGAATCGTTGCCGTGAGATTATCGGGGAAGTCAGGGCTTCCTGCGGTGACCTGTTGCGATACGATATAGGATAAGCAAAACCGCCAATCTGGTGAAAGTGGAGAATGGCAGTATATGGATTCCATGTACTTCTTTGTATGAAAGGTAACACGGAATAATATACTAAAAAATATTTGAATATGGAATGGAACAAAGACTTAATCGGAGAAAATGCCGGTATCGTATGGAGAACCTTGTACAACAGCAAAATGTCATGGGAAGAACTGTTAAAAAATACAAGTCTTAAACCTTTGGAGTTGGCGAGTGCCATCGGGTGGCTTGCAAGAGAGGATAAAATATATATTTATCCTTATAACGGGATTCTGTATTTCGAAATCTACCAGGAACATTATTATTGACAGAATAAAATAAAACTTTTCTTTGGAGCTGTTTACCCAATTATGCAAATCAATGCAATTTGCTGTATTCCTCTCTGGAGTGCATTGATGGCTTTCTATTCGCTGACAGGATTCCCTCGCGATAGATCGCTATTCGCAATTGCTTTATAATGCCATATTTCAGTTCGTTATGGATACACATTTGGGCATTTGGCGAATTTTTACTTAGGCATTTGGCCAAACCTGTTTCCGAGTTTTGCGCACAAAAAAGTGGAGCCGACTTTTTCAGTCCGCTCCACTTCTTTCTCGCTTCACTTTCAGCGCCGCATACCGCCGCCGTACCCGGCCTCTTGCAGCTCTGCCCGGTATTCCTCCATGTCGTTCAGCTTCTCGTTCACGGCTTGCAGGTTGGCGTCCAGCGTCGCGTTGTGGTCGTAGGGGAAACGGTGCTGTACGGCGACACCCGCATTGGTTGCCGGCCCGACATCGAGCGTATCGGCCTCCTTGTTATAGCCGACATACAGCACCTCGCTGTTCTCCATCTCGAAAACGGGTGTTTTCCGTCGTTCCAGCTCGGCGAACTGCTCCGCCGCCATCTCCTTGGCAACCCCTTTCAACGTCTCTCCGGCACGATCGACACCGTAACGCCGGATATGGTCGCGCACTTCCTGCTCCGTGAATTTCAACATCACCTCGTAGGTTCCTCCGACGCTTCCGTTGTACACCACGGCGAAATCCTTGTCCTCGATCAGAAGGTCGTCGCCCCGGTGCTGTAGGACGGAGGGATAAGTATACTCCTCGTTGATGCCGTTGCCGTCGTAATACTCCTTGGCAAGAGCCAGCAGCCCCTCGTAGTCTCCCTTGTCCTTGAATGCGTCCAACTGTCTCGTGTCATCGGCAGACTGGAGATAGGCCACGGAAGAATAGTATATCTTTTCTTTCCGGTCGGCCGTTTGCTCCTTGCCGATGTTCTGCTCCAGCTCCTGCGCGATCTTGTCTATCTTTTGGGTAATCAGCGAGGTCGCCCTTTTCACATCCAGCAGGGTCGTCTTGATGAACTGCGGCGACTCTTTCAACTCGTCGAGCCACCCTTTGAGATACGCGCAACTGTCCTCCTTGATGTACTTTATCATACCGTAACGTTGAGAGACCAGTGCGCTGCCCAGTTCGCCCACCAGTTCCTCACGGGCATACTCGGGCGAACCGAAATCCGTCGGTTGGAAGCGGTCGAGAACATTCTCCGCACCGGTGGAATGCGTCATCTCATGGAACATGGTTCCGTAAAACGATTCCCCGGACTTGAACTGCTCCTTTTCCGGCATGACGATTTCATTCTTCGAAATGGAGTAGTAGGCGTTGTCCTGGTGCAGCAGCTTGATGGGGCAGATCCACAGGTTGTCCCGTATCATCGTATCGACGGGGGCGAAGCTGAAGTGTTCCCCGTTCCCGATTTTCGGGCGTGCGTTTTCCTGCTCCAGCTTTTCCCACAGTTCCGGCCGTGCTTCCCGCAGGTTGGTCTGGGCGACGTTGAACACGCGGAACACCTGCATCTTGGGATAGACGTTGTACGCCTTCTTTTCCTCCTCGGAGAGTCTCTTGTAGTCATCGTACTTGATTTTCTCTTTCGTCTCCTTGTGGATGCAGGTGAACGTGGTCAGCATCACGGGGAACGATTTCTCTCCCCGCAGTACCGATACACGCGGCAACTCCTCGCCGTCCTTGCCGGGCTTGTTGAGCCGTTGCACGCAATCGAACGTGCAAAAGCGCGGAATCTTGTACCCCTCTTTCTCGCAGTGCAGAAGCAGTAGGCTCGGTATGAAACGCCTTGTCGCCTTTCGGCGATAGGTTTTCCCATACCTGCCCCCAAACCGAACGTACACGTCTCCATGTATTCGGCTTTCCATTGGTAATATCAATTTTCTGTTAATCATAGCTTTGAATCAGTGTATTGCATTTTTCGCATACCGCCAATGTCTTACGCCCTTTCTTCAGCATCAATTTATTCCACTCTGTATCAGCTTTCAACTTACTAAGTGTTCTAACATGGTGCATTGTCAGTGGTGCTTTATTTCCGCAGAGTTCACACACGCCAACCTTTAGTCTTTCTACAAGCGATGCTTGTGGAAGAAAGAAAGTATTGGGTATATGGTCACATTCAGCATAATCATTGACTGGTTTTCTTTTGAACCCCTCATTGTACAGCACCCTGCATCTTTCTTGACCTTCTTTATCCCTAAATCGGACAACGAAATTTTGTCCCTCACGATAACGTTTCCATTCTTTACGCATGGTACTGTTATGCTTGTGTGCA
>QAKW01000064.1 GCA_003343605.1 Clostridiales bacterium
GGCCGGTTTCGAAAGCTTTATTTAACTGCTAAAGGCCTGCCGCTCCCTTTTTTAAAAAACAGGAACAGGCTTAAAAAGGCGCGCGCCTTTTTAAGCCTGCGATTTCCCGTTACTTCCTGATATTGAGCTTTTCAATAATGGCGCGATAGCGGTTGATATCGTTTTTGATCAGATAGTTGAGAAGATTTCTTCTGTTACCAACCATTTTCAGCAGCCCGCGGCGGGAATGATGATCGTTTGGATTCTGCCTCAGGTGCTCGGTAAGCTCGTTGATTCGGGCGGTCAGAATTGCGATCTGCACCTCCGGGGAGCCGGTATCGTTTTCATGCAGCCGGTTGGCCGCAATCACGGAATCCTTTGTTTCTTTCTTCAGCATGTGTGTTTCACCTTTCTTCATTTATTGTGCGGCCAGAGCCGGGGAACCGCCCGGTGATGAGGCGCGAAACCAGGCCCGGTCACATTGACAATTTCGCATTATACAACATTTTTTAAAAAATGTAAATACCCTTTTTATTTTTATCCCGGAAACCTTGCATTTTATCCCCTTTCTATAGTATAATGGATATAATCTTACATTTTATGAGGACGTTATGAAGAAAAGAGGCTTGCTTTCAGCATTAATAGCGGCGGCGGTGATCAGCCTTTCATCCTGCTCGGCCCTTACCGGTGATCTTACGGGGATGCTCACCCCGCCGACCCTGAGCTCGGGCCGGGAGGCGCTGACCCGGGCGATCCATGCTGCGGTGGGGGAGAGCTACGAGCTGGTTTATCCCCAGGCCGGCTCCTACCGGACCGGGATCATTTCCGTGGATCTGACAGGCAACGGCCAGACGGAGGCGGTCTGCTTCTATAAACCGACGGCTACCGGCGGAAAGCTGAGCTTTCTGGTGATGGAAAACCGCGCGGGCGAATGGGTGCAGCTGGCGAAGGGTGAGAGCGACGCCGCTTCGGTAGGCCGGGTGGCCTTTGGCGATATCAACGGCGACGGCATGGGCGAGATTATTGTGGGCTGGCAGTATTTGACCGACAGCGACGGCAGCTACGATATTTACGCCCTGGAGGGCGGCCGGGCCGTAAGCAAATATACCGGCCTTTATACCCGCTTTACCCTGCTGGAAGAAGATGATTACTGCGCACTGGTGGTGATGAGCCGCAATGCGGTGACCAAATCGGTGACAGCCTCGCTGGTGGCGCTTCACGGCGGTGCCATCGGGCTGGTAAACACGGTGGCGATGAACAGCCGCTCGGCTTCGTATCTGAGCGTTACCGCCGGCAGAACCACCGCCGGCCGGCCGGCGGTTTATGTGGATGAGCAGCTGGAAGGCGGGCAATGCGCCACGGAGGTTCTGGTAATAGGCGAGCAGGGGCGCCTGACCAACGAGCTGCTGACGCAGCAGAGCGCGGCAACGATACGGGTTACCCCGGTTTACTGCCAGGATGTGAATCACGACGGGATCCCGGAAATCCCGCTGGAGGAGGCGCTGCCCGCCTATACCCGCAAGGGGGTGGAGGAAAACCTTTACCTGATTCACTGGAACGCCTTTGATGGCCAGCAGCTCAACCCGGTTTCCCACGCCTTTGTGGATACAACGGAGCAGTTTTCGCTCTCTTACCCGGAAGACTGGTATGGAAAGGTCACCGTGGAGCGCTCTGCGGATAACAACCGCTCTTTTCTCTTTAAATCGATGGAGGGGGAGCTGCTCTTTACCATTCGGGTTTACGGCCTTTCGGAATATTCCGAGGCGCTGGGGCGCGAGGGGTGGCGCAAGCTGTATTCCGACAGCGACCATATCTATACCGTTTACTGCGAACCGGAAAATTCGCTGAATATCGGCTACACAAAGGTTTACAGCCTTTTTAATGTTATCAGTTAGGAGATCAGAAAACGCCATGAAAAAAGTATTGGTTTTGGAAGATGAAGAAGCGATCCGGGGGTTTGTTGTGCTCAATCTCAGGCGCGCGGGCTATGAAACCGTGGAGGCCGCGACCGGTGAGGAGGCCCTTTCGGTTTTCGATGGCAACCCCGATATCGATATTGCCGTTTTGGATGTGATGCTGCCGGGGATCGACGGGCTGGAGGTCTGCAAAACAATCCGCGCCTCCAATCAGAAAATCGGCATTATTATGCTGACTGCCAAGGCGCAGGAAAACGATAAGGTGGCCGGGCTGATGAACGGCGCCGACGATTATGTTGCCAAGCCCTTTTCGCCGCTGGAGCTGATCGTGCGGGTAGACAGCCTTTACCGCCGGGTGCAGATGATGAAGGGGGTTCCCGCGGAGAACAGCGACGAGATCAGCGACGGCCCCTTTACCCTCAATATCAAAAGCCGGGTGCTGACGAAAAACAGCGGCAGGGTAGAGCTGACGCAGGTGGAATTCCAGCTGATGAAGCTGTTTCTGGAAAATACCGGGCGCGCCTTTTCCCGCGAGGAAATTTTCCGGGAGGTCTGGGGCGATAATTTCGGCGGCGACCGGCATAAAATCGTGGATGTGAATATCCGGCGGCTGCGGCTGAAAATCGAAGATGATCCTTCCGCGCCGGTTTATATCCAGACCGTTTGGGGCTTCGGCTATCGGTGGGGGAATGAATAAAAAGGGCTTTTTTAAAAATCTGAAAAAACGCGCGCAGAGCCTGCAAAAAAAGGCCAGGCGCTGGGCCGCGCTGATTCAGAAGCATATCTTTACCGGCATCACCCGCCGCTGGCTGATCAATGTGTTCGGCGTGACGATGCTGGTGGTGATTCTGGTGTTTTCGATCCTGTGCGCCATTATCAAGAATTTTTATTATTCCAGCTGTGTCAGCACCCTCTCCGCCAGCGGGGAATATATGGCGAAATATTTCGAGCGGTATATTTATCCGGAATATCACAGTGTTTCGGCCGGATTTATGGCCATGGTGGAAGATTTTGAAGATAAGAGCACCATGGAGATGCAGGTTGCCTCCATGAACGGCAGCCTGGTTTTCTCTTCTACCGGCTTCGAAATCGAAACCCTGAGCGAAACAGCGGATCTGCTGCAGGCCAGGAGCGGCAAGGCGGCCAGCTGGATCGGCTATTATGAGCCCTCCGATGAGCGGGTGGTGAGCGTTTCGATGCCGCTTTATACCGATGATGGGATTCTGGTGGGAACCGTGCGGATGATGTCCTCACTCCGGCAGGTAGACCGGGCGCTGATGAATCTTAATTTTATCATTGTGAGCATCGGGTTCTTTATTATTCTGCTGACCGCGTTTACCGGCACCTATTTTATCAAATCGATCGTTTTGCCGGTGGGCTACATCAACGATACGGCGGAAGAGATTTCAAAAGGGAACATGACGGCGCGGGTGAAGGTGATTGAAAAGAACGATGAGATCGGCCAGCTCTGCCAAACGATCAATACCATGGCCGAGGAACTTTCGCAGACGGAAAAGCTCAAAAACGATTTTATCTCCTCCATTTCCCATGAGCTGCGCACGCCGCTTACCGCCATCCGCGGCTGGACGGAAACGATGCTGGCAGGCGGCGAGGCGCTCGACAGCACCACCCGCCGGGGCGTTGAGATTATTTACAGTGAAACCGAGCGGCTTTCCAAAATGGTGGAGGAGCTGCTGGATATGTCGCGCATGCAGAACGGCAGCCTGAAGCTCTCGGTGGAGCAGTGCGACCTGCTGGCCGAATTTGAAGAGACGGTTTTCATGATGTGTGAGCGGGCGAAGAGCGAAGAGATTCTGATTGAATATGTGCCGGAGGAGGAGACGATTCCGGCGCTGGTGGATAAAGACCGGGTAAAGCAGGTATTCTTTAATGTGATCGATAATGCGATCAAGCATTCCCACCGGGGCGGCCGGATCGAGATCGCGGCGCGGATCGTGGAACAGCGCGCGCTTTTTATCGTGCAGGATTTCGGCGAGGGTATCAGCGAAGCGGATCTGCCGCCTATTAAGGATATGTTTTACAAGGGGCAGTCGCAGAAGCGGGGCAGCGGCATCGGGCTGGGCTGTTCAGATGAAATCATGCAGCTGCACGGCGGATCGCTGGAGATTGAAAGCCAGTTGAACGTGGGAACGGTGGTCACCATTGCCTTCCCGATTAAAGCGAAAGAAGAGGAAAAACAGCTTGCAGCAGATTGATATGGCTATTTTAAACTGGATCCAGGCGCATCTGACCGGCGGGTTTCTCACGCAGGTGCTGCGCGTAGTAACCTATTTCGGGGAGTTCGGCGCGGGCTGGATTTTGATCGCGCTGATTCTGCTCTGCCGCAAAAAGACCCGCAGGGCCGGTCTTACTATGGGGGCGGCTTTGCTGCTGGGCCTGGTTTTCGGTGAGCTGCTGCTCAAAAATCTGATTCAGAGGCCCCGGCCGTTTATGTTGCGGCCGGAGGTCTCTTTGCTGATTTTCGAGCCTTTCGGCTACTCTTTCCCCTCCGGGCACGCCACCTCCTCGTTTGCGGCGGCGGTTTCGCTTTTCTTTTGCAACCGGCGGCTGGGCGCCGCCGCGCTGGCGCTGGCGGTGCTGATCGCCTTTTCGAGAATGTATTTTTTCGTGCATTTCCTCACCGATGTGCTGTTTGGCGCGGCGCTCGGAACCGGCTGCGCGTTTCTGGCACGGTTTCTCATCCAGCGCGCGGCGCAGCGGGGATCTGCGGGGCGCGCGGGACCTGCCGGCGGCCGGGAGGGCTTGTAATTTTGGAAATTTTCTGGTAAACTGAAGAGGTTACTATGTGTAGGAGGATCGTTTGATGCTGGAATACGGCCTGATCATCGGCGTGGTGCTTTATTATTTTTATACCGTAACCTGCATCTTTTTTTCGGTGCAGATCGCACGTCTGAAGGGAAGAAAGCGGGGCTGGGGCTGGCTGGGGCTGTTTTTGGGGCTGATCGGCCTGATCATTGTGTGCTTTCTGCCGAACGCTAAGGGCGTGACCGGCGAAACCAATCCGCTCAAGGCCGCCTTTCGCAAAGTGCGCGGCATTTCCCCGGTGGCAACCTGGATCGTGGTTGCAGGAGCGGTGGTGGTGGCCGGCGGCGCGCTGCTGGGCAACCGGCTGACGCTCTATCTGGAAAACCGCGCGTATGTGCGGGAGCTGAGCGACCGGAAGGGCGACACGCAGACGGTGCTGAGCCCTTCTACCATTCAGGGAAAGGTGCAGGCGGTTTGCGCGGGCGACGGCAATAATTTTGCCATTACCGAAAGCGGCGATCTTTACGGCTGGGGCAGCATTGATCTTTCCCCGCTGGATGAATCCGGCAGGCTTTATGAAAAAGCGGAGAAGATCCAGGTGGTAGGCGATAC
>QAKW01000002.1 GCA_003343605.1 Clostridiales bacterium
TGACCTCTTGCATGTCAAGCAAGCACTCTAACCAGCTGAGCTATGCCTCCGTTGCTGTAATATTCTACTATACGGGGATTGACTTGTCAACCCCCGTATCTGAAATAAATTATAAAACCTTTCCCAGAAAGTCGCGCAGGCGGTCGCTTTTCGGCTGGCCGAAAAGAAGCTCCGGCGCGCCCTCTTCGATGATCCTGCCCTCGTCCATAAAGACCACCCGGCTGCCCACCTCGCGGGCAAAGCCCATTTCATGGGTCACAACCACCATGGTCATGCCGCCTTTCGCAAGATCCCGCATCACATCCAGCACTTCGCCCACCATTTCGGGATCCAGGGCGGAGGTCGGCTCGTCAAACAGCATCACTTCCGGATCCATGCAGAGCGCACGCACGATCGCAACCCGCTGCTTCTGCCCGCCCGAAAGCTGGGAAGGATAGGCGGAAGCCCGGTCTTCCAGGCCAACGCGCCGGAGCAGCTCCAATGCCTTTTCTTCCGCCTGCTGCCGGGGCATTTTTTTAAGCTTCACAGGCGCAAGCGTCATATTCTTTAAAATGGTCATATGCGGAAACAGGTTGAAATGCTGAAAAACCATTCCCATCTTCTGGCGGTGGAGATTGATATTGACCTTTTTGCCGCTGATATTCACGCCATCCACATAAATCGTGCCGGCGGTGGGGGTTTCCAGCAGGTTCAGGCTTCTGAGCAGCGTGGATTTCCCGCTGCCGGACGGCCCGATCACCACCACGACCTCCCCCTTATCGATTTCGATATCTACACCATCCAGCGCTTTGATCTGATCCCCGTTATAATATTTCTTCAATCCGTTTACGCGGATCATACCCTTATCGTTCACTCTTGCGCAGCCTCCTTTCCAGCATCCGTACCAACGCTGTGAGGATAATGACCATCAACAGATAAATCAGCGCAACCGCAATCAGCGGCATAAAGGCCGAAAATGTGCGGCCGCGGATCAGATCCCCCGCTTTGGTGAGGTCTGTTACCCCAACATACCCGGCTACCGAGGTTTCTTTCAGCAAAACAATAAATTCATTGCAAAGCGTGGGCAAAACACTTTTAAAGGCCTGCGGCAGTATAATATGAAACATGGTCTGCACATAGCTGAGCCCCAGCGAACGGCCCGCCTCAAACTGGCCGTTATCAACAGAAAGGATTCCGCTGCGGAAAATCTCGGCCACATATGCGCCGGAATTAATGCCGAACGCAATGATCGCAATCAGCGTTCCGTTTCGGGAGGAAGCGAAAATAATAAAATAGGCGATCATCAGCTGCACGACAACCGGGGTGCCCCGGATAATCGTGAGATAAAGGTTGCACAGCGCGTTGAGAATTTTTAACACAACATAGCCCGGCCCGCCTTTTCTGGCAAGCGCCTCTTTATTCTTATCATATGTAGAGCGGATCGAAGCCACGATGATGCCGATCACAATCCCGATCAGCACCGCAAACAGCGTAATCTGCAAGGTAACGCCAAGCCCCTGCAGCAGTGATTTCCAGCGGTCGCTGTTAATAAAATTCAGAATAAACTGGCTGCGCAGACTCTCGTATGTCTGCATAAACCAGTTTTGAATATTTTCGAAAAAACCCAAATTTTTCATCCCTTTCTTAAGGCTTAAGGCGAGGAGAATCAAATACAATATGCCGAAAACGGGGGCGTCTTCTTGCGAAGGCGTCCCCGTTCAGATTTTCTTATTCAGCCTCAGGGGGGATATATTTGTCTACAATCTTTTGAACAGTTCCATCCGCCGTCAGCTCACTGAGAATTTTATTCAGCTCCTCGAGCAGTTCGGTATTGGATTTATTCACCGCGATGGCATAATCCTCCTGCACATATTCCGTGCTCAGTATTTTCAGGCCGGTGTTGGCTTTCACAAAGGATTTCGCCGGTTCGTTATCGATAATCACGCAGCTTACCTTGCCGGTGATCAGCGCCTGAACCGCATCCGCCCCGTTTTTATACTGCACCACCTTATCCGCGCCGAAGCCGCCGTTTTCGATCGTATCGGAGGAATAGATATCTCCGGTGGTATCCTGCTGCACGCCGATCAGGATTCCTTCGCCGTAAAGATCATCAATCGAAGTAATTGCAGAATCTTCCTTCACAATGACCACCTGAATCCCGGTTGCATAGGAGGAGGTGAAGTTGACGCTTTGCAGACGCTCTTCATTCACCGTCATCCCGGCCATGCCGATATCGTATTTCCCGGATTCCACGCCGCTGACAATCGAGCCGAATTCCACATCTTCGATCTCCAGTGTGCGGCCCATTTTCTCGGCGATTTTCTGCGCGATTTCCACATCGATCCCCTCAAAATTCTCGCCTTCCTTATATTCATAAGGAGGAAAGTTGGCGTTGGTGGCCATCACGAGAGCTTTCTTTTCTTCCTCTTTTTTGCCGCAGCCGGCCAGTCCGCAGAGTACCAGTGCGCACGCCGTCAGCAGGCAAAGCATTTTTTGAACAGCTTTCATTGGTTTCTTCCCCTTTTCTCTTTCGTCTTTTGATTTTCTGTTTGTATTATAATGCATAATATACGAATTGTCAAGCAGATTATTCAAATTATATTTTATAAAATACACCGAAATTACTCATAGTATCCTATTCATCCTGCACAAAAATGTATATGCATCATCTTTATACATCCAAAGTTCGCTTTAATAAAATGAATATTATTCAATAATATACATTATTGTATTCTTCTTTCAGCCGCTGCTCCTCCTCCGGTGTATCGGGTGTAAAGGGCATACCAAAATAATCTAAAATCCCTTTTGCAATGGCAACGCCGATCTCATAAACATGGGAAACGATAAAATCCGCATCCAGCGGATTGCTGTGATACCCCACCTCAACAATCACCGCCGGCGCGCGCGTTTTTCTCAGCTCATAATAGCCAAGCCCGCCATAAGCGCTCGCTCCCTCCTGAACGCCGCGCCCCTCCGTGGGCATCACAGCGGAAAGCTGCCGGTAAATATCTTCCGCCAGCCGCTGGCCGCCCGTATTGGGGCGGTAATAAAAGACCGTTGCGCCCCGGGCGCTCGGTTCGCCCGCAACAGAACGGATCGCAACATAAATATCCGGATTTTTTGCGTTGGCGTCCGCCACGGTTCCCGTTAAATCGTAGGCCGGATTGTTGCGCGCGGTGGTTAGCCCGTTGCGCGTCAGCTCCAGTTCCACAACATCTGCAATCAGATTCATTCTTGCTTCTTCTGTTCCGTAAGTACCAAAGCCCTGGTTAAAATGGCGGACAGAAGGCGATAAATAAACGTCAGGCATTCTGATTCCTCCCTTCCTCTCAACAAAGCAATTATGGTACAATCGTTTTTTCAGCTAAACAGCGTTATCATCGGCCTGAAACGAGAAGATTTTTTCGTTTTGGAAGGCGAAGAACGCAGGAATACTAATGTATTTCTAGTGATAAGACAAACAAAACGGGAAAATATTCGGTTTTCAGGAACTATTGTACCATGATTGCTTTGTTTTATCATATGCAGAAAAGAAAGAAGATGTGGCCTTTTCAGAAAAGCTGCCGCGCCGCCATAAAAAAGAAACCCGCCGGCGCGGGTTTCTGATTCTACTGATCGGACCAGCGGTCGCAGAGCTGATTGATCTGATCGGCGAAACGGGCCAGATCCTTATTGCTGAAGCCGCGGCACTTTTCAATAACAGCCGCAAGCCGCCTGCCCGCCGCAACCAGCCGGTCGAAAACAGTGTTGTTGCGGCGCTCTTTGGCGCTCCGGGGCTGAAGACGCACCCGGTTCCCCGCTTCCAGGCAGGCGCCGGTTGAAACATCGTAAACAGCGCCGTTATAAGGCGCCGTGGCCGGAAAGCCAAGCCGCTGCGTAATAATGGCGGCAAATTCATCGCATACCGTATCGTTTCCGTGGTTCACATAAACCGCCCGCGGCTGATTCTGCAGATGGCCGAGCCATTCCAGCAGGATTTTCTGATCTCCATGCCCGCTGATGCCATCCATGGTTGCAATCTGCGCACGCACCTGAATCGCCTCTCCAAAGAGCTTGACCGAAGCGGCGCCATCCTGCAGCAGCCGCCCCAGTGTTCCTTCGGCCTGATAGCCCACAAACAGAATGGTACTCTCCGGGCGCCAGAGATTGTGTTTTAAATGATGCCGGATCCGCCCGGCCTCACACATCCCGCTGGCGGATAAAATCACCTTCGGCGTTTTATTTTCATTAATGGCCATGGAATCCGCACTGGTAACAGAAATCTGTAGCCCCGGGAATTCCAAAACATTAACCCCGCGGGCAATCAGATCCAGCATCTCCTGATCATAATAATCCTGCAGATCACTGAAATAAATTTTGGTTGCCTCCGCGGCCAGAGGGCTATCAACAAAAACCGGAAAGCCATCGTGGCCATGAACCAGGCCTTTTTCCTTAATTTTCCGCAGCAGATATAAAAATTCCTGTGTCCGCCCCACTGCAAAAGAGGGGATCACCACATTTCCGCCGCGGTCGAAGGTATCCTGTAAAATGCGGGTCAGCTGCCCGATATAATCTTTCCGCTCGCCGTGCAGGCGTGTTCCGTAAGTGGATTCGATCACCACGGTATCGGCATATGCCGGCATTTCCGGATCCCGGATCAGCGGCCGCTTTACATTGCCGATGTCACCCGAAAAAAGCAGCACCTGCCGGTCTTCCCCTTCGGTTACCGTGATTTCGATGCTGGCAGAGCCCAGCAGGTGGCCGGCATCGAGAAACCGGACGCACACCCCCTCCAAAACCGGATACTCCTGATGATAGCTGCAGGAAACAAAAAGCTGCATTGTCTGCAAAGCGTCTTCCACCGTATAGGGGGGCACATAAGGCGCTTCCCCCGCACGCTCCGCCTTCCGGTTGCGCCAAACCGCTTCCTGCTCTTGAATATGCGCGGAATCCTGCAGCATAATGCCGCAGAGCTGAACCGTTGCGCCCGTTGCATAAATCGGGCCGCTGAAGCCGCCTGCCTTCAGCATCGGCAGCTTGCCCGAATGATCGATATGGGCGTGCGTGAGCAAAACGCAATCGATTTCTGCCGGTGTAACCGGGAGCGCGCTGTTCTCATAAATATCGGCGCCCTGCTCCATACCGCAATCGATTAAAATTCGTTTTCCCGCGGCCTCCAGCAGCGTACAGGAGCCGGTCACCTCATGCGCCGCACCTAAAAATTTAATTTTCATTTCCGTGTTCCTTTCTTCCCCGCCGCGCGGCTATTCAACAAACCAGACTTTACTGTTGGTGGAAGAAATGGCGACCGCTCCGGCGGAAAGCGCCGCCAGCACATCCTCCTTATCTCGAATCATCCCACCGGCAATAATCGGCTTTCCGGTTGTTTCGGCCAGAAGATGAATGATTTTCGGCATCACACCCGGCAATACCTCCAGAAAATCGGCGGGCGAGGCTGTTTTTGCAATATTCTCCAAAACGCGGGAATCCAGGAGAAAATAGCGCTGAATCGTCAGCAGCCCTTTTTGATGGGCGTAACGTATCAGGCTGCTCTTCGTTGAAATGATCCCATCGGCTTTGGTCTGCCCCGCGATAAAATCAACGCTTACATCCTTCGGCGCAAGGCCGTCCACCAGATCCAGATGTACGATCGCGATTTTTCCCGCGGCCTTAATCTGATCCACCACACCGGCGATTTTGCAGATATCGCCGAACAAAACAAAAATCACCCGGCTTTTGCTTTTCAGGCAGTGTTCCAGCTCACCGGCACTTTTGGCCGCCGCCACAATCGGAACTTCCGCAAAATCATTCAACAGCTTTTCTTTCACGTTTCTTTCTTCCTTTCCCGCGCCCTTCTTTTTTCTATTATAGATTCTTTTTCCGGCAGTGTCAACCAATAGAATAAAAGATAAATACCGCACCATACGGCAATTCCGGCAATCATTTTCAAAAGCGTTCCCCGAAGCGGCAAAAACGCCCAGGCGGCAGTTGCCAGGCCAAGCGCCACCAGCGGCTTCATCACCCATTCCTTCCACTGAAAGCTCAGGCGGCAGGCTTTCAGCAGCGTTCCCATGTTTAAAGATGCAACCAGAATATTGCTGAATACCATGACCCCTAAAAATCCGTAGATACCAAACGCCGGCACTGCAAAAACGATTAAAATGATCCGCAGGGTGGAATCGATGGTATTGTTGCGCAGGGTTTTGCCCTGCTGATCCAGCCCTTTCAGAAGACCGTCCGCAATGGTGTCCATATACATAAAAGGCGTAATCGGCGCCAAAACCCGAAGCATCATACTCACCGTTTCACTGTGGAATAAGACCTGCCCCAGCAGATCGCCATAGATAAAGAAAACGCCGGAAATCATCACCGAAAGCATAATCGTAATACCCAGCGCCCGGGCAACGATCGATCGCGTGGAACGCCAATCGGCGCGTGCGGAGGTATCTGTAACCTCCGGCACCAGAAGCGAGGAGAGCGCGTTGAGAAAAGAGGCCGGGAAAAACAGCAGCGGTATCGCCATTCCCTTCAGCGCGCCGAATTGGGCGAGCCCCAGGGAATAGCTGCCGGTGTAGCGTGCGATTGCAGTGGGGATCAGCATATTTTCTGTTGCGTGCAGGCCGGTGGAAAGATAACGCGAAGCCGCAACCGGCACGGCGATTTTCCGTATTCCGCCTTTTTCGGGCCGTATCGCCCGGGCAAGAATCGGGCGCCTGCGGCAGGCCAGCATCAGAAACAGGCAGGAAACCCCCTCAGAGATGGTATTGGCCAAAACAACCATTCCCAGCAGCACCGATAAGCCGGAATTGCGGAACATGACAACCACCAGCGCTACGATTCCCAGCCGGACCGCCTGCTCAAGCGTTTGCGCCAGGCAATTGGGCTGCACTTCCCGCCGACTGACAAAATAGCCCGCATAACAGGCGGATATTGCCATAAACGGGAGTGAGAACGCCAGCATTTTCAGCGCGAACGCGCAGGAGACGTTGCCGATCCAGCGCGCGGCCAAAAAATCGCTGCAGATAAAAAG
The DNA here is from genome assembly GCA_003343605.1 of Clostridiales bacterium. GTDB lineage: Bacteria > Bacillota > Clostridia > Oscillospirales > QAKW01 > QAKW01. The sequence goes on from QAKW01000002.1 coordinate 6,989, forward strand.
AAGCGCGCAGGAGCCGCCCCCCAGACCTGCCGCCCAGAGCAGGCAGGAGCGCAGCGCCCCCTTTGCCCTGCCGGGCTGCTTCAGCGCCAGATACTGTGCCACCAGCCTCGTTACCGCAACGGCAATGCCAGACTGCGCCAATGTAATAAACAGGTTGTAAACCGTAAAGGTAAGCGAATAGAGGCCCATGCCCTCTTCACCCAGAACATTGGCGACTAAAACCCGAAGTAAAAGCCCCGCCGCCCGGAGCACCAGCCCGGTTCCGGTCAGCAGGGCCGCGTTTTGAATAAATTTTCGATTGTTCATGTATTCACCCCGTACTACTTATGCGAAAAAAAGGGGGAATATCCGTACAAACCCGTTATTTCAGACAGAAGATGCCCCGCAAGCGGAAAGCGCCATTTTCAAAACAACCGGCGCATCCCCGCAAAAATAAAAAGAGCTGCTTTGCAGAGCAGCTCTTTTCAGAATAAAACCAGTATTAATGCAGGAAGATATTATTTTGCGAGCGCTTCTTCCACCGCCACGGCGCAGGCCACGGTGGCGCCGACCATCGGGTTGTTGCCCATCCCGATCAGGCCCATCATCTCAACATGAGCGGGAACAGAGGAAGAACCGGCGAACTGCGCGTCGCCATGCATCCGGCCCATGGAATCGGTCAGGCCATAAGAAGCGGGACCGGCACCCATATTATCCGGGTGCAGGGTGCGCCCGGTACCGCCGCCGGAGGCAACGGAAAAATATTGCTTGCCGTTTTCATAGCACCATTTTTTATAGGTGCCCGCAACCAGATGCTGGAACCGGGTTGGGTTGGTGGAATTGCCGGTGATGGAAACGTCTACATGCTCGTGCTTCATAATAGCAACGCCTTCCAGAACATCGTTTGCACCATAGCAGCGAACCTTTGCCTTATCGCCATTGGAATAGGCTGTTTTGCCAACAATCTTCAGCTCGCTGGTATAGAAATCGTAGTCGGTCTGCACATAGGTAAAGCCGTTGATTCTCGAAATAATAAACGCGGCGTCTTTGCCCAGGCCGTTGAGGATCACCTGCAGCGGCTCCTTACGCACCTTGTTGGCTGTTCTGGCGATGCCGATTGCGCCTTCGGCAGCCGCAAAAGACTCATGCCCCGCCAGAAAGCAGAAGCATTTGGTTTCTTCTTCCAGCAGCATGGAGGCAAGATTTCCGTGGCCCAGACCAACGCTTCTGGTTTCGGCCACAGAGCCCGGAATGCAAAACGCCTGCAAACCGATGCCGATATCCTTTGCCGCTTCCGCCGCGCTCTTGCAGCCGTTTTTCAGCGCGATGGCGCAGCCCAGCGTATACGCCCAGCAGGCGTTTTCAAATGCGATCGGCTGAACCCCTTTCACAATAGAAGCAACATCAATGCCCTTTTCCAAGCAATAATCGTTTGCCTCATCCAGCGTTTTAAAGCCATATTGCTCCAAAACCGGCTGAATTTTACCAATTCTTCTTTCGTAACCTTCAAAAGTAGCCATTGTTGTTCCTCCTTCCTTATTCTTCTCTCGGGTCGATGTACTTTGCAGCTTCATCGAACCGGCCGTATGTACCCACGTTTTTCTCAAACGCATCTTTCGGATCGGCGCCCTTGCGGATCATATCCATCATCTTGCCGAGATTGACAAACTGATAGCCGATACATTCATTATTGCTATCGAGCGCAACCTTCAGAATGTAGCCCTCAGCCATCTCCATGTAACGCACGCCCTTCGCGTTGGTGGCAAACATGGTGCCAACCTGGGAGCGCAGCCCTTTTCCCAGATCCTCCAGGGAAGCGCCGATCGGCAGGCCGTCTTCGGAAAAAGCGGTCTGCGTGCGCCCATAGACCAGCTGCTTGAAGATCTCGCGCATCGCAACGTTGATCGCATCGCAGACCAGATCGGTATTCAGCGCTTCCAGAATGGTTTTGCCCTGCAGAATTTCCGCAGCCATCGCGGCGGAATGCGTCATGCCCGAGCAGCCCAGCGTTTCAACCAGCGCCTCTTCAATAATACCCTCTTTAACATTCAGCGTCAGCTTACAGCAGCCCTGCTGCGGCGCACACCAGCCAATACCATGGGACAATCCGCTGATATCGGTAATCTGCGTTGCCTTTACCCATCTTCCTTCTTCCGGAATCGGGGCAGGCCCATGCTTGGGACCTTTGGCGACCACGCACATACTTTCAACCTCATGTGAGTAGTTCATGATTGATTCTCCTTCCATTAATTCCTGTTATATTCTACAGATAGAGTCATTATAATCCATTTTCAGGGAACTTTCAAGCCTTTTTCCCCAAAATTCTCACTGCGCAACGTGTGGTGTTATACGCTCCGGCAGCGCTGCCATGAAATCCCCGTTCCCCTATAATTTTTTTGCCTGCTCCTGTGCTGCGTTGTTTAATTTCTCATAAACATAGGTTTCATTCTTCCAATTTTGCAGGTTATGAAGCCGTGCGCCTTGATCTCCATGCTCCAGGTCCTCAAACAGTTTGAGCAGTATTTGACAGGGCATATCAGCACATTCCCCGCAGTGGGTAAAGCCTTTGCCGATACAGCATTTTGCCTTATCGCATTCGCCCCAAAACATATTGCCGCCTTGTGTTTTGCACCCTTTGCAGCCTACCCTTTCCTTCCATTCACATATCCCGCAGTATGCTCCGCAAAACGCTATCATTTCCTTGTCCATTTTTTCCGCATCCTCCTTTTGTTTTTTATTATACCATGATATTCATCAATGTGTAGCCTTTCTCACGCTATATACAGCAACCGTTGAACCTGATTTAATCAAGGGCATTGCAATCATGTTTACTTTTCTTACTAGGACAATAATTAATATCTTATGGATACCGTTAATAAGTAAAAAAGCCATCTTGCCACTCACATTTATTAATTGTGTACTCATCTATACTAAAATCATCCGGAAATTTTTTATATTCGGGTTCAAGCAAATACAATAATTTTGCCCTCGTTGCTTTTTCTATTGATGAATAATATCCCAAATGTGAAATATGGTCATATTCACCATCATACCACTCATGTGCCAGATAAAAAATTGATGAATTAAAATCTCCTGCAATATCGTTGAAATCATCAATATTCGCTTCTACTTTTTCTATCACAAAATCTTCAGGATAATCTTTAAAACCAGGTTGTTCTAAATAATTACAAATCGCTTTTCTGCATTTTTCCTCAGATGAAAAAAAGCCGAGCAGTTTTGTTTCATATACTTCATCAACATTAAAATCGTCATTAATAACTCTTTTATGTTCAAGCTTATAGGCAGTTTTCACTTTATGTTACCTCCTTATTTATACCCTTTAGAACGTTGTAGCCATTTCTTGATTTCACTGAATTCAGATCCCGGACCAGTTTTATAATTTCCTTTTCCATATTTCTGGTCTAGTACTTCTCTAGCATTTTTATCAGCAGATTGATTTGGGTTATACTTTTGCCTCTTAGCCCAGTCAGGTGCATCACTGGCTTTCTCTTTCCCACTCTTTTTCGATGTTTTTTTCTTTGCTGGTTTACCGGATTTAGACCTTAAATGTACATTATAACCAATATATCCAATTGCGCCGACCGCAGTTATTCCTAAAACAACCCACCCTACAGGATTCCAAAAATTAGCGCCGCCCAAAGCAGCCCCTGCGGTCAAAGAGCCGCCACCGGCCAGTGCCAATGCAAAGTCGCCGTATGGATCAGCATAATTTACAGGATTGTTCAGGCAATAAGTATAAAGATTCTTTGATAATGGGCTCTCTTCCAGATGTTCCAGCATTACATCGGTATCGTCCGCATTCAAAAATCTGCCGATAAACGGATCGTAATAGCGGGTGCCGGTGGCGTAGAAGCCGGTTTCGGCATCGTAATAGTAGCCCCTGTAGCGGAAGGGGTTCAAATGCGCTATATGGTTGGTATCCGTGATTGTG
>QAKW01000048.1 GCA_003343605.1 Clostridiales bacterium
AGATTTATAAACTGACAGCGGGCGAAACCTTATTTGGCTCTGTGCGTGAGGCGATCACCTACGCCAACCGGAAGGGCATTGATATTCCAACCATCCTGGTTCCGGCCGGCGTATATGATGAAGAGATGGTGCTTACCGGCTCCTGCACTATTCTGGGAGAGCAGCATGGCGTAAATCCCAATAAAAAGCCTTTCGATGTGATTACGCAGAGCAATCTGGTCAATTCTGCCTGGACGGTGAACGAGGCGCGCGCCAACAGCGCCTATGAATCCACCTTTAACGCCTGCATCCGGGTAGATAAATCCGCGGATGATTTCATTATTACCATTGATGGTATTAAAATGGGCCCGGGCTGCTCCTATGTGGACGATGAGGTGCGCTGGGGTGATAACGTAACGATCTTTAAAAATGTTTACGCCGATAATGCCGGCGGTGGTCTGGATCGTACCGGCGCGGCCAACGGCCAGCTGTTCCGTTTCTGGAAGGCCTTTGGCAGCGGCGGTGATAACTGCACGATGTATATGTATGACACCCGCATTGATCACAACGCGCAGTGCACGGTATTCGGCCCCTATTTTGAAAAATTTGTGCTCGACGGCGTATTCTTCGGAAACGCGACCAATAATAAGCCCTTTATGGCTTCTTTCCGTTCCCGCGATGTTGCCGAGCCTTACTACTCCATTACAAACTGCTATCTTTATAATAACAACAGCATGAGCAGCCTATATATGATCGCAACAGCGGATCATAAAGGCAACGCCGCTCAGAAAACCAACATTATCTATAATCTGGATAATAATATTTTCTACAATGCCTTTGCCAAAGGCTATGGTGCGATGGAAATCAATTTTACCGGCACCAATATGAAATTCTACATGACCAATAATACCTTGGTGGATACCGGCGGAAATACCGATACCTTCCTGGCTTGCACGCCTACCAGCTCTCGTTTTAAAGGTACCTGCGGAAGTGAAGACTGTTCGGAGATGATTATCTGCAAGGGCAACCGGCTGGTATCTGAAAACCGGATTCCGCTGACCAACGGCACCGGAAACGGCACGATGTTTGATTATTCCGGCAACTATTGTGCCGGCGGGATCTCGGCCTCTACCGGTCTGCTGCCGGATGCGGCGCTGCGTTTTGGCGCTACGGAAGGAAACACGGGGAACTACACCTATGAGCAGTGCACCCGGGCCAAGATCGAGTATACTTTCCGTGATTGGGATATGACAGTTCGTTCGGACGATGATTCTATCAATAAGGCCGTTTACGAACTCAATTCCGGGATGTTTGGCACCGGCACCTATGACTATGAGCGTTACGAGGGCATGACGCAGCTCGTTTATCGAGATGAAGCTCCGGCAAGCTGCACCGTTTACGCCAATCCCTTCAGTGTAGGCGAATATTCTGTTGCCACCATTGAAAAACTGGTGAATGGCTCCAGAACAACCGTATCGGAAATGGTTCTGGATCAGCCCGAAAATATTTTCTATGTAACGGTTTCTTCCAAGAATCTGGCGGATGTGCAGCAGTTTGTTGTGATTGTTACACGGCAGATGAACAATGCCTGCGACCTTACCGCTTTCGATGGCTTCCTGGTTGATCAGGAAGCGCGTAAGATTACCGCTTATGTGGATACCACGATCTATACCTACCGTGCAAACAGCGTAACGGTTTCCAACGGCGCTACCTTTGAGCTTTATTCTGATCCGGAATGCACGAAGGTTTATACCAGCCGGATGTTTATTCTCTTCTCTCCGCTTACACTTTATTTCAAGGTAACGAGTGAAGATCAGCTTTCCAGCAAGATTTATGAGCTTCATATGGAAAATCTGGCAGCAGACCAGATTCCTGTTGCGGCCCTTTCCAGCGTTGATGGTGCTACCTATGTAGGCGATAATGTTTACGAAACCTCTATTTCTGTTTCTGTTCCTGAGTTTACCTTCAAGCCGGTTCCCTATACGGGTGCCTCGGTGAAAGTATACCAGGGCGAAACAGAGCTGGAGCCGTTGAGTGACGGCAGCTATACGATCGCCAATACCGGCAGTGAGCAGAGCCTGCGGCTCAGCGTAACTTCCGGAAACGGCGAAAATACAGTTGATTATACCCTGAGAATTCTGGTTGTTGAGAGTAATCTTTGCGAACTGCTGTCTGTTGAAAACGCAACAAAGACCGGCAGCGGCTATCTTTTGAATCTTGGGCTGGCCAATACGACACAGATCCATGCTACGGTTTCTGGTGGTGCAAGTTATGCGGTTTATTCCGATTATTATTGCACGGAACTGTGTGAAAACAATATTTTCACCGTTTTGGGAACCAGCAGTGCGTTTGCCTATATCAAGGTAACGGCGGAAGACGGTGTTACCAGTGCGGTTTACAAAGTGACGGTTGTTACCCAGGCCGATAACCGTGCGCTTCCGGAAATTACCGGAACGGCCGGAGGCCAGACGTATAATGCCCTGCTGACCGGGCTGAAGGAATATACCATTTATCTGCCTGCCGGCACGAATCAGGTTACTGTGTCCGGCGAGATGAAGGATGTTGCCACCGGTTGCGATGTTACCTTCTTTGCCGATTCCGCTATGACGATTCCGGTGACTGACGCAGTATTTAACCTGGATCAGAAGATTACAAAGGTTTATGTAATGAGAGCGGCCGGAAACCGCACCTATAAACTTCCCGATAGCGATCTTGTTTATAGCGCTGCAATTCCGCTGAGCAATTTTGTGGTGAACATTGTTTCCGATCGGGGCGTAACGCAGTATAACGATGCGGATCAGATTCCGGCCTGGGCGGCACCCTATGTGAACTATCTGAACGACGGCCATTATGGCCTGCTGCGGGGCGATGAATATCAGAATCTCAATGCGGAAAGCCATATTACCCGTTATGAGCTGGCCGCGGTTGCCAGCCGGGTAATGGGTCTGGATGTGAGCAAATACAGCAATGTTACGCTTTCGTATGCAGATTCTGTTGCCGAATGGGCACTGCCTTATGTAAAGGCTGTTGCCAGCGCGAAGATTATGACCGGTGATCTGGAAGTTGCCTCCGGGAAACTTTATTTCAACGGTGATGCGAATGCTACGCGTGAGCAGGTGGCAAAAATCCTTGTGGTCATTTGCATGACCAACGATGGGATTACCACGGATGCAGCCGAATATTATAGCCTGCATAAAAATGATATCGACCGTGAATATATAATCCATGATTTCAAGGATGAAGATCAGGTTTCTGAATGGGCGATTCCTTATATGCATATGGCGGTTGCAAAGTATAAGCTGATGGGCGGCTCCAGAGAGGGCGATGATCTGTATCTGTTTGGTCAGAACTATATCACCCGTGCTGAAGTAGCCAAGATGATTGCCTGCCTGATGGGTTATTAATTAAAAAGACGGCGCAATATCTGGAACTCCGGATATTGCGCCGTCTATTTTTTTTTGATGGCGATCAGTATCAGCAGGAAAACAACACCAGCTAGAAAAAGAAGCGGCCCGATCAGATGCGTGCCCTTTCCCGGCACCACCTTGATTTTGATATAAGCGCTGTGGCCCTTGCTGCTCATAATGGTAAGATGCGCGGTTCCGATGCTGTTGCCGCGCAGTATTCCGCTGTGAAGGCCAACACTTGCAACAAAAGTGTTATCGGAAAAAAAGGAAACGCCTTTCAGCTGCGGAAGTTTGCTCCATCCATCCTGCACATAGAGCCATTTTTTTTCTCCCTTATGGATTGTAATTTCCTGAACACCGTGATTAATGATCAGCCGCTTGCTGCCAAGCGCCGCATCTGCAGAAGGGGCGAGAAGCAAGAGAAGGCAGAGAATCAGTATAAATCTTTTTTTCATATTAAACTATAGTATTTTTCTAAAAAAAATATGAAATTCTCTTGCAAAATTCATTTTTTTATGATAGAATATTCGAGCAACAGGGAGATGTATCGAAGTGGTCGTAACGAGAACGATTCGAAATCGTTTTGTCCTTAGCCGGGCACGTGGGTTCGAATCCCACCATCTCCGCCACCCTGATTCAGGGCAGGAGGAGAAATGGGGCCGCTGACGCTTCGAATTTCTCTTCTAAATGGGGGCGTAGCTCAGCTGGGAGAGCGCTGCGTTCGCAACGCAGAGGTCAAGAGTTCGATCCTCTCCGTCTCCACCATGTAAAAACCCTCTTTTGTCTGTAGAGACAAAAGAGGGTTTTTTTAATCTGCCCGCTTTTCAATGCGGTTGCGTATATTTTGCATCGCAAGATCCAGGCGGGCAATTTCTTCAGCGCAGCTTTTCAATTCGCCGGCGATATCTTCGATATCTTCCAGATCCTTTTTATATTTCATTTTATGCTCCAGGCTGGCCCAGAAATCCATCGCAATGGTGCGAAGCTGAATTTCAACATGCATCATCCGTTTTTCGTTTGCGAGAAAAATGGGTATCTGCACAATGAGATGCAGGCTGCGATAGCCTGATTCTTTCGGACATTTAATATAGTCTTTCACTCTTACTAAGAGAATATCATCCTGTTTGAGCAAATAATTGGCCAGGAGATAAACATCTTCCGGAAACGCACAGACAACGCGCACCCCCGCAATATCATGAATCCCATCTTCAATGGAATGAACCGATAGCGGCAAATTTTTTCGCCAGAGTTTTTCGATAATGCTTTTCGGGTCCTTCAGGCGGCATTTTATGGTTTCAATGGGATTGCGGTCATAGGCGATGGAAAGACTTTCGTTGAGTACTTTGAATTTAGTTTCAACCTCCATCATAGCACAGCGGTAATAAGACATCAGTGTTCTGAATTTTGTTTCCTGGCGCAGCATTTTTGCCAGATCATCCGTATGCTGAAGCTGCTGCACCAGTGTAATACTCTTGGTAGATTCCATAGTGAATCCTCTTTTCTGATTTTTCGGCAATTGCAAAATTGTTTGCCTTTTCACAATCAATATTTTACCATATTTAATTTGGAAAAGGGAGAATAAGCAATGAAAAATATATGGACATTTTGTTAAAGCGTGCTATAATACAAACAGCGTATTCTATACTGTTTGATCAATCTGGAAAATATTAAACGGAGGCGGTTTAAAAATGGAGCGGAAAAAAGCACTGGCACTGCTGCAAAAATACAATCGGGAGCCATTTCATCTTTATCATGCTTTCACAGTGGAAGGCGTTATGCGCTGGTACGCCACGGAGCTGGGGCACGATGCAGACTATTGGGGAATGGTGGGTCTGCTGCATGATATTGATTTTGAGCTGTATCCGAAGGAGCATTGCCAAAAAGCGCCGGAACTGCTGCGGGAAGGCGGGTTCGATGAAGCATTTATTCATGCGGTATGTTCTCATGGCTATGGGATCTGTGTTGATATAAAGCCGGAAAAAGAGATGGAAAAGGTTTTATTTGCAGTGGATGAGCTGACCGGCCTGATCGGCGCCGCAGCCCGGATGCGCCCTTCCAAAAGCGTTCAGGATATGGAGCTTTCCAGCCTGAAAAAGAAATATAAAGATAAAAAATTTGCCGCCGGCTGTTCGCGCGATATTATTTCCAGAGGCGCCGACCAGTTGGGCTGGAGCCTGGATGAACTGCTGGAAAAAACAATTCTGGCCATGCGGGCATGCGAAAAGCAGGTTCAGGAAGAAATGAATAATTTGTGATATTTTGAATATTATACCGTTAAGATTACTATTTTAAGCCATCATTCGCCTGTTTTTACCATCAAAAGAGAGAATTTTATAAAATCCATTGCAAAACAGGGAAAAAATAAGTATAATATTCGCATATGAACTTGAAAAGGGAGTGTAACCATGAAAAAGATCATATGCAAATATGAATACGATACGGAGAAGGCCGTTATCATAAAAAAATCAACGGCCGGAGCGTTTGGCGATGCCGATGGATATGAGGAAACCCTTTATCAGACGGCTGACGGAAAATATTTTATTTATGTGAATGGCGGAACGGATTCCGCCTATCCGAAAGAAGACATTAAAAGGATCGCCAAAGATAAGGTGGAGGCTTGGATTCAAGAACATACCTGATCATAAAAACCGGCGCGCCCAAAAAGCGCGCCGGTTTTTATTTTTTACTCCAGAGAGAGAAAATAGCGAAATACCAACTGAGTCAGAATCAGAAAAAGGGCAGAGCCGATCAGCAGAATGATCTTTCCTTTCTTCTGAAGGGCAAGCGTTTCGGGCGTGGGCCTGAAAACAGTTTTTTTAGATAAAGTACCCAGCGCATAAACAATTGCCGCTAAAACGGTAATACACCCGATTTCAGCGGGAACAGCCTTTTTCAGTGCCAGCGCCAGCGCTGCCAGCAGCGCGCCGGCCGCAGCCGCAAAGGCACTTTTTTTAACCTTGACGGTTATGGCTTCCCAATACCGACGGTCGTCTGCGGGCGCATCTCCACCGGTTTCCAAACGGCGGCTGCCGTTCTGGTAAGAGAGACCAAGCAGGAAAAACAGCGCCGCAAACGCGAGAAAAAGAATGATCAGTACGTACATCATTCTGCCTGAATCCTCCGGCATTCCAGATAAAACCGCTTATCCTGCGCTCTGCCCATAGAAAATGTTTTCCGGGGCAGTGCACCATCGGCAACAACCGTTGGGAAAAGCTCCTCTTTGGCCATTTCGGGTAAGATAAAGCCAATGGCGTTCTCTTCTTTACAGAGCGCATCCACCACATCGGCGCCATGAATATAATCGATATCGCCGGCTTCTTCAGCCAAATAGGCGTCCAAAGCGTTTTGCAGGGTGCCTACCGCAAGCTTGGCACTTTCCCGGCGGAAGGAGCAGGGGATATGTACCCCATTCTGAACCACCTGAATTTGCTGCGGATAGGCGCCGCCTTCTTCCAGCCCGGCTTTTTTCAGCGCTGCCATCAGACGATTGGAATCAGCATGAAAGACCACGCGGTGAATCGGCTCAAATTCCAGCGCCGGGCTATGCAGATTCACCAGCTCCACCAGGCAGTAGCGTGCGGGATGGCTGCGTGCCGCCGCGCCGATCTTTTCCTTGAGCCGCTCATAGCAGGCCTTTGCGGTGGCCAGCGAATGGTTTCCATCGCCAACCGCATAAAGAAGCGGCGTTTCATGCGCACCTGCCAGCGAAGCAAGCGCTTTGAGAATTGAAGCGCTCTGATCCTTTTTAATGGCGTATCCGTGCAGGTGCCCTCCATTTTCCATCAGCGAGAAATCATATATTTTCTGAAATTCATGATGGATAGATTCCAGCGCCTCAATTACGGTAAAAGCAGGGTCGTTGATCAGGAGCATGATATGGGGCATTTCCAGCACCGCCCCTTCCCGGATACGGATGCGCGGAGGAAGCCGGTCTTCCACCGTGCCTTCCGTTGCGCGGCAGAGGGATTGTGCGCCTTTATGATAGTCGTAACATTCCAGATCCAGCGCGCCGATGAGGCCCTGACGTACCTTGCCGTTGGAAAGTGTTCTTTTCACATAGATCAGGGATTCCGGAAGACAGCGGAAAACTTCCCCCTCCAGATATTCCGCCATACAGGCGTTAATTGCGGCGGGCTCCGCCCGGCTGCCCAGATCAATTTCGGGCAGCATCAGGCGAAGGGTAGAGGGTGCATCGCCCACAAAAGCGCGAACGCGCTCCCAATATTCGGGCTGGCTGGTATACTGATCGCAGGCCACTACGCTCCATTTTTTCATATCCAGTTGACGGGGGACCAAAATGTCGGTCGGCTGAAAGCCAATATCGTTCTGATTCATCATATTCAGTTCCTTTACTTTAAAAATGCGTGGAACGCGCGAATGGTTTCATAGATATCTGCTTTTGAGGCAATCTCAAAGGGTGCGTGCATGGAGAGCAGCCCAATGCCGATGTCTACGGTTTCGATATCACGGTTAGCCAGATATTTGGCAACCGTTCCGCCGCCGCCGGCGTCTACGGCGCCCAACAGGCCTGTCTGCCAGCGAATGCCGTTTTGATCAAACAGGCGGGTAAAATAACTCATGGTTTCCGCTGAGGCATCGGAAGTACCGCTTTTGCCCCGCGCGCCGGTATATTTGGTAATGCAGGGCCCGTGGCCCAGACGGCAGGAATTCTGTGCTTCGGTTGCGGCGGGGTAGAGCGGATCAAACGCTGCGTTTACATCTGCGGAGAGGCAGAGGGATTGATTGCAGATTTCCAGCAGGTTTTCTTCCGGGGCTATCCGGCTGATCGCCAGTTCCATAAACCGGCTCTGCATTCCGCTGACGCCATCGGAACCGATTTCCTCCTTATCCACCAGTGCAACCAGGGCTGTATGGGCGGGGGCTTCTGTCTGCATCAGGGCTTCAAAAGCGGTATAGGCGCAGATCCGGTCGTCTTGCCCGTATGCGCCAACCAGGCTTTTATCAAATCCCAGCTCCGCCGGATTATATTGGGGAACCAGCGTGAGCTCCGCGGAGATGAAATCCTTTTCTGTCATTCCATATTGCTCGTTCAGTATTTTTAATACCGCGGATTTTACTTTATCTTTATCCACGGTCATATCCGGGATACTCCCGGCAATGACCCGCATATTTTCGCCTTCAATTACTTTAGAGGCGCTTTTTTCTATCTGCTCGTGTGAAAGATGGATCAACAGCTCGGATATGCAGAAGGTATAGCCGTTTCCGCCGATATCAACCGTTTGCCCGTTTTGAAGAATCACAACGCCTTCCAGCGCCAGGGGTACGGCGGTCCACTGATATTTTTTAATGCCGCCGTAATAATGCGTTTTAAGCAGGGCAAGCCCATCGGATTCATAAAGCGGGCAGGGCTTGAGATCAATACGGGGAGAATCGATGTGCGCCGCAACCAGATGAATCCCCTCGCTTTCCGGCAGGCGGCCCTTGATGCCCAGATAAATGGCCCGGCCGCGGTTTAAGAGATAGAATTTATCGCCTGGCTTGAGCGCAGAGCCCTTTTCGAGCGGACGAAAACCCTTTTCTTCTGCCTTTTCCCTAAAATAGGCCGCGCAGCTGCGTTCGGTTTTGCAGCGGGATAAAAATTCCATATAGTTGGCGGCGGAAGCAAAGATGGCCGGAATTTCATCCTTGTTTTCATAAATGCTTCTGGTCTCATAAAATAAACTCATGACGCTTCTCCTAACATATTTTGATATTGCCGGTAATATTTATTGACCTTTTTGATATATTCGGTTGTCTCACTGTAAGGCGTGGCGGAAATGCGGATTCCGTCTTCGGAATAGCGGCTGTCCTTGAGCCATTTTAAAGTGTTTCCGCGGCCGGCGTTATAAGCGGCCAGAACTGTATCGGTATCTTCAAATTCCGCCAGCAGCAAAAAGAGGATCAGGCATCCGTATTTGATGTTGATCTCAGGATCGGTCAGGTCTTCCGCCGTGTAGGCCGCATTCCAGCCCTCCCGCAGCATTGCCCATTGCAGCGTATCTTCCGTAATCTGCATCAGCCCGTATGCGTTTGCCTGAGACCGGGCGTCTGGCTGAAAGTTGCTTTCAACCCGGATCACCGCATAGACCAGAGCAGGGTCAAGATGATATTCCCTTGCATATAGGTTAACCAGATCTTCGTAATCTATATGAACCGCCGGCGTAATTTTAAAAAGCGGGCGGCATATCAGGCAGAACACGCCCAAAATCAAAACAGCCGCGAGGCTGAGCGCTAAGGCTTTATAATGCTTGATCATTTATCTGATTCAATATTTCCAACGCCTGCTTTCGCAGTGCGGAAATCCCTTCGTTATTGTTGATAATATAATCGCTTCTTTGCGTGTAATATTCCGCGGAATGCTGGCTGCTCAGGCGCCTGCGGGCCTCTTCGGGCGTCAGTTGATCCCGCCGGATGATACGCCGGAGGGCTTCTTTTTGGCTGGAGACAACGCAGATGACCTTATCGCAGCGATGATGGAGGCCGCTTTCGAATAAAAGCGGTGCATCCAACAGAATCCGGCGGCCGGAATGCTCCGATAAGAAGAATTCAATATGGTTTAGAATATAGGGCATTACCGTTTGATTCAGCCGGGCGGTTTCTTCCGGGTTGCCCAACGTGCGCGCGCGCAGCACCGCACGGTTTAATGCATTGCCCTGCAGGCAATCACGGCCGAAAGCCGCGGCAACGGCCTTTAAAACCTGCGGATCCCGGTATACCTGCTCATGTACCAGTTTATCACAGTTTAAAACAGTAAATCCATATTCTGCAAAAATGGAGGCGACAGTACTTTTTCCGGCGCCACTGAATCCGGTTAAACCAATAATCAAATCAATCACAGCCTTTCAGCAGGGATCATATGAAAGGAGGCTGCGCGAAGCAGCCGGTTGCATACAGCAAGTCCTTCCCCCTCTCCGGAGGGCTTCATGGCGTAAATCTGATCGCAGGGGAGGGAATCAAACTGGCGCAGAGCCTGAAAAAGTGCGCGGGCCTGAGAGCGGCTATCCGTCTCAGAACCAAAGGAAAGCGCCTGATCAAAACAATGCAGATATTCATCAAAGGCCAGCACCCAAATGCGGGGCCCCTGTTTGTTGATAATGGCGCTGCAAACCGCCTCCGGATCGCCGGTTACCACCGTCAGCGGTGCCCTGGGGGCATAGTGGCGGTGGAGCATTCCGGGAGAAGAGACCTTCTGGCCGGCCCGGACCGGGGCGAGGATCGCCGGATCCATCTCTACATGAAAGCCGGCATCTTCCAGCATTGCGGCGGTAATGCCGCCGGGCCGCAGCAGCTTGAGCCGCTTATTTCCGAGCGGCAGCACCACGGTGCTCTCCAGGCCGATTTCACAGCTTCCGCCATCAATAATGGCCGCTACCTTACCGCCCAGATCCTCTTTGCAATGGGCAAAGCAGGTAGGGGAGGGGCGCCCGGAAAGATTGGCGCTTGGCGCAACAACCGGCACGCCCGCCGCACGGATCAGCTGATTTGCGATCGGATGGGAAGGGCAGCGCACCGCAACCGTATCAAGCCCGGCAGAGACAACGGCCGGTATTTCTTTCCCACGGGGAAAAACCACCGTAAGCGGCCCGGGCCAGAAACGCCGGGTGAGTGCTTCGATCCCCTCCGGAACCGCGGATACGACACGGCTGATCATTTCAAACCCGCTGATGTGTGCGATCAGCGGATTATCGGCCGGGCGGTTTTTAACCCGGAATATTCGGGCCACGGCTTCTGCATCCAGCGCATTTGCCCCCAGCCCATAAACCGTTTCAGTGGGAAAGGCAACCAGCTCGCCCCGGCGGATCAGCGCGCCGCATTCCTGCATGGCGTATGCGGTTTCTTCCGCAGAAGAGCATGAAAACAGTGTGGTATCCATCTCAGCTTTGCGCACCTTTCAGTTTTTCCGCCTGATCGCTGGTGATCAGCGCATCGATCAATTCATCGAGATCGCCGTTTAGAATTTGCTCCAGTTTATAAAGAGTCAGGCCGATCCGATGATCGGTGACCCGGCCCTGCGGATAATTATAAGTGCGGATGCGCTCGCTGCGGTCGCCGGTGCCAACCTGACTTTTCCGTTCGCTGGCCAGTGCGGCCTCTTTTTTTGAACGCTCTATCTCCGCCAAACGGGAACGCAGAATCTTCAGTGCGCGTTCCTTGTTTTTATGCTGGCTCCGCTCATCCTGGCATTCTACAACCAGCCCTGTTGGCAGGTGGGTTATCCGGATGGCGCTTTCCGTTTTATTTACATGCTGCCCGCCCGCGCCGGAAGAGCGAAAGGTATCGATCTGCAGATCGGCCGGATTGATCTCGAAATCGATTTCTTCCATCTCGGGCAGAACCGCAACGGTGGCCGTAGAGGTGTGGATCCGCCCGCCGCTTTCCGTTTCCGGCACCCGCTGAACCCGGTGAACGCCGCTTTCAAATTTATAACGTGAAAAAGCGCCCTCTCCCCGGATGGAAAAGGCGATTTCCTTTATACCGCCGAGTTCCGTATCATTGAGAGACAACACTTCATAATGAAAGCCCTTTGATTCGGCATACATGGTATACATCCGATATAAAGCGGCCGCAAAAAGCATGGCTTCTTCTCCGCCGGCGCCGCCCCGAATTTCTATAATAACGTTTTTATCATCATTTTCATCCCGGGGGAGAAGTAAAACTTTGAGCTCCTCCACACAGCTTTCCATCTGCTGCCGGTTTTCCCGGAATTCCAGCTCGGCCAGCTCCTTCATTTCCGGATCCAGGGGATCCCGGAGCAGCGCCTCGGCTTCTTTAAAACGCGCCTCAAAAGTTTGGTATTGGCGGAATTTTTCCACCACCGGCGTCAATTGCTTATATTCCCGCATCAGCGCGGCATAACCCGCCTGATCCCCCATTGTTTCAGGCGCGGAAAGGCGGCGGCTGATTTCTTCATACCGACCGTCGATCGAACGCAGCTTTTCAATCATGGGATTCACGCTCAATTCTTTTAATATTTTTTTCGATTTTGAGGCGGGGCGCCATGATCTCATGACCGCACTGAAGACAGCGGATTTTAAAATCCATTCCGATCCGCAAAACCTGGAACCGGTTGCAGCCGCAGGGATGCTTTTTTTTCATCACAACGATATCGGAAACCTGCACGTCCATTTTTCAGGATCCCCTCCCTCTACAATATTTATATACTTATATAGTATATCATAGGAGAGAAGGTCTTTCAAATCGTAAGTTTACCAAAATAAGTTATACATTTCCCTGCCTTTTCATATATATTTTACCAAGATCAGGTTGAAAGGAATGGAATACGATGATAAAGGAAGCATACCGTCCGGAAGGGACCGAACGGGCGGAGGACCGTCCATATCTGGAAACGGAGCAGGGGCTCTCCCGCGCATGCGAAGAGCAGGTGATTTTACAGGCGCGCTGCACGCTGTGCGACAGCGGACATAATCTCTTTGTTGATCTTGGCCCGATGACCGGCTATATTCCCCGTGAAGAGGCTGCAATGGGCATTAAAGAGGGCACGGTGAAAGACGTTGCCATTATTACCCGGGTAAATAAAATGGTATCATTCATTGTAGAGGGATTTACGCTGATCGGACGGAAGAAGGTGGCACTGCTTTCGCGCCGGGCAGCGCAGGAGCGCTGCGCGGCTATCTTTTTGAAACCCTGAAGCCGGGGATGGTTGTAGAAGCCCGTATAACCCATCTGGAGCAGTTCGGCGCTTTTGTGGATCTGGGCTGCGGCGTGATTTCCATGATCCCCATCGACCGGATATCCGTTTCACGGATCCGTCACCCGGATCATCGCTTTGTTTGCGGAATGCG
>QAKW01000033.1:0-5136 GCA_003343605.1 Clostridiales bacterium
AAACGTTTTTATCTGTTTTAGCGTCATTATAGGTAAAATAGGCCGCGTCTTCCACCAGGCCAGCCACCGTATCACCGCCGCTTACAAGATCGCCGGATTTCACATGTTCACTGATTGTTTGATGCGTCCAGTAGCTGTAGCCATTGTCATCGGCATTTTCTTTCCAATATACAACGGTATAGGAGGAGGCGCCCTGCAGCCATCCGGCCTTATAGGTTAAATTGGCACAGGGAACGGTGATTTGCCGGCCATTGATGTCGTAGGTGGATTTTTCTTCCTCAGCAGCGGCCCGCCCATCAAATTCCAATAGTTCCCATGCCGAGAAGGTATACCCCGCTTTGGCGGGCTGATGGGCGGAAATAGAAGAACCGTAGCGGGTATAAACCGGCTCCATCCCGTATCCGCCGTCGAGATTAAAATCGATCAGATAATAGTTGCGGTCGTAGTAGATATCAATTACGGTGCTGCCATCGGCCGCTACCGTTAATTTTTCGTAATAGAGCGCAGAAAAGCCGCTGATGTCCATGGTACAGTCGGGCACCTGGAGCCCGGTAAGCTGCTTGCCGGTTGTTGTATATGCCAGTTCATAGTGATCGTCCATAACATTTTGTAAATAGTGATTTACGGTATATTGAACTTCTGCGGGCATATAAATAACGTCGATTGTCACACTTTCATGCAGTGCCTCATAGTAAATGGAAACCGTTGCGGCGTCCGTATATGCTCCATCCATCATACGCACAGGCGTATAACCGATAATAACCGGGCTGTTGAAGGCATAATTCACATAACCGCCATCTTCTATCGATAAAACAGTTGGATCATAGGCGGCGGTACCATCTGTGTATTTGTAATTAATGATAATCGTGTGGCTGTCGGGCGTCTCATCTGCTGCGGCAGCGGCTCCGCTGCGATTGGCTCTCAGAACCAAAGGCCGGGCTTCGCCGCCGGTTGCGGCTGTGGAAACATAAGATGATTTTGCCTGAAAAGAGACTGTTACAGCCACCGGTTCACTGTAAAAGGTATGATTTCCTACCGCGGCAACACAGCGCAGCCACGCTGTTCCGCCCGCATCCAGAAGACTGCCGATCAGCGCGTAGGAAACATCGCAAAAATCTTTGTGACATCCCTTGACCGCCACCCAGGAATCTGCGTTTGTTTTGATCTGCCAGGCATATTTGATATCCCCGGAGAGGGTGGTATCAACATACAGTGTTTCCTTACCGTCTTCCAATAGGGTGAGAGCGGCGGTTTCCTTGCCTTGATGTAAGATCCTGACCGTACTGGTTTCGAAGCTGCCGGCACCGGCGATTTCCACCGGAATGGCAGAAATAAATACCGCCAGGGCAAGAACAAAAGAAATCATACGTTGTTTTGCCAATTTTCTCATAACGTTTCACCCTCCTTATTGGATTTCCGGCCAGCCCGCAGTTTCTGAAATATGCGGGCCGTTATTTTCTGCCTGAACGCCGAATGCGTAAATATGAATCACTGTTTTACTGTTCTGATAAGCGTTATCCATCTCTGCGGCAAAAGAAACCGTGGTAAAAAGCGGCTCTGTAATTTCGCCGGAGGCAAGCGGTTTATTGTAATAATAGTATCCGTCTGTTTCGGTCCAGTCAGTCGTATTGATATTTAGAGAAACCAGAGAAAGATCGGGCTCCTCCGGGTGCTCTTGCACACGTAGGATTTCCTTCTGAAGGGCGATGCGAACATACGCCGGATGCTCTCCCGTATTCTTTACCTGCACGATTTTGGAGAGTTCTCTGCCGGGTAAACTCTCCAGAGGACCGTGAAAAGCAACCGGCTCTCCGCCGTCTTCCGGAATCATTGTTTCCTGCAACTGAATTTTAATATTGCCGGCGGTAATCACATTCACCGCCGTATCCTCCGCCGTAAAATAGGCAATGGTTCCATAGGCCAGCAGAGAAAGGCAGAGAACCATCGCCGCGGCGGCAGCAATTTTTTTCTTCATAGCATCAGCTCCTATCATATGATTGTTCCGTACAGGGCACAGACGGGTATAATCAGAGAATGGGGCTACCGAAGCGGATTACACCCGTCTCTGCCCTGCGCCCCGAAAGGCGCAGGAACAGAAACGGAAATTTTTTATGCAGCGTCAAAAGCGGTGAACGCAGCAGCGGCGTTTTCAAAACCCTCCGCTTGGATCGCGTCGGCTTCAACGCGCACCTCGAAGGATTCAACGCCTTGCAGATCTCCTGCGGTAGCCGTGGGGGCAATGCGGATGTTCCCCCAACAGTTCCAGAAGGTCATCTCTTCAGGCGCCAATGCTTTGGTATAGGTGAAATCGAATTCATAGCATGCTACGCCGTTTTGATTGATTACTTTATAGGCATCGCCGGTCTGCGCAATGAATTGATCGGCATCGCCGGCTGCCAGATAGGCGTCGACCGCCTCGGAGGTAACATCGCCAACATTCATCGCAGTGGTCGTCCACATGCTGGGGCCGTTGTCCAGGATCACGAACAGACTGCAGGGGATCTGCACACGCACGCGTACATAAGCATCGTTTTTGCCGGTGTTTAAAACATAGGGCATTTTATGTACATTGGATCCGGGAACCATATTGCTGCCGGCTTCAGATAGGTATTCTTCCTGATAGGTTTCCGCATCTGATTTGATGAGAGAATCAGGATAGTAGGTATTGCTCCAACCATGAGCGGCGGCGTATTCATCGGCGGCAATCAGCCGATCGGCAAATGCGGGAGAGGCCAGCAGGCTATTGCCGCTTGCATTGGTACGATGCAGCTGAGATTCTATCAGATCGATTGACACGGAGCCAACAGTAAAGGTATTAACCTTTACATCCTTATCGGTAAAGTATGCCAGAGCACCGCCGATCACCGCGGTAGCGCCCAGCGCAATAATCAGGCACAAAGCCAGAATTTTTTTCTTCATGATGGTTTCTCCTTAAAAATAGTATGATAGGCGCAGCTCAATTGCCGGAAATGCTGGTCCATGCTTCGCTGGCCGTAAAGATCTCGGTGGCATTTTTGTGGTATTGAGATGCGTAGGCCGTTATCTTGAGATCTGGGTAAGTATCTGTTGTTAAACCATTCAAATCAGTTTTGGTAACGGTTTCTAGAACAGTTACCCGATCATTTTTCAGAACGCTGTAATTGGTGCCCATGTCTGCCGGTTCAACCACGCGGTAATATACATTGGCAGTGCCGTCAAGGGCTGTCCAGCCATCTGCTATTTCATAGCTTAAGAAGGCATCAAAATTTGCTGACTTTTCCAGCTTCACAAATAAGTAGCATTTTTCACTGCCTTCCAGAACCGTGACTTTTGGATCTTTGGCGATGGTAAAGCCCGGAACCATTTTGTATGTATCGCCAGTACTTTCTGCCAGTGTGATCTCAATATCGCTGGTGGTAAAGGTATTGACCACCGTGTTGGTTTTAGCAGTCAGCCAGGCCAATGTACCGCCTGCGATACCAATCACAATCAGAGCTAGAGAGAAAATAAGCGCTAAACTTTTTTTCTTCATGTTGATTTCCTCCTTTCATCAGGGATTTATATAATATGGGCGACGCCCATTATATAAGGATTATTCCGCCGGGAATGCAGCCCAGGCGGCTTCTGCATTTGCAAAGCCATCTGATTGAATGGCATAGGCATTGATTTTGATCGTCATCTCTTTGATCGAATCGAGCTGAGAATTGGTCACCATGCCGGGAACGGTGATGTTTTCAAAGAGGGCATCGAGCGCTACATCCTGATCGGGCGCAGCAACAGCTTCCTTATACCAGAATTCATAGGTGCGGGTATTGGCCGCGGGATCTTCTGTATTGCCCTTATAGATCCAATTGCTGCTGTTATAGCCGCCGAAGATACTTGTTAAATCTGCACCGGTGGGCGCAAAGATCGCATCCAGCTCGGCTGCCTTGCTGAAGGTAACGGTCATGCGGAGATAAGAGGCTTCACTGTTTTTAAGCACGGTAACCTGAGGATCTTTATGGTAAGTATGGCCGGGCAGAAGCTTGTAGCTGTTGGCTTCGACTCGGCCGGCACCTTCAACAAGAGTGCCATCGGGATTTGCTTTGGCTTCATCCAGCTTGATGGCTACAGAGCCAACGGTAAAGGTATTTACCACCTCATCTGTAGAGGTCAGGTAGGCCATGGTTCCCAATACCGAAGCGGCCACAAGCAGTACCGCACAGAGCATCAGAAACAGCGCTTTGCTTTTTGTTTTCATCTTAAAAATCCTCCTAAAAGTTTTATATATTGGGAGCCTTTCGGCGTTGCCCCTTATTGCCGGCCGCCGGAAAAGGGCGGCACTTTTTCCGCCGCAGTCTTTCTTTTACCCGAAAATAAATCGGGAAGAAAAACAAGCAGCAGGAGGATTGCACATGCTGCAATCGCGATATACATCCCCGGCGGATGCTGAATATAATGTGCGAAATAGCCTAAATAGGGTATTGCTAATATGGGTTTTCCAATAATGTTTTTATAATGAACGCCTTTTCCGCCGTCTTCGGCTTCGTTGGCGTCTCCCTTGGTTCGGAAGCGAATGACCGACGCATCTGTTTCATCTGGAATCACCGCAACGATACGATGCGTTACGATGGTATCTTCATCAAGCATAAAGGTAATCACATCACCTGTTTTCAGCTTTTTATAATCCACGGATTTCACATAGATCAGAGATCCGGTGTGAAAGGCAGGCTCCATGGAGCCTGATAATACCGTATAAACTTTGAGCCCCAAAAGCCGCACACCGGCGAGAGCTACTGCAATCAGTACCACCAGAAAAACCAAAAAGGTCGTAACAATATTCCATATTTTATTGCGTTTCGATTTCACGTTCGGTTCCTTTCTGCATTGTTATCAACCTATCCTGTAGGCTGATAACAAGATTATTCCTCAAATGTTAAATCTGCTTTTTGGCCGGAATATAAACATTGAACTTGAGGATCTTTCGATTCTAATTTGCTGTAGCATTCCCTGCAAAGCTGGCCGCACCCAGGTACATAACACGCTCTGGCCGCCACCGGAGCAGAGCGCGGAACGCTGGTTTTTACGCCGCAAAGGATACAGGTTTCATAGATTTCTTTTTGTTGATTGTAATCTTTCAATGATGATCCTCCAAAAAATACATAATTTATATTATGT
>QAKW01000033.1:7503-27925 GCA_003343605.1 Clostridiales bacterium
TGATTGAATGGCGTAGGCATTGATTTTGATCGTCATCTCTTTGATCGAATCGAGCTGAGAATTGGTCACCATGCCGGGAACGGTGATGTTTTCAAAGAGGGCATCGAGCGCTACATCCTGATCGGGCGCAGCAACAGCTTCCTTATACCAGAATTCATAGGTGCGGGTATTGGCCGCGGGATCTTCTGTATTGCCCTTATAGATCCAATTGCTGCTGTTATAGCCGCCGAAGATACTTGTTAAATCTGCACCGGTGGGCGCAAAGATCGCATCCAGCTCGGCTGCCTTGCTGAAGGTAACGGTCATGCGGAGATAAGAGGCTTCACTGTTTTTAAGCACGGTAACCTGAGGATCTTTATGGTAAGTATGGCCGGGCAGAAGCTTGTAGCTGTTGGCTTCGACTCGGCCGGCACCTTCAACAAGAGTGCCATCGGGATTTGCTTTGGCTTCATCCAGCTTGATGGCTACAGAGCCAACGGTAAAGGTATTTACCACCTCATCTGTAGAGGTCAGGTAGGCCATGGTTCCCAATACCGAAGCGGCCACAAGCAGTACCGCACAGAGCATCAGAAACAGCGCTTTGCTTTTTGTTTTCATCTTAAAAATCCTCCTAAAAGTTTTATATATTGGGAGCCTTTCGGCGTTGCCCCTTATTGCCGGCCGCCGGAAAAGGGCGGCACTTTTTCCGCCGCAGTCTTTCTTTTACCCGAAAATAAATCGGGAAGAAAAACAAGCAGCAGGAGGATTGCACATGCTGCAATCGCGATATACATCCCCGGCGGATGCTGAATATAATGTGCGAAATAGCCTAAATAGGGTATTGCTAATATGGGTTTTCCAATAATGTTTTTATAATGAACGCCTTTTCCGCCGTCTTCGGCTTCGTTGGCGTCTCCCTTGGTTCGGAAGCGAATGACCGACGCATCTGTTTCATCTGGAATCACCGCAACGATACGATGCGTTACGATGGTATCTTCATCAAGCATAAAGGTAATCACATCACCTGTTTTCAGCTTTTTATAATCCACGGATTTCACATAGATCAGAGATCCGGTGTGAAAGGCAGGCTCCATGGAGCCTGATAATACCGTATAAACTTTGAGCCCCAAAAGCCGCACACCGGCGAGAGCTACTGCAATCAGTACCACCAGAAAAACCAAAAAGGTCGTAACAATATTCCATATTTTATTGCGTTTCGATTTCACGTTCGGTTCCTTTCTGCATTGTTATCAACCTATCCTGTAGGCTGATAACAAGATTATTCCTCAAATGTTAAATCTGCTTTTTGGCCGGAATATAAACATTGAACTTGAGGATCTTTCGATTCTAATTTGCTGTAGCATTCCCTGCAAAGCTGGCCGCACCCAGGTACATAACACGCTCTGGCCGCCACCGGAGCAGAGCGCGGAACGCTGGTTTTTACGCCGCAAAGGATACAGGTTTCATAGATTTCTTTTTGTTGATTGTAATCTTTCAATGATGATCCTCCAAAAAATACATAATTTATATTATGTTGTATAGTGGTATACCTGTATCAAAAGAAAAACCACATAATTTATATTATGTGGTATTCTTAAATAAACAGAACCATTCCGCTCTGCTATACATAGCTCTTTTAGTATAACAAATATGAGAATTATTTCAAGTATTTTTGCTTAATTTTTTTAATTTCTTCTAAAAGTAAGATCTTTTGGCATTTAATCGCAGCACAACAGCACCCTCGTGAAGCCTAACTTTGTAAAAGGCAGGATGAGGGTGTATTTGTCGTGCAATACCAGAGTAGCCGGTGCTTTTAACGGCTGCTCTTTCTTTTTTATCACCTTATGATTAATACATAATATAAATTATGTGGTTTTTCTTTTGATACAGGTATACCACTATACAACATAATATAAATTATGTGGTATTTTCTTTTTTAAACCACAAGCCCCAACCGCTCAATTTTCCGGCGGTGTTCAAAATAAGTGGTCATGATATAAATCCGTGTGGTATTGATGCTGCTATGGCCGAGAATATCAGCCAGTTTGGCGATGTCTTTCTCAATGCTGTAAAAGGTGCGGGCAAAAAGTTTGCGCAGGTTGTGGGGGAATACCTTCTCTGCATGAACGCGCGCTGCGGCACATAGCCGTTTCATTTCCGCCCAGATGTTGCTGCGGTTGAGGGGCCTGCCGCTACGGGTGCGAAAGATGATGCCGTTTGTAATGCCGCGCCGTTTTGCATAATTTAATAATAATTTTCTTAATTTTCCCGGAATAAGGATGTTCCGGGTTTTGTTTTTGGAAGAAACGGTTACAGTGCCGGCACTTACGGCCTCTACCGTGAAATATTGCAGTTCTGAAACACGGATCCCGGTGCTGCAGAGCGTTTCGATGATCAGGCACAGGCGTGGATTAGTGGCAGATGCGTTGATCAGCCGCAAATATTCCGTCTTGGTCAGTTCCTTTTTTTCAGAAGCGTAAATCTGCTGCTGTAATTTCAGACTTTTAACTTTGCAGTCTTCCCAGCCGAGAAAAGAGAATAAACTACCCAGTGAAGCCAGTTTGGAATTGACCGAGCGAACCGCATATTGCTCGATCAGCGATTGCTTATAGGCTAAAACAAGATCTTTTTTGATGGGGTTTCCTTCGGCAAAAATTTTAAACATCCTTACATCGTGCAGATATTTTTCTATCGTGATCATGCTTTTTTCCCCACGGATTAGGTGTTTTTGAAAAGCATCTATTTTTTCTTCGGTCAGAATTCTTTCTTCCATGATTGAGCCTCCAATAAGTTCCTGAAATTTAGACGATAAAATCAGCCTGCCATGCTTTTGGGCGGCGTGTGAAAGGCTGATTCTATCGTCTATTGTAACCGATATCCGCTGGCGTAATCTTTATAAACCCAAAGAAAACCCTAAAAATAAAAATTATTTTTGGGTGAAACAGTTGACACCGATGGCCGAGCGGGGTATACTGAAACAAAGCGTTGATGGAAAGAGTAGCCGGGCATTACCCGCTTTCAGAGAGAAGGCCGTTTGGTGCGAGGCCTTCAGCGAGGCGTCTGGTGAAAACCGTTCCGGAGCCGCGTGTCTGAAGATTGCAGTAAGACGCGCCGGTTGCCTCACGTTATCGGGGCGCGGCTTGATAGAGCTGAAAGTGAAAATACAAGGTGGAACCGTGCATGCAATGCACCCTTGTTCAGCAAGCGGATCGTCCGTTTGCTGAACAAGGGTGTTTTTATTTGAAGAAAGGAACAGAAAAATGAACGTAATTTTTAAAGACGGCACTGTGGGAAAATGCAGTCCGGCGCAGGAGCTGCAGGTTCTCCGCCATACCGCGGCGCATATTCTTGCACAGGCGGTAAAGCGCCTTTATCCGCACGCTATGTTTGCCTACGGCCCGGCAACAGAACAGGGATTTTATTATGATATGGATCTTGGAGATACAAAGCTGGCGGAAGAAGATCTGCTGAAAATTGAGGCGGAGATGCGCAAAATTATTGAGGAAAGCCTGCCGATCCGGCCTTTTTCTCTCCCGAGGAAGGAGGCAGAACAATTGATGCGGGCGCGCGGTGAAATTTATAAGCTGGAGCATATCGGCGATCTGCCGCAGGATGCGCCGGTCAGCTTTTTCAGCCAGGGGGAGTATCTGGATATGTGTGTGGGGCCTCATCTGACCAATACGAAAGACCTGAAGGCTATGAAGCTTTTGCAGCAGTCTGGTGCTTACTGGCGCGCAGATCAGAATAACCGGATGCTCACCAGGATCAGCGGAACGGCGTTTGCAACGGCAGCGGACCTTCATGAATATCTCACAGTGCTGGAAGAGGCAGAAAAACGGGATCATCGAAAAATCGGCCGGGAGATGGAGCTGTTTATGTTCAGTGAAGAAGGGCCGGGGTTTCCCTTCTTTTTGCCCGGGGGAATGGTGATTAAAAACGCGCTGATCGATTACTGGCGTAAAATTCATCGCGAAAACGGTTATCAGGAAATCGAAACGCCCATGATTATGAACCGGCATCTGTGGGAAAACAGCGGGCATTGGGCGCATTATCAGAAAAATATGTATACAACGCAGATCGATGGAGAGGATTACTGCGTCAAGCCGATGAATTGCCCGGGCGGCATTCTGGTTTACCGCAGCAAGCCCCGCAGCTACCGTGAATTGCCGATGCGCATCGGAGAGCTTGGGCTGGTTCACCGGCATGAACTGCGCGGCGCGCTGCATGGACTGTTTCGCGTTCGCTGCTTTACGCAGGATGATGCGCATATTTTTATGCGCCGCGATCAGATTGCCGATGAGATCAAAAACGTGATGAAGCTGATTGATCAGGTATACCGCCAATTTCAGTTTGACTATACGGTGGAGCTCTCAACCCGGCCGGCAGACAGCATGGGCAGTGAAGAAGACTGGGCAGATGCAACGCAGGGATTGATCTGTGCGCTGGAAGAGCAGAAACTTCCATACACGATTCATGAGGGAGACGGTGCGTTTTACGGCCCCAAAATGGACTTCCATTTAAAAGACAGCTTGGGCCGGACCTGGCAATGCGGAACGATTCAGCTGGATTTTCAGCTCCCCCAAAATTTCGATCTGACGTATATCGATTCACAGGGCGCGCGCCGGCGGCCGATTATGATCCACCGGGTTTGCTTTGGCTCCATTGAGCGTTTTATCGGGATTCTGACCGAGCATTACGCGGGCCGCTTTCCGCTCTGGCTTGCGCCGGTGCAGATCAAGGTGATGCCCGTTTCTCAAAAGCATGCGGCTTACGCGGAAGAAGTTTACCGGGCACTGCTTTCAGCCGGTTACCGTTGCGTGCTCGACGATCGGAATGAGAAAATCGGCTATCGGATTCGCGAGGCCCGTCAGCGCGGCCGCGTTCCCTACATGGTGATTGTGGGCGATCGTGAAATGCAGCATCAATCGGTTGCGGTGCGCGCCCGCACAACCGATCAAACGGCAGAAATGCCCCTTCAGGAATACCTGCAGCGTCTTAAAGAGGAAGCGCGTTTCTGATTTACTGGAATCAAAAACCCCGGAGCGGCAGCACTCCGGGGTTCAGCTTGTTTGATAAGGCTTTTTCCAAAATGTTTCTCGTAAGGCACACAGTTTATCGGCAATACAGACGATCACGCTTTCACGCCTGCTTGGCGGCGTGATATTCAAAGGAAACATATGCCGTTTAATTACATCGGCTTCAATTTCGTTGATTATAAAATCCCGCCGGGCATTGCGAAGTGCAAACGCCGCATGGGCAAAGCCATGAAGCGGGCGGCTTTGATCTTTGATATGCCAGTCGTATAAATAATAATCATGAAGCAGTGCACCGCGGATCATACTGCGCTGATCGCAGCGGATATGGAGCTGCTCGCTGATCAGTACACTGAGATAGGCCACTGCGCAGCTATGCTGATAACAGCTTACGGATCCGTGCTGCAGATAGGTTTTCGTCTGCTGCATATTGGAAGAATGCAGAATATCTCTGCCATGGTAAACAATTTTTTTGAGAATGCGGCGGCGCATGATTTCATCTCCTTAAATACATTATAGACAATCCCGGAATCAAAATCAACCCGGATAAGGAAATCTGCACAATTTTAAAAATCCCGCCGGGCCACCGTTGACAAATAACCTGCGCCGTGTTATAATTTAGACGAATTTAGCGGTTCTTTGTAACTGACGGATAATGTGGAGCACCACGATGAATCAAAGAACTTTTGATGGCCGACCGTCTGGGCACACTTTCGCTGTTGGGGGGAAGTGGGTCCTTTTTTATTTCATACCAAAAAACAGGAGGCGTTTTCATGAAAAAGATTGCGGTGATGATGGGGAGCGACAGTGATCTTCCAATAGTGGAAAAGGCGGTGAATACCCTGAAGGAATTCGGTGTTCCCTATGAGGTACATGTTTTCTCAGCGCACAGAACGCCGGCACAGGCGCAGAAATTCAGCGAGGAAGCCCGGCAAAACGGTTTTGGCGCGATCATCTGCGCTGCCGGCATGGCGGCGCATCTTGCCGGAGCCGTTGCGGCCAATACAACGCTGCCGGTTATCGGCATTCCAATTCAATCCAAACAACTAGGCGGCATGGACGCCCTTTTATCGACCGTTCAGATGCCTTCCGGCATTCCGGTGGCTACGGTTGCGATCGACGGGGCGGTCAATGCCGCTTTGCTTTCGATTGAGATTCTGGCGGTGGAGGACCGCCTGCTCGCTGACAGGCTGGATGCGAAGCGAAAAGCCGATTCCGATGGGGTACTGGAAAAAAACAAAGCGGTTGAAAAACGCTTTCAGCAATAAAATCTGGGAGGAAAAAACCATGACGAAAAAAGAGCAATTATATGAAGGCAAAGCCAAAAAGGTATACGCAACGGAGGACGCCGGGCTGGTGATCGTTTCCTACAAAGATGATGCTACCGCGCTCGACGGCCTGAAAAAGGGAACCATCGTGGGAAAAGGCGTTGTGAACAACCGGATGTCCAACTTCCTGATGCAGCTTCTGGAAAAAGAAGGGGTTCCAACGCATTATGTGGAAGAATTGAACGAGCGGGAAACCGTGGTGAAAAAGGTTTCCATAGTCCCGCTGGAGGTGATTATCCGGAATATATCGGCAGGGTCGTTTGCCAAGCGTTATGGCGTAGAGGAAGGAATCGTGTTCAAACGGCCGACGATTGAGTTTTCTTATAAAAACGATGATCTGCATGATCCGCTGATCAACGATGATCATGCATTGGCACTGGGGCTGGCGTCTGAAGAGGAGATCAAATGCATCAGGGAGATGGCGTTTAAAGTCAACGATGTTTTGCGCGCCTATTTCAAAACGCTGGGGGTTAAACTGGTGGATTTTAAGCTGGAATTCGGGCGTCTTGGCAATGGAACGATCGTTTTGGCTGATGAAATTTCTCCGGATACCTGCCGGTTCTGGGATGAAAAAACCAATGAAAAGCTGGATAAGGATCGTTTTCGCCGCGATATGGGCGGCGTAGAAGATGCCTATCGGGAAATGATGCATCGGGTATTCGGCGAGTAAACGGCTTTCTGAAGGAGGATCAAGGTGGGAAAATTAAGAGAAGAGTGCGGCGTTTTCGGGGTATTCAGCCCGGAAGCCTATGATGTGGCGCATATGACCTACTATGGATTATTCGCCTTGCAGCACCGGGGCCAGGAATCCTGCGGGATCGTTGTAAACGATGATGGGTTGTTCCGCTATTATAAAGATGTCGGCCTGGTAAATGAAGTGTTC
Source organism: Clostridiales bacterium (assembly GCA_003343605.1). Lineage (GTDB taxonomy): Bacteria > Bacillota > Clostridia > Oscillospirales > QAKW01 > QAKW01. The sequence goes on from QAKW01000033.1 coordinate 14,727, forward strand.
ACCCCGGAGCGGCTGGCCCGCCTGGGTGAGGGAAATATGGCGGTTGGTCACGTACGCTATGGAACAACCGGCAGCAACGACCGGATGAATGCGCAGCCGGTTGTTGTGAACCATGTGAAGGGCTCTATGGCGGTTGCCCATAACGGAAATCTGGTGAATTCTTATGAGCTGCGCCATGAGCTGGAGCTGGAGGGTTCCATTTTTCATTCCACCAGCGATACGGAAGTGATCGCCTATCTGATCACCAAAGAGCGGCTGAAAGCGCCTTCGATTGAAGAGGCGGTCAGCAGGGCGATGCGGCGGATTCAGGGCGCTTTTTCACTTGTTGTAATGTCTCCTTCCAAGCTGATTGCAGTACGTGACCCCAATGGATTCCGGCCGCTTTGCTATGGCAGAACCGGTGACGGGCGTTATGTAGTTGCCAGCGAGAGCTGCGCACTGGATGCCGTTGGCGCGGAGATGATCCGGGATCTGGAAGCGGGGGAGATCGTTGTTTTCGAGAAAAACGGCGTGCGCAGCCTGAAGGAACATTGCGGCCGGGCGCAGCCCTCACTTTGTGTATTTGAATATGTTTATTTTGCCCGCCCGGATTCGGTAATCGATGGCTGTAATGTGCATTCCGCCCGGTTGCGGGCAGGGGCATATCTGGCGCTGGAACATCCGGTGCAGGCGGATATAGTGATCGGTGTTCCCGATAGCGGCATCGACGCTGCGATCGGCTATTCCAAGCAATCGGGGATTCCCTATGAGATGGGCTTTATTAAAAATAAGTATATTGCCAGAACCTTTATCTCTGTGGGCCAGAAAAGCCGGGAAGATAAGGTTAAAATCAAGCTGAATCCCATTTCCGACGTTGTGCGGGGAAAGCGGGTGGTGCTGATAGATGATTCGATTGTGCGGGGAACCACCAGCGCCAGAATCGTTACCCTTCTGCGGGAGGCGGGCGCCAGGGAAATTCATATGCGGGTATCCGCCCCGCCTTTTAAGAATCCCTGCTATTATGGAACCGATATCGACTCCCGGGAGAATCTGATTGCCTGCCGGTATACCATCGAGGAAATCGCAGCATTAATCGGCGTGGATACACTGGGATATCTGAGCGTGGAAAATGTGAAGAAAATCGCCTGCGGCCTGAATGGGAAAGGCTATTGCACGGCCTGTTTCGATGGCTTATACCCAACCGAAGTGCCGAAGGAAACCCGTAAGAACAGATTTGAATGTAAAATATCGGAAAATGAGGAGGATTCCCATGCTTAACTCAAAATCAGAGAGCTATGCCGCGGCCGGTGTTGATATTACGGCCGGATATAAGGCGGTTGAGCTGATGAAAAGTCATATCGCCCGCACCCGCACTGCCGGTGCTTCCGTGGATATCGGCGGCTTCGGCGGATTATTTCAGCCGGATCTGGCCGGAATGAAGAAGCCGGTTCTGGTGAGCGGAACCGATGGGGTAGGAACCAAGCTGAAGCTGGCCTTCCGCATGGGGAAACATGATACCGTTGGAATCGATTGTGTGGCGATGTGTGTAAACGATGTGATCTGCTGTGGCGCGCGTCCGCTGTTTTTTCTGGATTATATTGCCTGCGGGAAAAATGTGCCGGAAAGAATTGCGAAGATCGTTGCCGGCGTGGCGGAGGGATGCGTTCAGAGCGGCTGTGCGCTGATCGGCGGCGAAACAGCTGAAATGCCCGGATTTTATCCGGAAGATGAATATGACCTGGCGGGCTTCTCGGTTGGGATCGTGGATGAGGAACAAGTACTCGACAATCGTTCCATGGTGCCCGGAGACGTGGTGATCGCGCTGCCCTCCAGCGGCGTGCATTCCAATGGCTTTTCACTGGTTCGGAAGGTTTTTCAGGTGGAAACGGCCGATCTGGGGAAGCCAGTGGACTGCCTGGGCGGAAAATCCATTGGTGAAACGCTGCTGACACCGACACGGATTTATGTAAAACCGATGCTGGCGTTATTGGAAAAGATCCGTGTGAAGGGGGTATCCCATATCACTGGCGGCGGGTTTTACGAAAATATTCCCAGAAGTATTCCGGATGGACTCGGCGCCCGGATTGAAAAAAAGGCGGTTCGGGTGCTGCCGGTTTTCGATCTGATTGCCAAAACAGGGAAAATTCCGGAGCGGGATATGTTCAATACCTTTAATATGGGCGTGGGGATGAGTGTTGTGGTGGCCCAAAAAGATGCCGCGCAGGCCCTTGAGATCCTAAAGCAGCAGGGCGAAGACGCCTATGTAATCGGATCCATAGAGCAATCGGCTGAAAAAATAAGCCTGGTTTAAGGAGAGCAGCTGTGAAGCGGGAAAAAACGAGAGTCGCCGTATTGGTTTCGGGCGGCGGAACCAATCTGCAGGCGCTGATCAACGGCGAACAAAACGGAATCATTCAGAATGGAAGGATTGCGCTGGTATTATCGAGCAACCCTTCCGCCTATGCGCTGGAGCGGGCAAGAAAAGCCGGTATTCCAACCGTTACAGCAAATAAAATGGAGTGCGGCAGCCAGCGGGAATTTGAAGTTAAAATTCGGGAAGCACTGGCACAATACCGGATCGATCTGATTGTTCTGGCGGGCTTTATGTGCATCTTAAGCCCGGAATTCTGCGCTGCCTTTCCGGAGCGGATCATCAACGTGCATCCTTCCCTGATCCCCTCCTTCTGCGGAAAAGGATTTTATGGGCTGCGGGTGCACAGGGCCGCGCTGGATTACGGCGTGAAGGTGACGGGCGCAACGGTTCATTTCGTGAATGAAGTACCGGATGGCGGCAGGATTATCGCGCAGAAGGCGGTGGAGATCAAAATCGGGGACACGCCTGAAATATTGCAGAAGAGAGTAATGAAGGAGGCAGAGTGGGTTTTGCTTCCCAAAGCGGTTGAAGCCGTATCCCGGGCAATCAGAAAGGAAGAGGAATGCGATGAATGTTTATGAAACCAAAACAATCGGCGAGCGGATCCGCGGCAACAGCTATGTTGGGCGCGGGATCGTTATTGGTAAAACGGCCGATGCGGCGTGTGCCGCCACAGCTTATTTTATTATGGGCCGCAGCGAAAACAGCCGGAACCGGATCTTCAGAGAGCGGGAAGGCGTACTTTATACCGAACCGTTTGATCCGGAGCGGGTTGAAGATCCTTCTCTGATCATTTATGCCGCGGTACGCGGGTATGAAAACAATCTGATTGTGACCAACGGGGATCAGACGGATACGATTGAGGCTTTTTTGAAAAAAGGCGCCAGCTTTGAGCAGGCGCTTGAAACGCGGGCGTTTGAGCCGGATCAACCGAATTTTACGCCGCGTATCAGCGGAATACTGACGTTTGCGCAACAGGATTTTACTTATAAAATGAGTATCTTAAAAAGCGCGGATCCGGCGGGCACGGCCTGCAGCCGTTATTTCTTTTCTTATCCGGCTCTGCCCGGGATCGGCCATTTTATCCACACCTATGTTTGTGACGGCACGCCGATTCCATCCTTTTTGGGGGAACCGGAACGGATTGCCGTTCCAAATGAGATCGATGATTTTACAAACGATTTATGGTCGGCGCTGGATGGAGAGAATAAGATCTCCCTTTATGTGCGCTATATCAATCTTGCAACCGGCGAAACAGAAAGCCGGCTGATCAATAAAAACTGCAGATAGGGAAAGGAACGATCAGGGATGAAAGAGTTTGAACTAAAATACGGATGCAACCCGAATCAGAAACCGGCGAAGATTTATATGAAAGACGGCGGCGATCTGCCGATTCGGATTCTCTCCGGCCGGCCGGGGTATATCAACTTTCTGGATGCGTTCAATTCCTGGCAGCTGGTTCGGGAACTGAAGGAAGCGCTGGGCATGCCGGCGGCTACCTCTTTTAAACATGTGAGCCCAACCTCCGCCGCCGTTGGCACGATCCTGCCGGAAAAATTGAAAAAAGCCTGTTTTGTGGATGATATTGAAGGGCTGGACGCCTCTCCGCTTGCCTGCGCCTATGCCAGAGCCCGCGGTACAGACCGGATGAGTTCCTTCGGCGACTGGATAGCCCTTTCGGATATCTGCGATGCTACAACAGCGCGCCTGATCAAACGGGAAGTATCCGATGGGATCATCGCGCCGGGCTATGAACCGGAAGCGCTGGATATTTTAAAGAGCAAGCGGAAGGGAAACTACAACATTATTGAAATCGATCCCGCTTACCGGCCGGAGCCGGTGGAAACCAAAGAAGTTTTCGGCATTACTTTTGAACAGGGCCGTAATGAATTCAAAATCAATGAAGCGTTGCTTTCCAATCTGGTAACAGATCAGAAAGCGCTGCCGGCCAGTGCGCTTCGGGATTTGATTATTGCGCTGATCACCTTGAAATATACGCAGTCCAATTCTGTTTGCTATGCGGTAGACGGGCAGGCAATCGGCGTGGGCGCCGGGCAGCAATCCCGGATTCACTGCACCCGTCTTGCGGGTAATAAAGCGGATATCTGGCATCTGAGGCAGCATGAAAAGGTGCTTTCTCTGCCGTTTCTCAGCACACTTGGCCGGCCGGAGCGCGACAATGTGATCGATAGTTATATCAATCAAAACGAAGAGGATGTTTGCAAAGAGGGGATTTGGCAAAAATATTTTACCCGGCGGCCGGAACCGTTCAGCGAAGCGGAACAGAAAGCGTATCTGGCCACGCTTGAAGGCGTAGCGCTGGGAAGCGATGCCTTTTTCCCGTTTGACGATAATATTGAGCGGGCCAAAAAGAGCGGCGTATCCTATATCGCGGAACCCGGCGGTTCAATACGGGATGATGTTGTAATCGACTGCTGTAATAAATATGGGATCGCCATGGCTTTTACCGGCATGCGTCTGTTCCATCATTGATCCGGCAAAGGAGGCGTTTGGAATGAAAATAATGGTGATCGGCGGCGGCGGAAGAGAGCATACAATCATTCGGAAATTAAAAGAAAATCCTGCGGTAAGCGCAATATTTGCCCTGCCGGGAAACGGTGGAATCGCGGCGGATGCAACCTGCGTTCCGATCGGTGCGAAAGAAACGGAGCAGATTGTGCAGTTCGGTATCAGCGAGAAGATTGATTATGCCGTTGTAGCGCCGGATGACCCGCTGGTTCTCGGCACGGTAGATGCGCTTGAGGCAGCGGGTATTCCCGCTTTCGGCCCGCGGGCGGATGCGGCGGTTCTGGAAGGCAGTAAGGTCTTTTCCAAAAATCTGATGAAAAAATACGGGATCCCAACTGCGGATTACGCTGTATTCAACAACTGCGCGGAAGCGATTGACTATCTGAAAACAGCGCCGGTGCCGACGGTAATCAAAGCCGACGGGCTGGCGCTGGGAAAAGGGGTTGTGATTGCAAGCACCCGCGAAGAAGCGGTTCAGGCGGTAAAATCGATGATGGAAGACCGCGTTTTTGGCGAGAGTGGAAGCCGGATTGTGATCGAAGAGTTTTTAAGCGGTCCGGAGGTATCGGTTCTAACCTTTACCGATGGTGAAACGATTGTTCCGATGGTTTCGTCTATGGATCATAAACGGGCGCTGGATGGCGATCAGGGGCTCAATACCGGCGGCATGGGAACCATTGCACCCAATCCCTTCTATACGCCTGAAATCGCGCAAATCTGCATGGAGCGCATCTTTTTACCCACCATCCGCGCGATGAAAGCGGATGGGCGTCCTTTCCGGGGCTGCCTGTATTTCGGCCTGATGCTTACCGCAGAAGGGCCTAAGGTGATTGAATATAATTGCCGGTTCGGCGATCCTGAAACGCAGGTGGTGCTCCCCTTATTGGAGAGCGACCTGCTTACGGTCATGCAGGCAACGACCAACGGCACGCTGGCTGAAACGCCGGTGCGTTTTCAGAACCGCTGCGCCTGCTGCGTGGTAATGGCATCAAAGGGATATCCCGGTAATTATGAAACCGGTTTTGATATCACCATCCCGCCCGGGATCAGAAACGATGTTTTTATCGCCGGGGCAAAAGAGGAAGAGGGCAGGCTGCTGACTGCCGGCGGACGTGTTTTGGGGGTTCTGGCAGTAGAAGATACTCTGGAAAAAGCAATTCACGCCGCCTATGAGAAAGTGAAGCAGGTTCATTTTAAGAATGCCTATTACCGGCAGGATATTGGTTTGCATGCTTTGAAGGCAGAAAAGGAGAGCTGAGCAATGGTATATCGGGTTTATGTTGAAAAAAAGCCGGAACTTGCCAATGAGGCCCGGGATTTAAGGCGGGAGGTCCGCCATATCCTGCAGATCAAATCATTGGAGGCTGTGCGGATTATCAATCGCTATGATGTTGAAAATATCGAAGAGGAGCTTTTTCAATATGCGGTGAGAACCGTTTTTTCCGAGCCGCAGCTTGATTTGGTCAGCGACCGGCTGGATCCGGAGGATGCCAGGGTTTTTGCCGTGGAATTCCTGCCGGGGCAGTTTGATCAGCGGGCGGATTCCGCGGCGCAATGCATTCAGATGATCTCTCAGGGCGAGCGTCCGGTAGTAAAAACCGCGAAGGTCTATTTATTATATGGGAACCTGAGCGATGCGGAACTGGCGGCAATCAAAAAGAATGTAATCAATCCGGTAGAAGCACGGGAAGCGGCGCTGCAGAAGCCTGATACCCTGCAGGCGGATTATGAGATCCCGGAAACGGTTGCGGTTTTAAATGGCTTTTTAAAGCTTACGCCGGAAGAGCTTCGGTCTTTTATTACGGAATACGGCCTTGCGATGGATTACGATGATATTGCCTTTTGCCAGGCTTATTTTCAAAAAGAGGGCCGGGATCCCACCATCACGGAAATTCGGATGATCGATACCTATTGGTCGGATCATTGCCGGCATACCACTTTTTTAACAACCATTGATCAGGTGAATTTTGAGGATCCGCTGCTGCAGGGCGCCTATGATGATTACTTGGCAACCCGCCGGGAATTGGGACGCGGCAAACCGGTGAATTTAATGGATATTGCCACCCTTGCTGCAAAATATTTAAAAAAGACAGGCAAGCTCGAAAAACTGGATGAATCAGAGGAGATTAACGCCTGTACGGTAAAAATCGAAGTGGAGGCAGATGGAAAAAAAGAGCCCTGGCTGCTGCTTTTTAAAAATGAAACGCATAATCATCCTACGGAAATAGAGCCTTTCGGCGGCGCTGCCACCTGTATTGGCGGCGCGATCCGTGATCCGCTTTCCGGGAGGGCCTACGTTTACGGCGCGATGCGGGTAACCGGCGCGGCGAATCCGCTGCGGCCGGTAAAAGACACACTGGAGGGAAAACTGCCGCAACGCAAAATTGTAACAACCGCTGCGGCGGGTTATGCCTCTTATGGAAATCAGATCGGTCTTGCAACGGGGATCGTAGATGAAATTTATCATGAGGGCTATGCCGCCAAAAGAATGGAAATCGGCGCGGTGATTGCCGCTGCGCCGCAGGAAAACGTAAGGCGTGAGTGCCCTCAGCCGGGCGATGTGGTGATTCTTCTGGGCGGCCGAACCGGCCGCGACGGCTGCGGCGGCGCTACGGGTTCTTCAAAGTCTCATACGCTGCAGTCTTTGGAAACCTGCGGGGCGGAGGTGCAGAAGGGCAACGCGCCGGAAGAGCGTAAACTGCAGCGGCTTTTCCGCAACCGGGAGGCCTGCCGGATGATCAAACGCTGTAATGATTTCGGTGCAGGCGGCGTTTCGGTTGCCATCGGGGAACTGGCCGACGGGCTGGAAATTGATCTCAACGCAGTTCCGAAAAAGTACGACGGACTCGACGGCACAGAGCTGGCCATCAGTGAATCGCAGGAACGGATGGCGGTTGTGGTGGATCCGGCGGATACCGCGCGGTTTATGGAACTTGCGGATGAAGAAAATCTGGAAGCAACCGTTGTTGCGGTCGTTCAGGCGGCCCCCCGGCTGGTGATGCGCTGGAATCAGCGGGTGATTGTGGATATCAGCCGCGATTTTCTGAATTCCAACGGTGCCGAAAAACATATCGTGATTACGCCGGAAGCGCCGGCTTGCTATCAGAAAGAAATCGGAACCGGGTTCAGAAACTGCATGCTGGAGCTGGCGGAGGATCTGAACGTATGCTCTAAGCGGGGGCTGGCGGAACGGTTTGATTCCACCATCGGCGCCGGAAGCGTATTGATGCCGTTTGGCGGAAAGTTCCAGCTTACACCGGTGCAGGCGATGGTGCAGAAAATATCCATGGAGCGTAAGGAAACGGAAGACTGTTCGCTGATGGCCTGGGGTTATAATCCTTTTATCAGCGAAAAAAGCCCGTATCACGGCGCTTACCTTGCGGTGGTGGAATCTGTTTCTAAATTGATTGCAACCGGCGCGAAATTTCGAGATGTCTATCTGACCTTTCAGGAATATTTTGAACGCCCGGGTAGGGATGGCCGCCGCTGGGGAAAGCCGCTGGCCGCGCTGCTTGGCGCATTTGAAGCACAGAAGGATCTGGGCATTGCCGCAATCGGCGGCAAGGATTCCATGAGCGGTTCCTTTGAAAAGCTGGATGTACCGCCAACGCTGGTTTCATTTGCCGTTACGACCGGAAAGACCGGGGAGATTGTGCCGAATCCGTTTAAAAAAGCCGGCCATCGGGTGGTTTTGATTCAGCCGGAATATAATGAACATCAGCTGCCGGATCCTGCGTCGCTGCTGAAGGTATTTGATACCGTTGGCACACTGCTGGAACGTAAGGAGGCGGTCACGGCCTATACGCCGGGATACGGCGGAATTGCAGAGGCAGTGATGAAAATGGCGCTGGGGAATAAATTAGGCTTCCGGTTTGATTCTACTTTGAGCATGGAGGATCTTTTTGGGTATCATTACGGTGCATTTTTACTGGAAGTAACCGGAGATTTGGAAATCGGAACGCCGGTCGGTGTGATTTCCGAGGAGCCGACATTTTGTTATGCCGGGGAATCCCTGCGGCTGGAGGAGCTGCAGAAACATTATGAAGATCGGCTGGAAAGTGTATATAGCTGCAATATCCAGCATAAGGAACAGCAGGTGGAAACATTTTCCCATCGCGCGTGCGCGCGAATCACACCGGCCATTAAAACCGCGAAGCCCAAAGTGCTGATTCCTGTATTCCCGGGAACCAACTGTGAATACGATAGCGCCAGAGCCATGCGGAATGCGGGCGCAGATGCACAGATTCTTGTAATCAACAACCGAACGGCGGATCGTATTGCCAGAAGTGTGGAGCAATTTGCCGCGGAACTGAAAACAGCGCAAATGATTTTTATTCCGGGAGGGTTTTCCGGCGGAGACGAGCCGGATGGCTCCGGTAAATTTATTACCGCCTTTTTCCGTAATGCGGCGATTAAAGAGCAGGTGACGGCGCTGCTGGAGCGGCGCGACGGGCTGATGCTGGGGATTTGCAATGGATTTCAGGCGTTGATTAAACTGGGGCTGGTTCCCTATGGCCGGATTATGGATACGGATGCGCACTGCCCGACACTTACTTTTAATACCATTGCCCGCCATCAATCCCGCCTGGTTCGCACAAGGATTGCTTCCAATCAATCTCCCTGGCTTGCCAAAACGCAGGTCGGCGAGATCTATACCGTTCCGGTTTCGCATGGTGAGGGGCGTTTTATTGCAGATGAAAAACTGATTGAAACGCTTGCTGCAAATGGTCAGATTGCAACGCAATATGTTGATTTGAACGGCGATGCAACGGTTGACGTTCATTTTAATCCGAATGATTCCTGTTATGCGATTGAGGGGATTACCTCGCCCGACGGCCGGGTTTTCGGCAAGATGGGGCATTCAGAGCGGATCGGTAAAGATTTATATAAAAATGTAGACGGTATATACGATATGCAGATGTTTCGTTCTGCAGTGGAATATTTTAAATAAGGAGATTCATTGCGATGGCTTTTTTATCTGATATAGAGATTGCCCAGCGATGCAAGATGAAACCCATTTCGGAGATTGCGCGGACTGCCCATGTGGATGAGGATTTTCTGGAGCATTATGGCCGGTATAAGGCGAAGGTCGATTTATCCCTGCTGCAGAAAAGCAGCCGGCCGAATGGCAAGCTGGTTTTGGTAACGGCGATTACGCCGACCCCTGCGGGAGAAGGCAAAACCACCACCACCATCGGGCTGGCCGATGGGCTAAAGCGCATTGGAAAAGATGTTACCGTTGCGCTGCGGGAGCCTTCACTCGGGCCTGTTTTCGGGATCAAGGGCGGCGCCGCGGGCGGCGGTTTTGCGCAGGTTGTTCCGATGGAAGACATCAATCTGCATTTTACCGGTGATTTTCATGCAATCGGCGCGGCCAACAATCTGCTGGCCGCCATGCTTGACAACCATATTCAACAGGGCAACAGCCTGGGAATCGACAGCAGGAAGATTACCTGGAAACGCTGTGTGGATATGAACGACCGCCAGCTTCGGTTTTTGGTAGACGGCCTGGGCGGCAAGATAAACGGCGTTCCCCGGGAGGATGGCTTTGATATTACCGTTGCCAGTGAGATTATGGCGGTTCTCTGCCTATCGGAATCAATTTCTGATCTGAAAGAGCGTCTTTCCAGGATGATTGTGGGGTATACCTTTGATGACCGGCCGGTCACCTGCGGGCAGTTAAAGGCGCAGGGCGCCATGGCTGCCCTGCTGAAAGATGCGCTGAAGCCCAATTTGGTTCAGACGCTGGAGGGCACGCCGGCCTTTGTGCATGGGGGGCCTTTTGCCAATATCGCACATGGCTGTAATTCCGTGGTTGCTACGAAGCTGGCCATGAAAATGGGGGATTATGCCGTCACCGAGGCGGGCTTCGGCGCAGATCTCGGCGCAGAAAAGTTTCTGGATATCAAATGCCGCATGGCCGGTCTGGAACCGGATGCGGTAGTAGTGGTTGCTACAATTCGGGCGCTGAAAATGCATGGCGGGCTGAGCAAAACGGAATTGGCCCACGAAGATCTGGATGCGCTGGAGGCTGGAATCCCGAATTTACTGCGGCATGTTTCAAATATTAAAAATGTTTATCGATTGCCCTGTGTGGTGGCGGTAAACCGCTTCCCGACCGATACGGATGCAGAGATCGCTTTCCTGATTGAAAAATGCAAAGCACTGGGCGTGAATGTGGTGCTCTCTACCGTATGGGCAGACGGCGGCGCCGGTGGTGAAGCGCTGGCGCGCGAGGTGGTTCGCCTGTGTGAAGAAGAGCAGGGTAATTTTTCATTTTGTTATCCGCTGGATTGCTCTATAGAAGAAAAAATAGAAGCGGTGGCGCAGCGTGTTTACGGTGGTGATGGAATTACAATATTGCCTGCAGCCCAAAAGCAAATTGCGCAGCTGACGCAGCTTGGTTTTGCGGGCCTGCCCGTATGCATCGCCAAAACCCAGTACAGCTTTTCGGATGATCCGGTGAAACTGGGCGCACCTGAACATTTTACCGTTACGGTTAAAAATGTTAAGATTTCAGCCGGCGCCGGCTTTATCGTTGTTTTGACCGGCGATATTATGACCATGCCGGGATTGCCCAAAAATCCGGCGGCAGAACGAATTGACGTGGATGAAAACGGTGTAATATCCGGGCTGTTTTAAAGGCATGGGGCTTTTCTTTTTGAAAAGCCCCATGCTCTTTTTATAAAAAGGTATGGAAATTTTTAAGGGTTTATAGTATAATAACCGCATAAATCGGTGTATGACGCTGTAATCCGTTTGGATTGCCGGAAATATACGGTAAAAGAGGTTGAATAACAATGAAAAAATTGACTGGAGAAATCATGGAGTTTGCGGATTCCATTGTAATCGCGCTGGTAGCGGTAATGGTGGTATTTACGCTTTTTTTTCGTATTTATGTTGTGACCGGGGATTCGATGCAAAGCACATTGGATAGCGGAGACCGGCTTTTGGTTTCCCAGCTTTTTTACACGCCGAAGCAGGGGGATATTGTTTGCTTTGTTGCAAAGAACCGGAATGAAAAGGTATTGGTCAAGCGTGTTGTTGCCACTGCTGGGCAAACGGTGGATATTACAGATGATTTCAGAGTAATGATCGATGGGGAGATTTTGGAAGAGGCGTATTTAGATGATGGAATCTATACTTCCCCCAAAAATTTCAAATTTCCCTATACGGTTCAGGAAGACGAAGTGTTCTGCTTAGGAGATAACCGCGTGAATTCAGCCGATAGTCGGGATCTCGGCCCGATTGAAACCAAATATCTGCTCGGGCGATTGGTTCTAAGGCTGTTTCCACGGCCGGGGACGGTGAACTGATGGGAAATCTGCAGATACAATGGTATCCCGGGCATATGACAAAAACCCGGCGCTATATTGAAAAAACGCTGCCGCTTACAGATCTGGTGATCGAAGTTGCGGATGCACGAATTGTAAAAAGCAGCCGCAATCCTGATTTCGATCGTTTGCTTGCCGGGAAAAAGCGGCTGACGGTTTTATCAAAAAAAGATCTTGCAGATGAGCGGATCAATCTTTTATGGCGCGATTATTTTGAGCGGGCGGCCATCCCGGCTGTTTTCATAAACAGCACTGCGGGCCAAGGCGTTTCGGAAATTTTGCCGGCTGTGCGCAGATTATTAAAAGAAGACCTGGAACGTGCCGCTGCCCGGGGCATGAAAAAAACCATCCGGCTGATGATCTGCGGTGTTCCCAATTCCGGAAAAAGCACTTTAATCAACGCGCTTTGCCGCCGCAGGGCAACCGATGCGCAGGACCGCCCGGGTGTAACGAGAGGCGGGCAATGGGTCACGCTGCAAAGCGATGTGGAACTGCTTGATACGCCGGGGATCCTATGGAATAAATTTGAGGATATGCAGGCCGGCATCCATCTGGCGCTGACAGGCGCAGTGAGCGACGAGGTGGTTGACCGGGAGGGGCTTGCGCTGGAATTGATTGAAATACTAATGGAAAAATATCCTGCAAATTTGGAAAGACGCTATAAAATCCATCTGGAACCGCAAAATTCGCCGCTTGAAATTTACGAGGCGATTTGCCGTGCCAGAGGATTTATAATGCGGGGAAATGAGTTTGATTACAGCCGGTGTGCCGCCGTTTTGCTGGATGAATTCCGGGCTGGCAGGATCGGGCGGATTTCACTGGAGGAACCGGATGCTTGAATTTACGTTGGAAAGAGCCTGCCGCAGAGAAGGTTTTCGCATGATTTGCGGTGTAGACGAGGCGGGCAGAGGATGCCTTTGCGGGCCGGTCTGCGCGGCGGCGGTCATCCTGCCGGAAAATTGGAACCATCCGGATCTGAATGA
>QAKW01000092.1 GCA_003343605.1 Clostridiales bacterium
CCTGCCCCTGTATTGTGAAAAACCGCTGGCGGATTCGCTTGAAACTGCACAGCGCATCACACACACGGCGGCGGAAATTCCTACGGCGATGGCGTTTGAATACCGTTACCTGCCGGCGGTCACCCTGATGAAGCGCCATCTGGGAAGTATTGGCCGTCTGATTGATTTCAAGGCTGTTTTCTTCCACGATTCCTATCTGCTCCCCCGCCAGAAAACCTGGCGGATGACTGCCGCAAACGGAGGCGGCGCCTTATTGGATCTGGGCGTGCATATGCTGGATCTGCTTGCTTTTCTGCTGGGCCCCCTGCGCTATCTGAAAGGCGATAAGGGGATCTATTTTGCCGATCGCAACGAGGTGGATGAATTCGGCGTGATGCATCTTGCGGCTGCCGGCTGCAGCGGAACGCTGGAGGTTTCCCGCATTCATGCCACCGAAGGCAGCGGTAAAACCATTACGCTTTACGGAGAGCGGGGCAGCCTGCTGTGTGATCTGGAAAAACCCTACGAACTTCGCCACTACGATCTGGCCGCGCGGGAAACCATCCTTTACCGGGCGGATAAGCTGCTGCTCCAGGAGCTCCTGTATCCTTCGGAGCGCCTTTCGCTTGGATTTTATCAGGACGCCCATACCTGTGCGCTGCTGCATTTCGCCCGGTATCTTTATACCGGGAAGCAGGATCCGCTGATCCCCACGTTTCAGGATGGGCTGCGGGCGCAGGCGCTGCTGGCCAATATTCTGGAATAAAAAACGGGCTGTACGGGCGCCCTCAATAAAGGGGGCGCCCGCAGGATTCAATGAATCGTTATGCATTTATAGATTAGCAACCATCTCATTTGTCAAGAAAGCTTGAAAAGATCCGGCTCTAAAATGAATTTATGCAAGTATTATGAAATTGTCCAGCTTTGCGACTGTTTCTGTAAATCAACCATATGCTTAAAGATACCGTTTTTATTGAGCAGGCTTTGAGGTGTGCCTTCCTCTGCAACATAACCATCCTTAAGTACTACTATTTTATCGGCGCCTGCAACCGTTCTCATTCTATGTGCAATTATGAGAACGGTTTTATCTTTTATAAGTCTGGAAAGAGCCGTCTGAATCAGTGTTTCATTTTCAACATCAAGTGATGCCGTTGCCTCATCAAGCAAAATAATCGGTGCATTTTTAAGAAAAGCTCTCGCAATGGATATTCGCTGTCTTTCGCCGCCTGAAAGCTGGCAGCCGTTTTCACCTATATCGGTATTGTATCCGTCAGGCAGCTTCAGCGCAAATTCATCTACATTTGCAAGCTTTGCCGCTGCTATAACATCTTCATCCGCTGCATCCTTTCTGCCTACACGGATGTTTTCCATAATCGAGTTGTTGAACAGCGTAACATCCTGAAATACGATTGAATAAAGCGAAAGCAGCGTTTCGGGATCGGCTTTGGAAATATCCATCCCGCCAATGGTTATTCTTCCCCGGCTTATATCCCAGAAACGCGCGGCAAGTCTTGATACGGTTGTTTTTCCGCCTCCGCTCGGACCGACAAGTGCAGTAACCTCACCCTGCTTTGCAGTAAAGGAAATATCCCGGAGTACAGTTTCGCCGCTGTTATATGCAAAGCCCACATTAGAGAATTCTATATCATAGCCTTTATTTGAAAGCCGGCTGCCGCCGGTCTGAACAGGATGAAAAAGTATTTCATTCATTCTTTTTACATTTGTGCGAACGGCAATAACGGCTGCAAGATTTTGCAGTGCTGTCTGCAAAGGGTCATAAATTCTTGACACCACCAGCAGATACATAAAGAAGGTAAGTACACTTATTTCGCCCTTAACAAGAAGTGCGCCGCCTGCAAGAGCTGTAGTTGCAATCCCGAGCTTAAGCACCAGACCTGCCGAAACTACAAATGCAGCAACTGAAAATTCATTCTTCACGCTGCGTATTTCAACTGCCTTGATTTTTTTATTCAGTTCATCCAAATAGTCCTTTTCAGCATTGTTTGCTTTTAAATCTCTTGAGGTTTCAATACATTCCTGAATACCGTCTGCACAAGCCATTTTTACAGTCATTGCTTTATCGCTTAATTTTTCCTGAACTTTTGCGGAAAAGCCGACGATTGCAAACGCAACGGGCAAAACCCAGAGTGCGGCCAGAGACATACGCCAATCAAAGAAAAACATGCTTATTGCAATTAGAGTTGTTGAAATTACCGAGCCTATAAGAGAAGGAATATAATGTGAGCTTGCTGTTTCCAGTGTTGCGCAGTCTGCCATAATGGTGCTTGTTAAATCAGCCAAATCCTTTTTACCGAAGAAAGAAAGCGGTATTTTACGCATTTTTTCAGCCAATGCAATTCGTCTTACACCGGACTCAATATAAGTAGAAAGATAAGTTGCATTATATTGAAACCATGTTGCAAGCATAATCAGTGCAACACAAATGATAATTCCTATTATATAAAATACAATTCTGCCTTTTTCAATACAGCCGCCAAGCAAATCACCGACAAGAAAATATAAGAAGCTTACAGGGAACATAAATGAAATATTCTGAAAAACGCAGGCTGCAATACCTTTTATTAAATCTTTTGCACCCTGCTGCGATAAAGCATACTTACGCTGCAATTTTTCAATCATATCACCGCACCTCCTTTGCAACTTTCCATTGAACGGATGTCTGATAACTGCTTTGCATTTTTGAAAATAACCCGTTTTTATTTATCAGCTCATCGCAGGATCCGCTTTCGGCAATACGGCCGTTATCTAGAACAAAAATCTTATCAGCGTTTGCAACGGTTGACAGTCTGTGCGCAATCATTATCACGGTTTTTCCCTTCGAAAGCGCATTCATTGCCTGCTGAACACGCACCTCATTATCAGGATCGGCAAAAGCCGTTGCCTCATCAAGAATAATGATTGGTGCATTTTTCAGTATTGCTCTTGCTATTGCAACTCTCTGCTGTTCACCGCCAGACAGATAAACACCGTTTGTTCCTATAACGGTATGAACACCATTAGGCAGTTTTTCAATAATGTCCATACACTGAGCAGCTTTAAGCGCTTGCATAACCTCCGTTTCGGTTGCATCAGGTCTGCCCATTCGTACATTGTCAAATATGGATGCTTTAATAAGTCTACTGTTCTGAAATACATAGGATATGGTATTCATAAGGGCGTCTTTAGGAATATCCTTAACATCAGCGCCCCCGATAAGAATTCTGCCGCTTTGCGGATCAAAAAATCTTGAAATGATATTTGCAAGCGTGCTTTTGCCGCCGCCGCTGGGTCCTACCAAGGCAACGGTTTCTCCGGATTTAATATAAGCCGATACATTCGAAAGCGCCTGCTGTTTTCCGTCATAGCTGTAACTTACATGATCGATGGTTACAGAAGCATCAGCCGGATACTGTGGATTTTTTGTTTCTGAAAGAGGCTTTAAGTTCAGCACACTGTCAATTCTGTTAAGTGCATCATCCACAATCATGGCATTTTCACTCTGATACATAATTTTTGTCAGTGTAACCGAAATAACAGGTGTAATAATAATATAAAATATAAGATTGAGCAGAAACTCATTTGTTACACCGCCTCTGGTAAACCATATGCCTGCCGCAATTAAAAAGGCAAATACGGCATTGATTGCCGTTGTGTAAAACAGCATAGGCTTGCGCAAATCCTTTGTATATGCGATTACCCATTTTTCATATTTTTCAATAGACTGTTTAAATTTTTTAAAGGTAAAAACAGTCTGACCGAAGGTTTTCACTACAGGAATTCCCCGTACATATTCAACAGCCTCATTTGACATATCATCGAGCGCATTTTGGTATTCCTCCATTTTCGTTTTCATTCTTCTGCCGGTCATAACAGACAAAATAAGAAATCCCAAAACAACAGGAACAAGACTCAGCAAGCCCAATCTCCAGTCAAAAACAAGCAGCAAAGCAATCAGCGCAATGGGGGTCGCTATTGCTCCCGCTTTGTCGGGAAGATTGTGTGCAAGATAAGTTTCCGTAGCCGCGCTTGATTCGTTTACAATTTTACGAAGCTTACCGCTGCCGAAGCTTTCAGCAAATCCCAGCGGCAATTTCGTAATATGCTCCATTGCCGCTATACGAATATTTGAAGCAACACGGAAAGCCGATATATGTGAACACATAAGCCCGCCAATATAAATCACAACCGACAGAACCGAAAACAAAACCGCCATCCAGCCGTTATATGTAATATTTTCTGCTTTGCCGAAATTAGGGGCTGTTTCAAGCACTTCCCTAATTATTTTCCATATATACAAAAATGGCACTAGCGCAATAACTGCACTGACGGCTGATAAGATCCATGAGGCATAGGTAAAATATTTATGTCTTCCTGCATAATCCATCAGCCTTGATAAATTTGACCGCTTTTTCAAGCATATCCCTCCTTATGAAATTTTTATAGGATAAACAAACGCTGCAGCTGTATGTTAATATCCAAAACCTATTAGTTAGCATATGCTAACTAAGAATCAAAAATTAAAGAGCATCACTGCCCCATAATTTTATTCCAGCCTGCCGTATGAAATTCTCTCAGCTGTTTAATAAATATCTTTGCTCTCTCTTTGGGCATATCGTGATGCAAAACCTCAAATATACCATTAAACATTCCGCTTGCTATCATATGTGCCAAATCAGCGTCAACAGATTTCACATCCTTCCCAAGCCGTTTCAAAACATCAATATATCTAAAGGTATATTCAACCTCAACATCAATCATACGGTCAATAAAGGTTTCATAAGATGTTCCATCATTGCAGCAGATAAGGATTTTTACTTCTTCAAGATGATCATACATATAGTCGATCATCCACGCAACACAATCTGTTGATTCCACACCCATATGCTCGGGCTGCTCTTCCTCCGGCAAATCGGCAAAATCAAACTGTGATTTCATAAATCTTCCCATTATAGCAGCTGCGTGTGGTTCAACGATAGAGGCAAATAAAGCCTCTTTGCTTGAAAAATATCCGTAGAAAGCACCTGTTGTTACACCTGCTTCCTTCACAATATTCCTCAAAGAAGCAGACTTAAAGCCTTTTTCCAAAAACTCTTTTTTCCCGGCATTCAAAATATTCTGCAAGGTTACTGCATCTTCATTACTCATCGCACACCTCTAGATATAACAGTGTTATACGGCATTTATAACATAACACTGTTATATGCTTTTGTCAATACTATTTTGTAAAAAAATATGTATTAGTTGAGATAAAAGCAGGAACAAAAACATTTCCGCCCTTAACATAACTTCCGTTTAATTTCTCATAAAATGATTTCATTGTAAATCCACCGATATAATTTGATTGCTAGCGTGTAATTCAATCATCAAGCTGTTTGCAAAGTTTAAGGACACCCTTTTTATCAAGGGTGTCCTTACCAGCCCGTTTTTTTATTTATCCGCTTGCCTGATAAAGAATCTGATTGGCGTAGCCCTTCCCGATCAGGCCGTCGTAAACGATCATCCAGTATTCCTCAAAACGGCGCCAGGCCTCCGGCTCCAGTTCAAATACCGGATTGCCCTGTGCATCCAGGCAGATATTGGGCGTCACCCCGTAAAACCAGGCGGTCAGCCCGTCCATATACGCATAAAATGCCGGGCGGCTCAGCCCCAGCGAACGCGTCATATAAGGCAGCAGCTGGAACATGGAGAGATCTTGGCTTTGCGCCACGGGCTCTTCTTCAAAATTGTTCCAGATGATATAGGGCGTAGAAAAAAACCGCAGCTCCTTCTCTTCCCCGCTGCCCGTGAGATAACCGATTCTTTCCAGAAGCTCCCAGTTATCCACGCCCAGGTGGGGCATATGGTCTCCGAAAAAAACAATCACGGTAGACTCCTCCACCTGCTCGAAATATTCGATCAGCCTGCCAAGCGCCAGATCGGAAAGCCGGATGCCGGTGGCATAGGAGGCCAGCACTCCGTATTCCTCCTCGCTCAGTTCCACATCGCTCTCAAACGAAACCGTATCCTCTTCGGGATAATCATTCTTTCCGTAGGATGCATGATTCTGCATCGAAACCGCATGATTGAAAAAAGGCTTTCCCGTTGCCAGATTTTCTTCATAGAGGGCAATGATTTTATCGGTGAGGGCCGCATCGGAAATATAGGTATCCCAGCGAATCCGCTCCGCACCCTCGAAATCCTCTTCACTGTAATAGGCGTCGAAGCCCATTGCGGCATATGCCTTTTCTCTGCTGAAAAAAGTGCGCAGATAGGGGTGGGCGGCAATGGTGCTGTATCCCTGATCCTTTAAAAATGAAACATAGCTGTTTGTCCCGCTGTTTACATAGCTCATATAGGCGATCGTTCCGCCGGGCAGATAATAGGGGGAATAGCTGGTTAAAACCTCAAATTCGGAATTCGCGGTTCCGCCGCCGTATTGCTGGGTCAGCGCCCGGCCCGAAAGATAGCTCTTCTGCAAAGCGGTGAGCGTAGGCGTAATATCCTGCTCAAAATGCAGCGCGGCGCTGCTGTTTATATCGGTAAAGGCCTCGCTCATCAGAATGATGATATTGGGATTTTCTACCGTTGGCCCTGCGTTTTTCTCCTCTGCAGCCAAATCTTCCGCACGCCCGGCGATTTCCAGAACCGCCGCTTCCCCGTAGCCTGCCGGGCTGTTAATTTTGGCATTTTTATAATTGGCGATAAACGAATAAACAAAGCCATACTCCTGATAGCCGCTCAGCTGATCCCAGTTCCGGATCACAATTTCATGGCTTTTCAAATAGGCGTCGCTGAAAAGCCCGCATCCGCACCCGATAAACAGGCCCAGCGCCGCCAACCCCGAGAGCAGCTTCGCCCGGTAAGAAAGTTTCAGCTTTTTCATCCAGAATATATCCGCTAAAACCGCAAGCACAAGGCCGAGTATAACAAAAATCAGCCCGGCTATCATCGTTTTGGTCAACACAATATCCAGCTTGGAAACAATATTGGTTGCCTCCTGAATGAGCGATACATCCCAGGGATAAAACGGTTCGTTGCGAAACATGATTTTAATCCCGCTGGTCAGGTGCATGGCGAAAAGCCCGATTCCCACGATGCCAACGCCGGCGGAAAGCTTTGTTGTGATCAGCGTGACGGCAAAAATGAGCAGCGCGCTCATCAGTGCCGTATTTCTTAAAGCAGCAGCCGCTCCCGCGCCTTCCAGAAAGATGCGCATATTCGAAAGCGTCTGCTGTGCGGCGGCCTCGCTGCAAAAAGCCAGGCCGTATGAAAACAGAACAACGCCAAGGCAAAAAGCGATCCGCATCCAGAAAAGTTTACTTTTAATCCATGATTTTAGGGATGAAAGCATCCGTATCCTCCATTCTGCCAAAATGATAAATGCGCGCAAGAGGCCTGCCTCAAAAACGTTTTTATTCCACCCGCTTCTTTTTACAAAAGCGTTCCCCGAATTTTCCCTCCCCCCGGTAGGCGGTGGGGGTTTTTCCGCTCCAGAGCCGAAACCGGCGGGAAAAGTAGAACTGATCGCAAAAACCCAGATCATCGCTGATCTGCCGGACCGGCCGGTCGGTTAGCAGAAGCTGCCGCTGCGCTTCGAAAAAAACCATTTCATCAATATAAAGGCCCACCGTTTTGCCCAGCTCCCGCCGGAAACACTGCGCAAGCGTACTCTCAGAAAGATACAGGCGTGCGGCCAGTGATTTCACAGAGAGCTGAACCGAAAGATGCTGCCGGATATAGGCCACTGTTTCCCGCACCGGCGGCGAATACTCCACTTCCAGCCCGGCCCCGATTCCCTCCCTGGAAAAAATGGAAACCAAATCCTCCTGAAGAAATGTTTTTAATTGAAGCCCGGCTAAAAAATTCTGCTCTCTGCACAGTGCTTCCAGCGCGCACAGCCGTTTTTCCGAAACAGGGAGCGAAGCCACCTCCTGCAGCTCCATACAGAGGTCGTAGCCGTCTTTTTTCAGCAGATTCAGGTGAAAATAAATCTTCTGTGCGCGGGCCGGGCAGCCCGCATCAAAAGTAAGGCGGGGCGGGATCAGATAGAGATTGCCCGGCACCATCACGGTTTTGCGGCGGGCGCTCTCTACATACGCCTCTCCGCCGGTCAGGTAATAAAGCCGTGAATACGGCGCGCAATAGCGCCGGAGCCGCCACGAAGGATCCAGCGATGCAAATCCGCCTTCCAGAATATAGGGGGTGATCGTATTGGCGTGATCCAGGCATTGCAGCCGGTCAACTTTCATATGATTTTCTCCATAAATGCGCTTGAATTATGCATGGTTTTTTCACGATTTTCTTATATAATCAGGGTATAAATCTATATTTATTATACCATCCAACAAAGAAAAAACAAGGGGAGGATTTTAAAATGTCGTCTTATGTCACCAAAAAAACGCCCGGCGATACCGCCTGGTTTACGCACGACCGGTTCGGGATGTTTATTCATTTTGGCCTTTATGCGCTGCCGGCGCGCCATGAATGGGTAAAAAACCGCGAAAAAATCAAAACCGAAGATTATCAAAAATATTTTGATCATTTTAACCCGGATCTGTTTGATCCGAAAGCCTGGGCCAGAAGCGCCCGGGAGGCCGGAATGAAATATGTGGTGTTCACCGCCAAGCATCATGAAGGCTTCTGCCTCTTTGACTCTCAATATACCGATTATAAGGTAACGAATACGCCCTACGGGCGGGATCTTCTGAGGGAACTGACCGATGCATTCCGGGCGGAGGGGCTCCGAATCGGCCTCTATTATTCCCTGATCGACTGGCACCATCCCGATTTTACCGTTGACTGCCTCCACCCGGATCGGGAGCGGGCGGAAGCGGCCGCCCAAAATAAAAAACGGGATATGCGCCGCTATGCGCAGTATATGCGCGATCAGGTCACCGAGCTGCTCACCCATTACGGCGAGATTGATATTCTATGGTTTGATTTTTCCTACAGCGAACAAAGACATCGGAATAAGTACGCCCACCTGCCGGAGCTGGGCGGCAAAGGAAAAGACGATTGGGAGGCCGAAAAGCTGATCGCCACAGCCCGGGCGATACGGCCCGGCATTATCATTGATAACCGCACCGAAATCGAGCAGGATCTTTTCACGCCGGAGCAGATTCAGATTAACCGTTGGGTCACCCATCCCAAAACCGGGGAAAAGGTGGTTTGGGAGGCCTGCCAGACCTTCAGCGGGTCCTGGGGGTACTACCGGGATGAAACCAGCTGGAAAAGCCCCGATATGCTGCTTCGGCTGTTGATTCAGAGCGTATCCTGCGGGGGAAACCTGCTGATGAACGTTGGCCCCACCAGCCGGGGCTATTTTGACAGCCGCGCGGAAGACGCGCTGCGCGTTTATGCCGGCTGGATGAAATACAACAGCCGTTCAATCTACGGCTGTACCATGGCGGAGCCGGAATTCAAAGCGCCGGAGGGCTGCCTCTATACCCAGAGCACAGACGGAAAACGGCTCTACCTCCATCTGCTCACCTATCCGTTTAAGTATCTGATTGCCGAAGGGCTGGCCGACCGGATTGAATACGCCCAGTTCCTTCACGACGGCAGTGAAATCATCTATAAAACAGACATTCCCTCTTCGCTGAATCATCCCCAGGGCGGAAACACCGTGGCGGCAGACGGGCGGCCGCTGGTATTTCATATTCCGGAGCATCAGCCGGCCTGCCGGATTCCCGTCATCGAAATTTTCTTAAAATAATTTCCCCAAAAAATATAAGGCGCTTCTGATCCTCTCGATCAGAAGCGCCTTTTTCATTTTTCCCCGGTTGAAACCGCGGCGTGTTCCCGCATTTGCCTTCGCTTTTTCAGAAGGAGCTGATAGGCTTCTTCCGGATCGCAGATATTTTCAACCGCCGTTTCCATCGGGCAGAAGCCGTTGCCCGCACGGTTTAAAATTTTCGGAACCTTTTGTTCGTATACCAGCTCGATACCGGCGTGTTCCAGAATATCCACGGCAAGATCGCTGATCAGGCGGGTGTGAAGCCCCCGGATCCCCGCCTTCACCAGCAGCAGCGCGGCGGCGCGGCCGGTCACCTTATCGGCCACATATGTATTACGAAAAAAATCCGGCTGTTCTTCCATTCGATCGATGATCGGGGCGATTCCCCGCGCAAAAGACCAATAGGGCTCCGCGCCGCCGAGCACCAGCAGCGTTGCCTCTTTCCGCCGCAGCGCCTCTGCGGCTTCCCTCAGCATCTGATTCATCGCAAAGCCTCCCTCCGCGTTTTAATTTACAGGATAGAAATCACGGGCGGGGGCAGAATACTTCCGGATCCGCCGCCGGATTCTTCGCCGGAATCGCTTTCGCCGCCTTCCGGATCATTTGTATCCGGCGGGTCTTCCGTGGTTCCCTCATCCGGCGGATCCTCTTCGCCGGTCTGACCGCCGGTGCTTTCGTCGCCCGGCTTTTCGCCGGACGACGTATTTCCCGATTCTTCCGGCGGATCCTCTTCGCCGGTGCCGGCAGAAGGCGCCTGCGTTTCAGAACCGCCGGAAACGCCTCCTGTTTCTATTTCTTCTTCCTCTTCGGCTTCGGATACGGGCTGCTTCCCGGAAGTTTCCCCTGTTGCGCCCGCGTACCAACCGGAACGGTCCACGCCGTTTTGCGCCATATAGTCTTCAAAGGAAACATCCTCGTAAATAAACGCATTGAGCAGTTTCGCCGCATAGTCTAAATTATAATAAACACAGGAGCCAAGCCCCTTCACGTTCAGCCCTTCGTTGATCACCGCGCCGTCTACCGGGATCCGCTCCTGCCGGAAGGAGAGGCCGCTGCTTGTGAGAATACCGGCCAGCTTAAAAATGTCATTATAAGAGAGGGATGTTTCCATATAGGGCATAATCGCCTTGATCATCGCCGGATATTTGGAAATATCCATCGCCAGCGCCTTCTGAAACAGCTGATACATAACCAGGCGCTGCCGCTCCGTACGCCCGAAATCATCCTGCGTGCCGTTGACCGTGGCCACATAGCGAACCCGGGAAAACGCAACCGCCTGAATGCCGCTCAGGGTCTGCAGCCCTTCTTTCTCGATATAATCGAGCGGGGTTTTACGCTCCTGATTCATTGTTTTGATCTGGACATTGGCATTTTTAACTTCCGCCTTGGTCAGCTCGGCTTCAATTCCGCCGACCACATCGATAATCCCCGCCATGCTTACAAAATCCACCGTTGCATAGTTGCGTATATCGAGATCAAAGGTTTGGTTCAGCGTTTTAACCGCCAGCTGCGCGCCGCCGAGATTATAAGCCGCGTTGATTTTCTGATAGCCGTAGCCGTCTACTTTAACCAGACTGTCACGCATCACCGATACCAGCTTGATGCTGTTGTGCTCGGCATCGGCAGTAATAATCATAATCGAATCGGAAAGGCCGCGGAAATTGTCGTTCCGGGCATCGATTCCAAATAATGCGATGCTGGTGATCCCTTCCGGAACATCCATTTTTGCAATTCCCAGATCCACCGGATCCTGGCTGATATCCTTCCGGTCATACCGGAAGGTGGCGATCAGCTGCGTAACGCCGGCATCCGCAAACGCCCCCAGCACCACAAGCGCCGCCAACGGCACCACGCACGGCCGCAGCCTGCCGCCGCGCATAAATATTTTTTTGATCCCCATTCCAATCCGCCCCCATATTTTACCGTCAGAACGATCTTCCACGCACTCACATCCTAAAATTATTTTCCCCTTTAGTATATATCGATAGAGGCAAAAAATAAAGAAAATGTTTCAAAATCAGATTAAATTTTCATTGTGAGGCCGATCCGGCGCTTTTGAATGTCTACGCTCAGCACCCGGACCTTTACCACGTCTCCCACCTTTAAAACTTCGCTGGGGTGCCGGATATAGCGATCGCAGATCTGTGAAATATGCACCAGTCCGTCGTCGTGCACGCCAATATCCACAAACGCGCCGAAATCGATCACGTTGCGCACTGTTCCCTCCAGAATCATGCCTTCCTTTAAATCTTCCAATTGCAGTACATCGGTTTTTAAAATCGGCCGCGGCAGCTCATCCCGGGGATCTCTGCCCGGTTTTTGCAAAAAGGCGGCAATATCCCGAAGCGTCGGCAGGCCGATCCCCAGTTCATCGGCCAGCTTTTCCCCCTGCGGGCCCTCGGTAAACCGCGCGATATTCTGGATAGAGCCGTTTTGGAGATCGGCCGCCGTATACCCGCATTTTTTCAAAAAGCGCTCTGCCGCCTCATAGCTTTCCGGATGCACGGCGGTTGCATCCAGCGGATTCTCCCCGCCGGTTACGCGCAGAAAGCCGGCCGCCTGCTCAAAGGCCTTCGGCCCCAGCTTAGGCACCTTCAAAAGCTGGCGGCGCGACCGGAACGCCCCCTCCTGCTCCCGGTAATGCACAATATTTTTGGCAACGGTGCCGCTGATTCCGGCAACCTGTGCCAGCAGCGGCGCACTGGCGGTATTCAGCTCTACGCCCACAGCGTTTACACAGTCTTCCACAACGCCGCCCAGCGCTTCGGCAAGCCGCGCTTTCGGCATATCATGCTGGTATTGCCCCACCCCGATCGACTGGGGATCGATTTTAACCAGCTCCGCCAGCGGATCCTGCAGGCGCCGGGCAATGGAAACAGCGGAGCGGAGAGAAACATCGTATTGCGGGAATTCTTCGGCTGCCAGCTTTGAAGCGGAATAAACCGAAGCGCCCGCTTCGCTTACGATCACATAATGCACCGGCTGCGGAAGCGTGCGGATCAGCTCCGCAATAAATGCTTCCGATTCCCGCGAAGCGGTTCCGTTGCCGATACTGATCAATGAAACGCCATACCGGCTGATGAGCCGGCGGAGCTTGTTCCCGGCTTCTTCCTTTTTATTCTGCGGCGGAGTGGGGTAGACCACCGCCGTATCCAGCACCTTGCCGGTTTCATCCACAACCGCAATTTTGCATCCGGTGCGGTAGGCGGGATCCAGGCCAAGCGTTACCATGCCCTTCACCGGAGGCTGCATCAGCAGATTTCTCAAATTAACGGCGAAAACGCCGATTGCCTGCTCGCCCGCCCGCTCTGTCAGCATGCTGCGCATTTCGCGTTCCAGGGAAGGCGCGATCAGCCTGGCAAATGCGTCTGCTGCCGCAGTCTCCACCTCTTTTGCGCTCAGACTCTGATTTCGCACATATGCGCGCGTTAAGATCCCCAGTGCGCGCTCCTCTTCGATTTCGATCCTGACCCGCAGAATATCCTCCGCCTCTCCGCGGTTCAGGGCCAGAATCCGGTGACCCGGAATCTTTTTAATCA
>QAKW01000009.1 GCA_003343605.1 Clostridiales bacterium
GCGGCAGACCCTATTAAAGGGATATTCTTCCTATCCCGAGACCTATGACAGCCGCGACAGCGGCCTGATTTCCGCCGTTGCGGATCAGGAAAGCACCGATTTGTGCTGGGCCTTCACCCAGACGGCCGTGGCCGAGGCTTATGTTGCAAAGGCACAGGAGGCCCAGGTGGATTATTCGGAAAACCACATCAAGTTTTCCACCTCCAATACCGGCGGCAATTCCCTCGGCCATCTGCGCGGCGCGAATGAAGGCGGCAATGAATATATCAGCCTTGCCTATCTTGCGCGCGGGAACGGTTTTGTGCTGGAATCAGACGATCCGTTTTCCGCGGAATCTTCCTCCCGCGCCATCGCGCTGACAGACCAGCGCTATGCGCAGGGGTATCTGGAGCATATGAAAATCATTGAAGAGGCATCTGTGGAAGAGGCAAAGGAGCTGATTATGGAATACGGCGCGGCCGGCGCCAGGATGTATTTCGATATTGCCTGCTTCAGCGGTCGCAATGCCTATTGCTATTCCGCATCTTCCGTGGAGCTTCAGCCGGCAAACCATATGATTACGCTGATCGGGTGGGATGATCACTATTCGAAGGATCATTTCAATCCGCAGATGAGCCCGAAAAACGATGGTGCGTTTATCGCCAAAAACAGTTGGGGTAAAGCCTTTGGCGAGCAGGGCTATTTCTATATTTCCTATGAAGACGCCTGGGTGCTCAGCTCTGTTTTTGCAACCGCTTATTCCACAGAAGAAGCCCCGTACAACGGGATCCGCCAGTATGATTATTACGGTGTAAACGGCACGTTGGGCGCCGAATCCGATACGCTGGTTTACGCGGCGGCCTATGATACGCAGGACGCTGCTCTTCTGGAAGGTATCGGCACCTATATTATGAATCCGGGCACGCGCGTGGAGGTATATGTCAATCCCTACAACGGCAGCTGCACCGACGCGGCAAAATTCCGCCGCGTTTATACCGGCACCTTTGAGGAGGGCGGCTATTACCGTATTCCGCTGGATACGCAGGTTCCGTTTTATGGCAGCCGCTTCGCCGTTGCCGTAAAGATCTATGCAACGGCCGGCCTCCCGAATCAGACTTATGTGCCGCTGCAGCTGCAAAGCGGCCTGACGGGCCAGTGCGAATTCTATGCCGATACGTTCTATCTGGGCACAGATCTCAGCGATATGGAATCTATGGAAACCATCGACGCGGAGCTGAAATCCTATAAAGGCGCGCTGTGCCTGAAGGCGTTTACCCGCAGTGATCTTTCCGTGAGCGCCGAAAACGGCACGGTTCGCAAAGAGGACGGCGCTTACCGCGTTGTTTTGGCGCAGGATACCGCGTCCAGCGCGCTGCACATCAGAAGAAACGGGCAGGAGCTGCCGTTTTATATCAACGATCTCTGCACCCAGGTGAAAAACGACGGCAAGGTGCAGGAAGGCGGAACGTATTATTTCAAGGCCGAAGACGGAACACATGCGCGTTATAGCATCACGGTGGAGCGCAGCACCCTTTCGAATCAGTGCGAATTGCTGGCCTTTGGCAACGCGCTCTGGAATGAAGAGGCCGGCGCCTATATTGCCAATATCGCCGCGGATTCCGCCTTTATTCCGGAAGCCTCTGTTTCAGCCGGCGCTTCCTTTGCGCTTTACGCCCTGCCGGAGGCGGTTGGGCGGATCGGCCAGTCGATTACCCCGAATCTTTACAGCACCCGCCTGCAGCTTCGGGTAACTGCGGAAGACGGATTTACCGCCAGGGATTATCCGCTGGTGATCTATCGCGCGCCGGGCACCCTGCCGGAACTGCGCGATTGGGATGCGGTGAGCGATTGGGCACTGAGCGCCATGAAGAAGACGGTGGAATACGGCCTGTTTAAAGGGGACGATCAGGGCCTGCTCAACCCCTTTGATTCCCTCTCGCGGGTAGAGGCTGCGGTTCTGCTGCTTCGCTTCGGCGGCATTGAGGCCACCGCGGTGGAAGAAGGGCAGGCGCCCTGGTATTCGGATGTGGAGCTGAACGTATGGTATACCAATTATATCAACGCCGCAACCCATACCGGCATGATCAACGGGCATACGGATCCCGGCTACCGCTGCTTTGAGCCTTTCCGGGCGGTCACGCGGGAGGAATATGCGGTAATGATGGTTCGTCTGGTGGCCTATCTGAACGGCCAGAGTGAGGCGGAATTTTTGCAGGCGCAGCTGCCTGCGGCCCGGGAATGGCTGCAGGATCAGTCATTTGCCGATCTCGATCACGTAAGCCTCTGGGCTTCCGATCATATGGCGGTGGCGCTCTATCTGCGGATTTTCAACGGCAGCAGCGATTTCGGCATTCTTCAAATTCGGCCCCAGGATCCGATCGATCGGCAGGAAACGGCGAAAGTCCTTGAAAATTCACTGAATCTGGTTGAAAAATTCTGAACGGAATGATATAATCAAAAGACAGCGTATGAAACGCTGAATTTTGAAAACGACGGTGATAAAGATGCAGATTCAAATAAATGGCCGGAACGTGGAGCTGGAGCAGGGCGGCACGGTGTTTGACGGCGCGTACCGCCTGGATCCCGCAGCGGCCCGGGAAGCGCTCTGCTGCCTGGCCGGCGGGGAACTCCGTGAGATGGCCTATTGCCCTTCGGAGGGGGAAGAAATTACCTTGCTGACCTTTGCCGATGAGCGGGCGAAAAAGGTATTCTGGCATACAACCTCGCATGTGCTGGCACAGGCGGTCAAACGGCTGTTTCCCGCGGCAAAGCTGGCGATCGGGCCGGCAATCGATACGGGATTTTATTACGATTTTGAAGTGGAGCGGCCCTTCACCGCGGAAGATTTGCAGCAGATTACCGCGGAAATGAAAAAGATTGTGAAAGAGCGGCTGCGGCTCACCCGCTTTACCTGTACGCCGGAAGAGGCAAAGGAGCTGATGCGGGAGGAGCCCTATAAGCTGGAGCTGATTGAAGAGCATGCCGGCCGGGGCGAAGCTATTTCGTTTTACCGGCAGGGGGAGTTTACAGACCTTTGCGCCGGGCCCCATCTGTTTGATGTTTCCAAAATAAAGGCGATTGCCCTGCTCAGCGCAACCGGCGCATACTGGCGGGGGGACGCCGGCCGGCCGATGCTGCAGCGTATTTACGGCGTTTCTTATCAGAATAAAGCCGAGCTGGAAGCACGGCTCGCCGAAATGGAAGAGGCCCGGAAGCGGGATCATAACAAGCTGGGGCGTGAGCTGGAATATTTTACAACCTCGGAGCTGATCGGCCAGGGGCTGCCGATTCTGCTGCCCAAAGGCGCGCGGGTGATTCAAACGCTGCAGCGCTGGGTAGAAGATGAAGAAGAAAAACGCGGCTATCTGCTCACACAGACGCCGCTGATGGCCAAGCGTGAGCTTTATAAAGTTTCCGGCCACTGGGATCATTATCTTGACGGCATGTTTATTCTGGGCGATCCGCACGACGAAGCGCAGGAATGCTATGCGCTGCGGCCGATGACCTGCCCGTTTCAGTATCAGGTCTATCTGAACCGGATGCGCTCCTATCGGGATCTGCCGATGCGCCTGGGGGAAACTTCCACGCTGTTTCGCAATGAAGACAGCGGCGAAATGCACGGTCTGATTCGCGTAAGGCAGTTTACCATTTCCGAGGGGCATCTGATCCTGCGGCCCGATCAGCTGGAGGAAGAATTCAAAGGGTGCCTGGATCTGGCCAATTCCATGCTGGAAACGCTGGGCCTCCGGGAAGACTGCACCTACCGCTTCTCCCAGTGGGATCCGGCGAATCCGGATAATAAATATGAGGGCACGCCGGAGCAATGGAATATTGCGCAGGAAACCATGCAGAAAATTCTCGATCATCTGAAGGTTGATTATACCATTGGATTTGATGAAGCGGCCTTTTACGGGCCGAAGCTGGATATTCAGTGTAAAAACGTTTTCGGCAAGGAAGACACGCTGATTACCATTCAGATCGATATGCTGCTGGCCCAGCGGTTTGGGATGGAATATATAGATCAGGACGGGCAGAAGAAAACCCCCTATATCATCCACCGCACATCGATCGGCTGCTATCAGCGCACGCTTGCCCTGCTGATTGAAAAATATGCCGGGGCGCTGCCCACCTGGATGGCGCCGACCCAGGCGGTTGTGATGCCGATCAGTGAGCATCAGCATGAACAGGCGCGGGCGGTATACAATAGGCTTCGGGATGCCGGTATTCGCGCGGAGCTGGATGACCGCAACGAGAAAATCGGATATAAGATTCGGGCGGCGCAGCTGCAGAAGGTGCCTTTTATGCTGATTATCGGTGAGAAAGAGGCCGAGAGCGGCAATGTATCGGTTCGCGCCCGGCAGGACGGCGATCTCGGCGTAATGCCGTTTGCCGATTTTCTGGCGCTGATCCGCGGGATCATCGATCGCAAAGAAAAGAAATAAAAAAGAGTGGGAGATATACGCATATCTCCCACCTTTTTGCTTTTTTATTCCACTTTAGCGGGTTGCATTTTGAGCAGAAATCCTGTATGATTTCAGTAGAAAAAGCAGGAGGATTAAAAATATGGTTGATTTGCGCATGGAATACCCCCGCCCGCAGCTTCGGCGGAAAGATTGGCTTTGCCTCAACGGAAGCTGGGAATTTGAAATCGATACGGCGGAGGTTGGCACCTGGCAGGCGTTTTGGAACCGGGATCATCTGGACGGCACCATTCTGGTGCCCTATTGCCCGGAAAGCGAACTTTCAGGCGTTGGGCATAAGGAATTTATGAACTGTGTGTGGTACCGCAGGGAGTTTGAGCTGCCGGAAAGCTTTGCCGGAAAGCGCGTGATACTCCATTTCGGCGCGGTAGATTATCTGGCTGCCGTTTACCTCAACGGCAAACCGGTTGGCACGCATAAGGGCGGATATACCCCGTTTTCTTTTGATATTACCGATTTTTTGCAGCCGGGGAAAAATGCGCTGGTTGTTTCCGCCACGGATCATGAGCGCAGCAGGAAGCAGCCGGTAGGCAAGCAATCGCAGCAGTTATATTCAAAAGGCTGCTCCTACACCCGCGTAACCGGCATCTGGCAGAGCGTTTGGCTGGAGCCGGTGCGCGAGGAACGGCTGCTTCGCTACCGGGTTTACCCGGATGTTTCCAACAGCAGCGTGACACTGCAGCTAATGGTCAGCGGTGCGGCCGCGGGCTGCACGCTGCGGGTGGAGGCTCTTTATGAGGGCCGATTGATGGGAGAGGCGGAAGCGGCGGTGCAATCGCGGGCGGTTACGCTCACGCTGCCGCTGAAGGAGCGCCATCTCTGGGAGATCGGGCAGGGCAGGCTTTATGATCTGCACATCACGCTTTCGGATACGCGCGGGCTGCTGGATGAAGCGCAGGGCTATTTCGGCCTGCGGGAAGTGGGCCTTACCGAAAAGGGGATGACCCTCAACGGCGCGGTATTTTTTGGGCGGTATGTTTTGGATCAGGGCTATTATCCCGATGGGATTTACACCGCGCCCAGCGATGAAGCGCTGAAAAACGATATTCTCTATTCCATGCAGCTGGGCTTCAACGGTGCGCGCCTGCACCAGAAGATTTTCGAGCCCCGTTTTCTTTACTGGGCCGACCGGCTGGGTTATTTGGTATGGGGCGAGCATGCCAACTGGGGGCTTGCGGTAGAGCGGGCCGATTGCCTGCAGGATTTTCTGCCGGAATGGCTGGAGGCTGTGGAGCGGGATTTCAGCCATCCTTCTCTGATCGGCTGGTGCCCCTTCAATGAAACCTGGGATCATAAGGAAACCGGCGCGCATCAGTGCGATGCGGTGCTGGAAATGGTCTATCTTGCCACCAAGGCGGCGGATCCTACCCGGCCGGTTATTGATACCAGCGGAAACTTCCATGTGCAAACCGATATTTTCGATGTGCATGATTATGAGCAGGATCCGGAGCTTTTCCGCAGCTATTATGCAAAGATCAGCGAGGGGATTGTAAACGATCAGTGCAACCGGCGGTTCCCGAAACGGCAGGTTTACCGCGGCGGGCCGATATTTATGAGCGAATACGGCGGAATCAAATGGAATACCGCCCGAGTTGGCGATGGCTGGGGCTATGGCGCCGCTGTAACCAGCGAAGAGGAATTCATCGCGCGTTACCGGGGGCTGACCGATGCGCTGCTGGATAATGAGCATATGATGGGCTTCTGCTATACGCAGCTTTATGATGTGGAGCAGGAGTGCAACGGGCTGATGACCTATGAGCGGAAATTTAAATTTGATCCGGAAATTTTCCGCGCGATCAACAGCCGGAAAGCAGAGATCGAAAAATAAAACAGCAAAGAAAAAGCGGCAGGCATAATTTTGGTTATGCCTGCCGCTTTTATTAACGTTTTAGCAATCAAGCAGCCAATCCGCAATATCAACAATCCTGATGCCTTCATACTGATATTCATCGTGCCTTGTGCGGGCGATCACCATCTTGGGGTAGGCATCCTTGATTTGCAGCAGGGGCGAAACCTTACGCTCAAAAGTCCTCTCATCGCTGATATTGTCGGAAACCTGGATATAGATTTTCTCATTGCGCTTGATGGCAACAAAGTCTATCTCTTTTTTATATAAGACACCAACATAAACTTCATAGCCCCTGCGAAGTAGCTCTATTGCAACCACATTTTCAAGAATTCTGCCGTAGTCCATATTTTTTGTGCCCAGCTTGGCATACCGGAAGGTATGGTCACTTAGATAGTATTTATCGCTGCTGGAAAGATACTTTTTGCCTTTGATATCATATCTGCGGATTTTGTAAAAAGCAAAGGCATTGCACAAATACTGCATATAGGAGCTAACAGTCACATGGTTGGCCTTTTCCTTTAATCCGCTGAACGTGTTTATGATATTGCTTACCGAGGTTAGGTTGGATATATTATCCATCAGAAAATCCACAATCCGATCCATCAACTGCATATTGCGGATTTTATATTTTTTACGAATATCACGCACAATCAGCGTGTTGAAAACATCGGCAATATAATCATATTTTGCATTTTGATCCTTATATAGGTAAGAACCTGCCATACCGCCTTCAAGCAAATAATGATCAAGAGCGGCGTACTTTTCGCTATGCTCAAAGTATTGCATATATTCGCTGAATGAGAACGGAAACACCTTGATTTCAAATGTTCTTCCGGTAAAAAGAGTGGCCAGGTCGGAACTTAATAAAAACGCATTAGAGCCGGTGATATAAATATCAAACTTTTCGGAAGCGTGCAGGCTGTTGATGGCTTTTTCAAAATTCGCACACATCTGAACTTCATCAATTAAAACAAAATTGGCTTTATCCTCTGCATACTGAGCATTGATATAATCATATAAAGGCCTGTATGCAAGCAGATGGTCAAATTCCAGCAGATTGAAATTGATTTGAATGATGTTGTGGTTGGGAATATTCTGCTCAATATAATTCCTGAATGCTTCCAGCAGCTTGGATTTTCCGCTGCGGCGAACGCCTGTGATCACCTTAATATCCGGTGTTCCAATTACATGGATCAGCTTTTCCAAATATTGGGTTCGCTTAATAAGTTTCATGCCACGTCACCTCCCATATCATATTATGCCACATCTATTTACAAATTTCAATAAAACTTCAAAAGTTGAAAATAGAAATTTCGCCCGCAGGATTTTTCCTGCGGGCGGTGTTTCGTTTTGCGATCCAAACGCAGTTAGGTTTTTCATAGGATGCTGGGGCAAAAAAGATAAGGCTGGTAAGCTCTAAGCACTGATACAGAACTAAAAAGCGCAAGATTAAGGTTTAATCGGATTACCTTCGTAAATTTTATATGGTGATGTAAAAAACGACGCTTGGCACATACGACTCGGCGTCGTTTTTTTCAATTCGGTTAGGTGGATACCGTAAAATCGTAATTTTTAATAAATTACAATTTTACGATTATCCGTACAGACGTGCGTTTATTGTGATGAGGTCTCTTTTGCCCTATTTGATGTTTGATTACAAGTCATATTTTCATTTTCTTTTTCCTGTAAATCTTTTTGAAACAATTCCTCGCTTTTGTATTGAAATATTAAAGCTAATCGAATTACTTCTTTTGCATTTGATCGTTTTGGTAACTCCCCTGCCTCAATTCTTTTAATCGCGCGCGTACTAACACCCATAATAAAGGCCATTTCTTCAATACTTAATTCATATTTTTTGCGTAAGTAGCTTATATTTTTGCAATAATTTTTCAGGCTATTCTTATTATCCAAAATATTCTTCTCCTTCCCCCATAGGTATAAAAAGATCAGAAATTCGGCAATTAAAAAATGAAGCGAGGTGTGTAAAGACATCTACTAATAAACGATTGGGGACATCCCCCGACTCTATTCTCTGTAATGTATGTAGAGATACTTTCATAATGGAAGCCATTTGATTTTGGCTGTAGCCATATTTTTTACGTAGAAAAAAAATATTTTTACAAAATTGATAAAGTTCTTTATCTGGCTTCATACCTAGTACCTCCACTATAAAGTCCATAATTACAATACTATAGTATTTTTAGTTTGTCAATATAATTTGCTATAATAGTATTGTAAATTTTGATAATTGGAGGTTCTGTCATGTTTGGTAGCAGAGTCAGAGAGCTCAGAATAGGTTTAAATATTGATCAAGTCCGATTAGCAAAGGATTTAAAGGTTTCAAAACAAACCGTTTCAAATTGGGAAAACGATAATGTTTATCCATCGGTGGATATGCTTATAAAGCTTTCAAATTATTTTTCTGTTTCTACAGATTATCTTTTAGATTTAGATAATCGTAGGTATATTGAGGTTACTGGGTTGACTGAAGAACAAATAGGTCGAATTCAAAAAATTATTAAAGATATTCAACATCGATAAAGACTTAATATTAAATCCATTATTTAAATACTTTAGGATTTTTAGTTTTTGCAAAGAATATAGTATGATATATTATATTTTTTATAAAGGTGGTCTGTATGTTTAAGTTTAATAATGTATTAAGTAGCAAGATTCGTCAGCTGAGAAAAGAAAACAGAATTACACAAGTTGAATTAGCATCTATTATTGATGTAAAAAAGCAAACAATTTCAAACTGGGAAAATAATAATATAGCCCCTTCTATAGAAATGTTAATTCGTTTGGCAACTTATTTTAATGTTAGCACAGACTATTTACTTGGCTTAGACAAGAAAGAGCATCTTAATATTACAGGCCTTTCTGAAATAGAACGTATGCATATACAAAATATAGTCAACGATTTTCTGGCCCTCAAGAAGAAAAGATAATTTGATTATATTAATAAACTATACCATCCAGATTAACCATGTTAAAGCCATAATTATATAAATCCTGTACTATTTTAAAAAAATAGTACAGGATTTTATATTGTTTTATCATAGAATACACGATCAAACCGAACCGCCTGTTGTGAAGCCAACACCCCATTCAAATATATTTCTAAACACTTCGTTTTTAACTTTAAAAGCATTTCTTAAATTAGAATTTTCTATCAGAATTTTCTCCTATGCCTTATTTTTCAGCCGTGCAAGCACAGATGCAGCCACATCAGCCATTGAGCAGCACCTCCATAACATTCATGATCTTACTATAAAGTTTCATTTCCTTTGCATATTTAGAAAGATTTTTCAGATTTTTTCCGTGGTCGGCAGCATAGGCATTTACAGCTTTGTTGAAAAGCTCATGATCAAGCTTTGTGCGGTACTTAAAGCAATCGCAAAGCGTCTGTTCTCGATCATATACCGCCAATGAAACGCCGCTAAAATCATCGGTGGTCTTTCCGAGTTCAAAATAGTCTTTTTGAATAAAATACGCTTTAATCGGGATTTCCTGCATCTGTTTTACAGTTCTTGAAGCTGTGCGGGGAGCGGCGATCGACCATTCACGCGGCGAAAAATCACTGTATCCATAGTGAAACAAAGCCGATTCCATGCAGATAATTCCCTGCGGGAGCATTTTTTTGATCATTTGTTCGTCTGCCGGAGTATCGCTCTGCGGCAATTAATAAAAACCGCGGCGGATTCTTTCTATTGCGCCTGCCTTGCAAAGTGCCGCAACCGCATGGTTTTTTAATCCTGCCAAAACAAAGTCGGATGTTTTGGCAAGCCCCCCTTTATCGATAATGATTTTTCGGGCAAGTTCTTCTTTATTCAAGCAAGCACCAACTTTCTGCATGCAAATTTAGATTTATGCATGTATTTATTATATAACACAGCAGCATTAATTTTAATGGAAACTTTTGAACTTCATATTCGTAGCAAAATAAACGAATACGGTGCAGCCTATCAAATGAAGCTGCACCGTATCCTGCATAAACTTGGTTTATTTTTACTATTTATCACGCGGTTTTGTAAACAGGCTGAAAAGAATCCCGAAGCCAATGGCGGCGGCAATTCCGCCCGCCGTGGCCTGAAGGCCGCCGGTAAAGGCGCCGAGCAGCCCATGATTTTCCACCGCCTGTTCCACACCCTTTGCCAGCGAGTAGCCAAAGCCGGTGAGTGGGACCGTTGCTCCGGCGTGGCCGAAATCCTTGATTTTATCATAAAGCCCGATGGCGGTAAGAAAAACACCGCCCGCCACATAGAGCACAACGATTCTGGCCGGTGTCCAGTTGGTTTTATCGATCAGAATCTGAGCGATCATGCACAGCAGACCGCCCACCAGGAAAACCTGCAGGTAAGTGAGCAGCATATTCATGCGTTTTCCCCCTTTAAATGAATCAGATGGGCAATGGCGGGGATCGATTCCCCCTGCATTACCGAAAGTGGGCTCATCAGCGCGCCGGTAGAAAGAAACAGCACGTTTTTAAGCTCGCCGCGCTCCAGCTTTGGCAAAACATAGGCCGTAAGAACCGCCGCGCTGCAGCCGCAGCCGCTTCCGCCTGCGTGCATATCCTGCTTTTCGCGGTCGTAGATCAGAAGGCCGCAATCCTGATAATTAGCCTGCAGGTTTACGCCGCTTTCTTTGGCAAGCTCCACCACCACCGAAGCGCCGATATACCCCAGATCGCCGGTTAAAATCAGATCGTAATCTTCGGGGCGGGTTTGGGTTTCGCGCAGATAATCGAGAATCAGCCGCAGCGCCGCCGGCGCCATGGCGCCGCCCATATTGTTTACATCGGTAACGCCTTTATCCAGAATGGCGCCGAAGGCGCCGCCATCCAAACGGATTTTTCCTTTCTTCTGCGAGAGCACCACCGCGCCCGAGGCGGTAACGGTATGCTGCGCGCTGGGGGTGCGCTGGCCG
This sequence comes from Clostridiales bacterium, assembly GCA_003343605.1. GTDB lineage: Bacteria > Bacillota > Clostridia > Oscillospirales > QAKW01 > QAKW01. Next base: position 11,236 of record QAKW01000009.1, read on the forward strand.
CCGTATTCCAGCGGGAAGCGGTACTGCCGTTCGGCGGTGCCGAAATGAGAAGAAGTAAAAGCCGCTGCATGCTGTGAAAGCCCGGCTTCAATCGACATCGCAGAAATCAGCGTAGAGAGCGCCATGGTGGAGCAGGCGCCATAGAGCCCGATATAGGGCACATTGCTATCGCGAAAGCTGTAGGCGGAGCTGATGCATTGATTCAGCAGATCGCCCGCGCCCACCAGATCCAGCTCTTCCCGCTCGATTCCGGCCCGTTTCAGCGCGTTTTCCAGCGCGGTCTGCTGCAGGCAGACCTCTGCCTGTTCCATTGTTTTTTTTCCACAATAGAGATCCGGCTCGATTTTATCAAAAAGATTCCCGAGCGGCCCTTTTTGCTCTTTGGCCCCGGCTACGTTTCCGTAGCCCACAATATAAATCTCTTTTTCAAAGCGAAAGGCATATTTCCCCTGTTTTACAGCCACATTCTCACCACCCAGTAAATAATTCCATAGATGATGGAGGCCACTGTTCCATATACGATTACCGGGCCGGCCACGGTAAAGATTTTGGCGCCGACGCCCAAAATCATTCCTTCCTGCTTGAATTCCATCGCCGCGCTGGCTATGGAATTGGCAAAGCCCGTGATCGGGATGATGGATCCGCCGCCCGCGTGCTTGCCCAACTTATCGTAAACGCCGATGGCGGTTAGCAGTGCGCCGAGAAAAACCATGCAAATCGGCAGCCAGAGCTTGATTTCATCCTGATGCAGCCAGATTTTCAGCAGATCGCTGATCCCCTGGCCCACACAGCAGATCCCGCCGCCTACCAGAAACGCGATAACGCAATTTTTTAAAATCGGAGAGTTCGGCGTTTTCTTTTTTAAATACGCGCCGTATTCCTTATTATCCAAGTTGATCACCTCTTGCTTATTTTGCCAGAGAAAATAAAAAACATGCAGCAAAATTTACCGCATGTTTTCCGCAATTTTTATAGCGATGTTTTTTGGGAGTGTAACGGAGGGGATCACCTGTCATTCGTTTATAATTAAAAAAGTATATAAAATTTTATAATAATTTTGCTATTCATTCAAATATTATTGACAAATTTAAATATAAGATGTATAATTTTAAAAAAAATATATTATGAAATTATGTTAAAAATAAAAAACAAAAGGAGGATAATGTGAAAATAAAAAAGCCGCAGATATAATGAATATGAAGGATACAGCGGCGCTTCAATTTGGAATGCGGATTCATCATGGGGACTGAACACGTTGAAACCCTATCGTCCGCTTCCTGCTTTTAATCCTTATATGAATGGTGGAAGGAGATCAAATGAAGCGTATTTTAAAAATTACAGGAGTGCTTTTTATTACAGCGGTTCTTCTGTGCAGTTGCTCTAAAGATCTGATTAAAGACCAAAAATTTCTAAAAATTTTGATAGGAGATCAGGTGCAAAATCTATGCGATGAAGGCCGGTTCACCAAGGCCAATATGGAAATGAGATTGTTGGACCCCTGGTTTTCGGAAGGATTTATTCTCGATTCCTTTTATATCGATGCGGTATCGAGCATTTTTATTTTTCGCTGGCCGTATGAACATTTTCAGCACTCCAATAAGTGGCGGTTCGAAATCAACGGTAAAACCGAGGAGGACTATTATACTTCCAGGGATGGATATACGATTGTTCTCTATTGGGGGGAGCCAATTGAAGAGCTGAAAATTCAATATGGCGATGATTATGAGAGGGTAATCGATCTTTCTTTCTTATTGAAACATGCCCACCCTGGGACGGTTGATCTGGAGTTGAACGAAGCGATACCCTATGGGGAGCAAGGGCAATATCAGGGGCGGCTGTTCCGCCTGCGGGCGAGCGAAAATTTTGCAGCGATTGAATATGAAAGAGATTTGGAGGCAGATCAAAAAATCAACAATATTCTTTTTCAATTAATGAATCAGGAAGGCGCGGTTGTAAATGAAGGACGGGGCGTGAGCACGAATAACAGGATCATGGCGCTGTTCAGCGATATTGCTTTTACCGAAGAAATGTATCTGGTAGCGGTTGATCAAGAGGGAACAGAGGTCTACCGCAGAACCTTCCATCCTCTGCAAACAACTTAATTATTCATTTCATGGAACTTTAAAACAAAAACGCCACTCCAGCGCTTTTGAAAAGGCCGGGGGAAAGAAGCTTCTTTCCCCCGGCCTTATTTAGAGCGCCTTCAGCGGCACGATTTGCGCGCCCAGAAGGGCAGCCTCTTCCTCCAGATGGGTCACCAGCAGAATCGCGCCGGTCCACTCGCTTAAAATCAGCGCGGCCGCCTGGCGCTTTGCCTGCCCATCAAGCCCATTGAAGGGTTCATCCAGTGCCAGCAGCGGCGCGGGGGTGCAGAGCGCGCGCACTATCGCTACCCGGCGCTTCATGCCGCCGGAAAGGGCGGCCGGATATTCCGCAAGCACATCGCAAAGCCCCAGCCGGCCGAGCAGGGCGGCCGCCTCTTTTTCCCGGTGTGCGGCAAGCGCCGCATTCTGCAATACGGTTTTATGAGAGAGCAGCCGGTCTTCCTGAAATACCGCGGCCACCGGCCGGGGCGGATCGGTAATTTTGCCCGCGGCGGGGCGCTCCAGCCCCATCAGCAGCCGGAGCAGGGTTGTTTTGCCGCAGCCGGAGGGGCCCATCAGCGCGATGCGGGCGCCGGGCGGAATCACAAGGGAAAAATCGCGGATTACTTCTCTTTCCGGATAGGAAAACGATACCTTTTCAAATCCGATCATGGCTTCTCCTCCTTTAAAGCAAGCTGCAGGATGGTTTCAAGCCCCAAAGAGAGCAGCGCAATCACCACCGTGAGCGCAAAAACAGCGGGTGTTTCCAGCGTGACCTTTGCAGTTTGCAGCAGGGAACCCAGCGAATATTTGGGCTTGCAGATCACCTCGGCGGCAACACCGCTCTTCCAGGCAAAGCCCAGCCCGGTAATACACGCCGATTTAAAATAAGGGCGCAGCGCCGGCAGCCGGATTTCGCGCCAGATCCGCGCGCCGGAGAGCCCCAGCACCCGCCCCATTTCCAGCTCTTTGGCATCGAGATGCGCCATGCCGGCCCGAATATTGCCCCAGAATACCGGCAAAACCATTAAAAATGAAATAAAAACTGGCAAAAACGGCGTTTGAATCCAAACCAGGGCCAAAATGATAAAAGAGGCTACCGGAACCGAGCGGATCAGATGGAGCAGGGGGGAAAACAGCCAATCAAAAAAACGGAAGCGGAAGGAGAGAATCCCCCCCAGGCAGCCCGCGGCGGCGGCCAGCAAAAAGCCGCCGGTAATCCGCAGCATCGAAATGCCCGCCGCTTTCCAGAATGCTTTTTGGGTAAACAGCGCGCCCAGCGCCCGCAGTGTTTCCATCGGTGAGGGAACCAGCAGCTCTTTATTGAGCGCGCGGCTGATCAGCGCCCAAACCAGAATCCAGAAGATCACGCCGGTAAGGCTGCGCATCAATTTTCGGGCCGGGCCGGAGGCGGCTTTCCAGGTGTTCATTTACTCTCCTTTTTTTCGCTGAGCCAGCGCTTTAAATCTTTTATGCGCGCACGCGCGTCTTTTTGGCCGAGTTCATACTGGGCGGTAAGGCGCGCGGGATTTTTTTCGGTGCGCCCGATATGCAGATCTTCTGAGGGGCGCAGCAGAAAAATTTCCCCCCGCCGCTCCAGCTCTTCCAGCAAAACAAGCGTATGATTATAAACAAGGTGGCGGTTCTGCATCATTTCCACCAGCGCCGGGTAAGAACGGTAAAGCCGTTTGACCAGCGCGGGATTCTGGGGCTTTTTCTGATACCCCGCGGGGCGGGTTAAAACAACGATGTTCCGTTCATAGCCCAGCGCGCGGAAGGCCCGGATGGGAATACTATCGGCAATGCCGCCATCAAGATATTTTCCGCCGTTGATTTCAACAATTTTTGAAACCAGCGGCATCGAAGCGGAAGCCCGCATCCAATCCATCTCTTTTTTCAAATCGATGCAGTGGTGATAAACCGCCCGGCCGGTGGCAAGATCGGTGCAGGCCACGTAAAACGCCATCGGCGAGCGGGCAAAGGCTTCAAAATCAAAGGGATCCAGCCGGTCCGGTATATCATGGTAGCAAAATTGCTCGCCAACCATGCTGCCGGTGGTCATCAGGGAATAAAGGCTGAAAAAGCGCTTGTCCCTGCTGTATTTTTTATAATAACGGATGCTGCGGCCGGGCTGGCCGGAAATAAAACAGCTTCCGTGAATCGCGCCGGCGGAAACGCCGATCACGCCCTCCGGCCGGATCTCTTCTTCCCAGAAAACATCCAAAACACCGGCCGTATAAATGCCGCGCATGGCGCCGCCTTCCAAAACCATTCCAGTTTTCATAAAAAAGCCTCTTCTTTCTCCGAAAAAGGATGAAAGAAGAGGCCTGTTTTACGCCACAGGATCAGGCGCCGTAATAAAAACCGTCTTCAGGCATGGCGCCGCCGACCGAGGCGGGGTTTGCAT
>QAKW01000088.1 GCA_003343605.1 Clostridiales bacterium
AGAAGATTCGAACTCCCGGCCTTCTGATCCGTAGTCAGACGCTCTATCCAGCTGAGCTACCGGCGCATACTGAAAGCGGAATATATCATACCACAGATTGTTTCCAAAATCAAGCCCAAATTCAAATATTTTTCCCGCACCCTCCCGCGGTTTCTTCATAGAATGAATCATAGGAGGGAGTGCCATGAAAATACAATTGATCGGCGGAGACAGAAGGCAGCTCTATCTCGCAGACTACATAAGAGCCCACGGATTTCAGGTTTCCACATCTGCGCTGGGAACTGCCGCGCCGCCGGATTGGGAGGCGGACATTTGCATTTTGCCCCTGCCGGCCACGCGCGACGGGGTGTTCCTGAATGCGCCGATGGCGGCAGAACCGGTTGCCCTGCAATCGGTTTTGGATCATTTTAAAGGGAAACTGCTGTTTGGCGGCATGCTTCCCCCGGCGCCCCAAGCCTCCTATCGCGTTATCGATTATTTCGCGGCCGAGGAGGTCACGATCGGAAATATCGTGCCAACGGTGGAGGGCGCTCTGGCGCTGGCCATCGAAAATACCCCGTTTACCCTTTTAAATCATCCGGCGCTGGTTTTGGGCGCCGGCCGGATCGGCAGCCTGCTGGCAAGCCGCCTGACCGCGCTGGGCGCGGCGGTAACGGTTGCGGCGCGGCGGGAGGCTTCCCTTGCGGCCTGCAGAGCGCTGGGCGCGAAGGCGCGGCTGTATGAAGATCTTCCCCTGCAGCGGTTTCGCCTGATCTTCAATACCGTTCCCGCACGGGTGCTGGAAGAAGAGCAGCTCCGCCGGCTGCCGCAGGACGCCCTGCTGATTGAGCTTGCCTCAAGGCCGGGCGGCTTTGATCCGCAAAAGGCGGAGGCGCTGGGGCTGCGCGTTATGCAGGCGCCGGGCCTGCCCGGAAAATTTGCCCCGGAAACTGCCGCCGAAATCATCGGCGAATATATCCTGAAGGAGATGGAACACTGTGAGTGAATTACTGCACGTGGGCATCGCCATGACCGGATCCTTTTGTACGCTCGATCAGGTTCTGGATGCGCTGGAACCGCTGAAAGACCGCTATGCGCTTTATCCGATCATGTCGCCCATTGTTTATGAAAATAATACCCGTTTTGGCCCCGCGATTCATTTTCAGGAACGCCTGCGGGCGCTCTGCGGGCGCGAAATCTGGCACACGATTCCAGATGTGGAGCCCATCGGCCCTCAAAAAATACTGGATGCACTGATCATTGCCCCCTGCACCGGCAATACCCTGGCAAAGCTTACGCTGGGCGTAACCGATACGGCTGTTACCATGGCCGCGAAGGCGATCCTGCGCAATGACCGCCCGGTAATCATTGCCCTTTCCACCAATGACGCGCTGAGCGGCGCGGCCAAAAATATCGGCGCGCTTCAAACACTGAGAAACTATTACTTCGTGCCCTATGGGCAGGATAGCGCCGATCAGAAGCCCCGCTCCTGCGTTGCACATTTCGAGCAAATTCCCAAAACGCTGGAATATGCCCTGCAGGGCACGCAGATTCAGCCCATGATTCAATAAAAAATGCCCCTGATTGGATCAGGGGCATCTCTTTATTTTGAGCCGGCGAACCGGTCGCAGCAGGGATCCGGCGCCTTCGGTTCCGCCGGCGGCGGCGTGCCTTCAGCCGTGGCGTTTCCAAGCCCGGTGATCTCGCTGAACAGCGTATTCTGCGTTGCCGCGTTGACCAGATCGGTTGGGATCACAACCTTTGCCGCTTTTCCATCGCACAGACGAATCAGCGCTTCATACCGCTTGAGCTCCAGCACTACCGCATCCGCACCCGCGGCCTTCAGGGCGCGCAGGCCGTTCGCTTCCGCCTCTTTGGCCAGTTCAATGGCCCGCGCCTCACCCTGGGCACGGGCGATCTTCGCATCGCGTTCGCCTTCTGCGGCCAGAATCGCCGCCTGTTTATCGCCTTCCGCACGGGTAATGGCCGCCGCCTTATGGCCTTCGGCCTGCAGAAGCGTCTCCCTGCGGTCGCGCTCCGCTTTCATCTGCTTTTCCATGGCGTTTTGAATCTCATCGGGCGGAATGATATTTTTCAGCTCCACCCGGTTGACCTTCATTCCCCACTTATCCGTGGCCTCATCCAGAATCGCCGTCATCTTCCCGTTGATATAATCGCGGGAGGTCAGCGTACCATCCAGCTCCATTTCACCCACAATATTCCTTAGGGTGGTCGCCGTGAGATTCTCCAGCGCATTTACAGGATTCACCACGCCGTAGGTATACATTTTTGCATCAAAAATCCGGTAATAAACCACCGTATCGATCTGCATCGTTACGTTATCCTTGGTGATTACCGGCTGCGGCGGGGAATCCAGCACGATTTCCTTGAGCGTTATTTTCTTTGCAATCCGCTCAAAAAAAGGAATTTTAACATGAAGGCCCGCACCCCAGGTTGTTTTGTATTTCCCCAGAAATTCAATCACATACTCGGTTGCCTGCGGAACAATCCGCACACAGGAAAAGAAAAACCAGATCACGAGTACCGCCGCGATTCCAATAATGATATACGGCATAAAAAATCCTCCTTCCAAATGGTGCTTCCATTGTAGCATATTCCGAACACGGTGTAAAGCGGTTTCCTGTTTATCACGAAAGTTTTGCACATGCAGAAAACTGGACAAGGGTGCCAAATCCGGCAGGGGGGTGGGTGTCAAATCCGACAGGGGAAATAAATAAAGAATAAAAAGAGAAAGAGAATAAAGCGCTTCGCACGCCGGCCCTGTGCAAAACGGCAGTCCTCCGGGTTTTACACAGAAAAAAAGCATTTGCCCGACAATGTTTGCGGGACTTTTTCTTCCCTTCATGGTAGAATGCAAAAAAACAGCGGCCGGTAAAATTCCGGCCGCGGGGATCGGTTTTCAGTTATTTATTGGGGAAATAGCGCGCCAGCAGGCCCTGAAACGCTTTGCCGTGGCGGGCCTCATCCTTTGCCATTTCATGCACCGTATCATGAATCGCATCCAGATTTGCGGCCTTTGCCATTTTGGCCAGCTCAAACTTCCCGGCCGTTGCGCCGTTTTCGGCGGCAACCCGGGCCTCCAGGTTCTTTTTGGTGGAGGGGGAAACGCATTCGCCCAGCATCTCGGCAAATTTAGCCGCATGCTCCGCTTCCTCATAGGCGGCCTTTTCCCAGTAAAGCGCGATTTCCGGATACCCTTCGCGGGCGGCGGCGCGCGCCATCGCCAGATACATGCCTACCTCTGTGCATTCGCCGTTGAAATTGGCGCGCAGGCCCTCGATTATTTCTGCCGGTACGCCGGCGGTAATGCCGATCTCATGCTCACAGGCCCAGGAAGCTTCTTCCTCCTTCAGCTCAACAAACTTTTCACCCGGCGCCTTGCAGAGCGGACATTGATCCGGCCTTACATCGGACTCCACAATTTCACCGCAGACGAGACATTTCCATTTTTTCATTGCTTCAATCTCCTTTTCTGAATAAATTTTCATCTAAAACGACTTCCATGATTTTCTGATAATACCCGGCCGGGTTTTCACGGAAGCGTTCTGCAACATAATAAGCATCCTTGCGTTCCGGCACCAGCAAGCGGTAGGAAAGCATCACCTCGCCCCGCTCCTGAATGGTGCAGGTAACGGTATATCCACTCTCCGATTCGCCGATCTCCGCCCAAACCTGCTCCTCTTCCTGCTTCTGCCGCAAGGCAAGCCGCAGCGCGGCTAGCGTTTTGCTTTTCACATTATAGGGAAGGCGTTGTTCGTATTCGGCCTCTACCTCCAGCCCCTGCCGGGTGATCCGGTAGCTGCCCGTCTCATCCAGGGAGGCAATATCCATCATGCCCGCCATCAGGAGCTGCTCCATCGCCTGGGAATAATCAAAATATTCTACCAGCCCGTCCGCCATCAGAATATCAGTCAGCTGGCTTTCCCGCACAACGCAGCCCGCCTCTTTCAAAAGATAAAGGATCAGCGCCTTCACATCGGGAATCTCTTTTAATCCGCCTAACTCCGGCATGATGGTCCTCCTCTGATAAACCGCTCCAGCCGCCGCACCAGAATACTGGCCGCAACGCCGATAATACTACCACTGATTATAGCACCAATTGCCAAATAAAGCAATAGCCAGAAGACAGAAAATGTTCCGCCGAGCACCCCCGCCACACAAAGCTGGCCCACATTATGGCCGATGGCCGCAAAGGCGCTTGCCGCCCAGAGCGGCGCCCTCCGAAAGAGCAGCAGCATCAGATAGCAGGCTGTTCCGCCGGCAAGGCTATAAAGAAAATAAACTGCCTGCCCCGCAAAAAAAGAGCACAGCAGGATCCGGCAAAGCAGGCAAAGCCCCGCCTCCCGCGGGCCATACCAGACCATGGCCAGCAGCGTGATCAGATTGGCAAGCCCCAGCTTCAGCCCCGGCAGGGCGGCAACCGGCGGAAGCAGCGATTCCAGAACAAACAGCCCGCAGCCCAGTGCCACCAGCACCGCAAGCGTTACCATTTTGCGCAGTTTCATCCGGAAACACCGTCCACTTCCCGGCCCGCGCTTCTCAGCGCAACCGTTACGCGATTGGGCAGGCAGACAATTGAAAACCGGCCGTTTTGGATCTTCCCCTGTTTTCTGCAGAGCTGATCGGGGCAATCGGCCCATTCCATCCAAACACCGCTGCAATCCGCCGCCACAATATTGCCCTCCCCTACCGGGATGTGAATCTCTTCCTCCAGGGTGGTCCAATATACGGTTTCTACCAGCGTCCCATTGAGATAGATTTCAGCTACTTCCTGCGTTGTGCTCCGGCGGCTGTAAAAAATACCTATTACGCATAGTATAATAATTAGTAAAAATGCCGTTATGTAAATCATATTCTGTTTTTTATTCATATTGATAGCGGGTATTGTGTAAGGTAAACGAGGATTTCAGCCCCTCGCTTACCACCACCCGGTCATCCTCCGTAATCAAAATACATTCAAAATCGCCCCGCTCCCGGCAAAAAGCCATCGCCCGTTCTTCGCCCATCACGAAAAGCGCGGTGGAAAGCCCGTCTGCAAGCGTGCCGTTCTCTGCCACCACCGTGGCGGATTTGAGCCCGCTTTCAGCAGGCCGCAGCGTGCCGCGGTCTAAAATATGATGATAGGTTTCGCCATTTTCGGTAAAATTCCGCTGGTACCCGCCGGAGGTCACAACCGCGCCGTCCCGCAGGGCAACAACGCCGATATAGTCTCCGCCCGCCGGATCGGCAATGCCGACACGCCAGGGGCTTCCATCCCGGTTTCCGCCCCGCACCTGCACATTCCCGCCCAGTGATAAAAACGCATGGGTGATTCCGTATTCCGCAAGCAGCGCATCCAGACAGTCGGCGGCATATCCCTTCGCGATGCCCCCCAGATCCACCGCCGCGCCGGAAGGCAGGGCCGCCTGCGTGCCTTCCAGCAGCAGGCCGCGGTCGTCTACCAGCGCCCGCACCGCCTCCAGCTCCTGTGCCGCGGGCACCCGGTTTGTGCCGCCGGTAAACCCCCAAAGCCGGGTTGCCGGATAAAGCGTCAGGCAAAAGGCCTGATCCGTTGCTTCAGAAATGCGGAGCCCCGCCTGTAAAACCGCTGCCGTTTCTTCGCTGAGCAGCGCGCTGCCCTCCCGGTTGAGCCGGGCAATCTCGCTGGAATCGAGCGTTGTGCTGAATTTCTGCTCCAATTCTTCCACCCGCGCGCGGCAGGCCGCGAACGCGGTGCCGTCGTCGCCTTCCAGGCGCAGGGAGATCAGCGTATCCATTGCATAAAAATACTGCGCTTCCTGCGGCGCCGGGCTGCAGCCCGGCAGCCCCGCCAGCAGGCAGAAAAGCATCAAATAGACCCCGATTTTTCGAATCATCTTCGGCTCACGCTCCTTATCAGCAATTTTACCATAACCCATTGCAAATGGAAAGCATTTTTATTATAATAAGAGCCGAGGTGAACGATATGAATTCATTAACCGTCCCCTTTGAGGAGGGGCTGGCCCTGCCGGAACAGGCCGCGGGCCGGATCCATCATTTTCTCTGGCTCGATAACGGCTACCGGCCCGAAACCGTTTTTTCCCTGGTTTACAACCGGGAAGGGCTGCGGGTGCATCTTGACGCCGCGGAGCCCTCCCTTACCGTTCAAACGGATCGGGATAACGGCCCGGTTTGGGAAGACAACTGCCTGGAATTCTTCTTTGCCCCCTTTGACGACGAGGCGGACTATATCAATTTTGAATGCAACCCGCTGGGCGCCATGATAATTGAAAAAGGCGCCGCCCGCGCGCCGCGCACCCTGCTGACCGGGCGGCTCAAGCCGCTGCTCGGCCTTTCCACCCGGATTCAGCCCGGCGTTGGCTGGGCGGTGGACTATACCATCCCCTTCCGGGCGATCGCGGAGATCTACGGCCGCCCCTTCCGGCCCGCGGCCGGCGGTACATTTCGCTTTAACGCCTATTGCTGCGGCGATCATACCGCCTTTCCCCATTTCGGCGCGTGGAGCCCCGTGCTGCTGCCGGAGCCGGATTTCCACCAGAGCGCATTTTTCGGCCGGGGGGTCTGGGGCTGATGGGATTCCTGAAAAAGAAAAAAGAGGCCGAGGCGAATCTTGCCCTGCTGCGCCGCCTGCACGGCCGCAGCATCGCCTATTTTTCCGAACGCAGCCCCGCCGCCATGGAAGAGCGGATTCTGGGGCGGGAGGGGGCGTTCAGCGTGCAGGATGAGCAGTTGATCATCTCCTGCGGCAATCAGGTGCTCTTCCGGCATCCGCTCAGAGAGATCAAGGCCTATGAGCTGATGAATCTTTCCGGCGTTTGCCTGCATGCCGGCGGCAGACGCTTCACCGCATATTATACCAACGGAAAACTGGGAAAAAAATAGCGGCGCGCCCGGACGCGCCGCTATTTTTTCATCACCTGATTATAAATCTCGTTTTTCGGCACCTTACGGTCTGTGGCCGCCGCCCGGATCGCTTCTTTTTTATTCAGCCCCGTCTGAATATAATATTCCACATGCGCCGCCGGGGAAAGCTTCTCCCAAAACGGCGCTTCCTCCGGCGGCTTTTCCGCGCCCTCCAAAACCACCACGTATTCCCCCCGCGGTTCGTGCGCCTCATAAAAGGCGATCATTTCCGAGAGCGTGCCCCGCTGCACGGTTTCGTGCAGCTTGGTCAGCTCCCGGCAAAGCGCAACCCGCCGGTCGCCCAGCGCTTCCGCCAGATCCCGGAGCGTTGCCTTCAGCTTCTGCGGCGCCTCATAAAAAATCAGCGTTTCCTTCCGGCCCCGGAGCTCCTCCAGATGGGCCGCGCGGTTTTTGCGGGTGGTGGAAAGAAAGCCCTCAAAGGAGAACCGGCCGGTCGGCAGGCCAGAAAGAACCAGCGCGCTGATCAGGGCGCAGGGCCCCGGCACCACCGATACCTCATATCCTTCTTCGGCCAGCAGCTTTACCAGATCCTCCCCTGGATCGCTGATCCCGGGCATGCCTGCGTCTGTAACCAGCGCGCAGGTCTCCCCCGCCCGGATCCGCCGGAGGATTTCCAGCCCCCGCTCCCGCCGGTTGTGTTCAAAATAGCTGATCATCGGCTTATGCAGCCCCATATGATGGAGCAGCCGGAGCGTATTGCGGGTATCCTCTGCGGCAATAAAATCCACCGCGGATAGAACCTCCCGGCAGCGCGCCGAAAGATCGCCGAGATTCCCGATCGGCGTTCCCACCAGATATAAAACAGGCCCGCTCATTCCATTTGCTCCCTTCGATAAATGCGGTTCATTTCCGCCGTGCAGGAGCCGTCCGGCCCCTGCATAATCAGGCTTGGCTCCACCCGGAGCTCCCGCTTCCCGCAGAAAATCCCCTCGATTAAAAACAATACCGCAGGCGCGCCGGCCGCCGGTTCAACCAGCCGCAGGCGCGCAGGGGCCAGCTTCCGATCCCGCATCGCCAGAAACACCTCCGCCATCCGCCGGGGGCGGTGCACCATCACAAGCCGGCCGCCGGGCCGCAGCAGATAGGCCGCGGCGCCGGTCACATCCTCCAGTGTACAGGCGATTTCCCGGCGGGCAAGATTCCGGCGGGCGCTCTGGCCGGGAATCCCCCGGCCAACCGGCTCATACGGCGGGTTTACCGTGACCAGATCGTAGCAATTGCCCGGTAAAACCGACCGGATCTCCCTGAGATCCGCCTCAAAAATCCGCAGCCGCTCCCCACAGCCGTTTTCTTCCCGGCTGCGGGCCATCAGCGCGCAGAGATAAGGCTGGATTTCCAGGGCTTCCGCCGCCCGCGCCTCGCCCCGCGCCAGCAGCAGAAACGGCACGATCCCGGTGCCGCTGCAAAGATCGATCATCCGTTCGCCGGGCCGGCAGCGCGCATAATCCGCAAGCAGCACCCCATCGGTGCCAAACCGGAAAAAACGGCGGTTCTGCCAAAGCCGGAATCCGCCGGCCTGCAGATCATCCAGGCAGTCGAAAGAAGAAAGCGGCTCCATCAGCCGCCCTCTTTCGAGGCCTTGACGCGCAGGTCCTCGCCATAGAAAAAGCAATAGGTAAAATGCCCGATCAGGCGCGAGACAATCCGCTCGTCATACGCCTTTTGGATCCCCTCCAGATTCAGATTGGTGGAAAACAGCATCGGCCGCCGGTTGCGGATCCGCTGATCCATCAGATCGGTGAGCGTAGCCACGATATAGGGCGTTCGGTTTTCGGTGCCGAGATCATCCAGAATCAGCATGTCCGCAGTAAAAAACTGCTCCATCTGCGTATCGCCGTTCTTAAAGCGGGTGGTTTCGATCCGGCGGGCAAATTCCGGCGCGCTGATGTAAATCACGCTTTTTCCCCGCTCCAGCAGCGCCCGGGCAACCGCCGTGGAAAGATAGGTTTTGCCCAGCCCCGTTGCGCCAACGAAAAGCAGGCTCTTCTCCTGCCCCTCAAACTGCGCCACATAATCCCTGCAAAGCCGGTAAAGCTTCTTCATATTATCCCGCGGGGAGAGCATGCCGCCCAGCGGCGCGGGATCAAAAAGCGAAAAATCAAACTGTTCAAAGCTCTGACTGCAGAGGCCCTGCTCCAGATTGGCCTGCTTGAAATTCTCTGCAATCAGCTCCCGCCTGAAACAATCGCAGATCCCCTCGGGCCCCATTCCGGTATCCCGGCAGAGCGGGCAGCGGAAATGCGGCTCCAGATCCGCGTGTGCGGCGGATAAAAGCGCGGCGCGTTTCTGCTCCAGCGCATCCAGCGCTCTTTTGGCTTCCTGCGTATCCTCCCCTTTGGCCATTGCCGCGCAGTAGCGGGCGCCGGCCTCCGTGATTTCCTGATCCAGGCGGCCCAGAGCCGGATTTTCCCGATAAACGCGCTCCTTCCGCTCCGCGGCTTCATATAGCGCCTCCGCATGCCGCGCGGCAAAAGAGGCCCAGAGTGCTTCCCTCTCCATTACTGTTTTCCTCCCGACTGCATTTTCCCAATCATCATTTTCTCCAGCTCCGAAAGCCCTTCGTGCTCTTTTCTGCCCGGCCGGACGGCGCGCTCATCCTGAATCTCCGACACTTTTCGATAGCCTTTTTGATGCCAGTCTTCTAAAATCTTATTCATATAGGCAAAGGACATCCGGTTTTTATGATCCATGCAGCGATTATAGGCCTCCAGAATCAGCTCTTCGCCGATCCCCATCTCCCGCCAGGCGCCGATCATCTCACGCTGCGATTTGGAAAAAGAAGTCTGAATCCCGAAAGCGCGGGCCAGCCGCCGCTCCAGGGTACGGCCCTGCTCCAGCTGCCGGATCTTTTCTTCCGTTTTTTCAAAGGTATCGATTCCGTCATCGTACCAGTCGGTTGCAACTGTTTCCATATAACGGTAGGAAAATTTCCCGATGCTGTTGCAGTATGCCGCCAGCTGCACGATCATCTCCGGTGAAAAATGCAGATTTTCCGCCATATTATAAAAAAGCGAAAGCATCAGCGCCCCCATGGTTTTGCCGGTCAGGCGCTGGATCTCCCCGATCATCGCCTGAAAGTCCTTTGAGGTTTCCTCTAAAATAACCGTTGGCTGCACGCGGGGCAGCTCCCGGCTCTGCACCGTTTTTACGCCGGTCACCAGCCGCAGCCGGCCCTGCTCGTTTACCAGGATCCGTTCCTGAAGCCAGAAGGCAACCGCGCGGTCTACCTCCTGCGGATCCAGATTGCAAAAGGAGGCGATCTGCTCTGTTTCATGCGCCATTTTATCAAACCGCATCAGAAACAGCAGCACTTTCAGCTGCGCGCCGGTGGCGATTCCCAGCAGCCCGTCGATCACCCGGGTGGGAACCGCCACATATTGCATTCTCGTATCGTCAAACTGATATTTCATTCCTGTTTTTCCGCCTTCGCCTTTTCTTTTTTTCATTATATAAAATCCGGCGGTAAAAATCAATAATAAAAACATCCTCCGCCGAAAGGATTGAATTTCCGGCCCGGCTATGATAAAATTGAATTTTAGAAAAGAGGTGGCTTTACGGGTGCTTTTGAAAAGAACGGAACGGTTTATGATCGCAGGGCTTGGAAACCCCGGCCGTCAATATGAAAAAACCCGGCATAACGCCGGCTTTATGGCGCTGGACCGGCTGGAGGAAGCCTTTCAGGCCGGGCCGGTTAAAACCAAAAAAAACGCGCAGTTTTGCAAGGCGGAAGCCGATGGGCGGGAGCTGATTCTGGTAAGGCCGCTCACCTTTATGAATCTTTCCGGCAGCGCGGTGAATGAAATCGGGTCGTTTTTCAAAATCCCGCAGGACCATATCATCGTGATTGCAGACGATGTATCTCTGGATGTGGGCAGGCTCCGCATCCGCAGGAAGGGAAGCGCCGGCGGCCATAACGGCCTGAAGGATATTATCCGCGTGCTGGGCTCCGATGCGTTTCTGCGCATTAAAATCGGCGTGGGCCAAAAGCCGCGCGCGGATTATGACCTGGCCGACTGGGTGCTCGGCCGGTTCCCCGGGGAGGATCTGCCGCTGCTGGAGGAGGCTCTGCAAAAGATTCCCGGCGCGGTCCGCCTGCTGGTGCGGGGGGAATTTGCCGAGGCGCAGAATCAATATAACAGGTGATTTTATGAATTTCTGGTCTGTTTTGGCGCGGGATCCTGCGCTGAAGAGCCTGCCGGCCGGTGCGCAGAAACCAACCGCGATCAACGGCCTGCAGGGCGGCGGCAGTATTTTAACAGCCGCCTGTTTTTGTGAAAAAGAGCATCAGAAGGGAATTTTCGTTGCCCGCCAGGAGGCGGGTATCGCGGAAATTCTCGCGGCTTTTCGCGCCCTTTTGGGCGAAGACGTGTTTTATCTGCCGGAGCGGGATTTTCTTTTTGATGATTTTTCCGCGCACTCCCACGAGGCGGAAAACAAGCAGGCCGATCTGCTGAAGAGAATGCGGGAGGGAAACTACCGCATGATTGTGACCACCCTGCCCGCGCTGCTGATGCCCTGCGCGCCGCCCGCGCAGTATGAGGCCCGGGGGCTCCGGATCAAAACCGGTGAAACCTGCTCTTTAGAGAAGGTTGCCGCCTTTCTGGCCGATCACGGCTACACGGCGTTTGAGCTGGTGGAAGGCAGCGGCACCTATGCCCGGCGCGGCGGCATTCTGGATGTTTTTTCGCCCAATTATCCACACCCGCTGCGGATTGAATTTTTCGGAGATGAGATCGACCGGCTGGTATTTTTTGATGTTTTAACCCAGCGGACGCTGGAAACGCTGGAAGAAGCCGAAATTGTGGGCTGCCATTCCCGGCGGCGGGAAAGTGCGCAGCTTTTGCCGGCGCTCCAAAAATTGCAGGAAGAGCGGGATCATCCAGGCATCCGGCGCGATATCGAGCTGCTGGAAAACGGCGGATCGGTTCCCGCCGACCGCTATATCCCCCTGCTGTATCCCACGCTTTTCACGCCGCTTGATTATCACAGCGGCCTGCTCTTTATAGAAGAATATGCCCGGCAGCAGAAGGTCTTCTCCTTTTTGGAATGGCAGCTCCGGGAGGAGATGGAGCGGCACGCCGAAAAGGGCGTTTTCATGGCGGACGGCGCCTATTTTCTTGATCAGAGCGCTTTTGAGCGCCGCTGGAACGGAAAAACACTGCTGTTCTCTGCGGTTTCGCCGGGAAGCTTAAATGTTCCGCTGGCGGAGCTGCGCCAGATCCGCATCCTGGAGGATCATATCCCCTTTTATCAGGAAGACGCGCTGTTTGGGGAGATGAAGCGCGCCGCGGAAGAGGGCTATACCATTTGCCTCACCGCCCGGCCGGAGCGCCTGGAGGCCCTGCGGGCCGCGCTGGCGGCCAGGCATATCCCCGAGCGGAATACCCCGGCGGAGGGCTTTGTTTGCTGCTTGGACCTTGCGCTTCCGTTTCACCTGCGGTTTCCCGACGCCAAATTCCTGCTGCTTTCCGACGGCAGCCGGGCCGCGGCCCGTACCCGGCGGCACCGTGCTGCGCCCGGCGGGGAAAAAATCCGTTCGTTCAATGATCTCGCGCCGGGCGATCTGGTGGTGCATGTTTCTCACGGAATCGGGGTTTACAAGGGGATCCGCCAGGTGGAAAACCAGGGCGTCACCAAAGATTATATCGTGATCGGCTATGATCAGGGCGATACGCTTTTTGTGCCCTGCCCGCAGCTGGATCTGATTTCAAAATATATTGGAACGGCTGAAGATAAAACCGTGAAGCTCTCCCGGCTGGGCGGAAGCCAGTGGGCCAAAACCAAAGCGAAGGTCAAAACCCAGTCCCGCGAGATTGCAAGGGAGCTGATCCGGCTGTATGCCAAACGCCTGAAAGCGCCGGGGAATCCCTGCGAGCCCGACAGCGACTGGCAGCTTCGCTTTGAGGAATGCTTCCCCTATGAGGAAACACCGGATCAGATCCGCTGCACGGAGGAAATCAAAAAGGATATGGAGCGCCCCTGCCCCATGGACCGGCTGCTCTGCGGCGATGTGGGGTTCGGCAAAACCGAGGTGGCCCTGCGCGCCGCCTTTAAGGCGATAGACAATGGGTTTCAGGTGGCGATCCTCTGCCCCACCACCATTCTTTCCGAGCAGCATTACCGCACCATGCGGGAGCGCTTTTCCGAATTCCCGATCGAGGCCGCCGTGCTCAACCGGTTTCGATCCGCCAAAGAGGCGCGGGAGCTCCTCTCCCGCCTGGCCGCCGGGCAGATTGATGTGATGATCGGCACCCACCGCCTGCTTTCCGAAGATGTCCGGTTTAAAAAGCTCGGCCTGCTGATTATCGATGAGGAACAGCGGTTTGGCGTGAAGCACAAGGAAAAAATCAAGGAGCTTTCTCTGGGGGTAGATGTGCTTACCATGAGCGCCACGCCGATTCCCCGCACGCTGAATATGGCGCTCTCTGGCATCCGGGATCTTTCGATTATCGAAGATCCCCCCGCGGACCGGCAGCCGGTCACCACCTATGTACTGGAATATGATTTTGAGCTGCTGCTCTCCGCCATCGGCAGGGAGCTCAAGCGGGGCGGCTGCGTATTCTACATGAAAAACGATATTGAGGCAACCGACCGGATTGCCGAAAAGCTGGCGGCCCGGCTGCCGCAGGCGCGCATTGCAGTCGGCCACGGCAAAATGAACGGGCTGCAGCTGGAAAAAACGTGGGAGCAGGTGCTCCGGCACGAGGTGGATATTCTGGTTTGCACCACCATTATCGAGACCGGAATCGACGTGGCCTTTGCCAATACCCTGATTATTGAAGACGCCGACCGCCTGGGGCTGGCGCAGCTGCACCAGATCCGGGGGCGGGTTGGCCGCAGCAGCACCCGCGCCTATGCCTATCTCACCTACCGCCGGGGCAGCGTTGTGAACGAAGTGGCGGCCAAACGGCTGGCCACCATCCGCGAATTCACCGAATTCGGCAGCGGCCTTAAAATCGCCATGCGGGATCTGGAGATCCGCGGCGCCGGCTCGCTGCTGGGGGAAAAGCAGCACGGGCAGATGAACGTTGTGGGATATGACATGTATATGCGCATTTTAAAAGAGGCGGTGCAGGAAGAGCAGGGGGTGGAAGCGCCGCCGGAAGCGGATTGCGCGGTGGACATCTCTGTGAGCGCCTTTATTCCGAAAGACTATGTGGCCGGGGAAAAAACGCGGATCGATCTCTATAAAAAAATCGCGGCCATCCGTTCGGAGGCCGATTATATGGATATGACCGATGAGCTCTGCGACCGCTTTTCCGATCCGCCGGAGAGTATTCTGAATCTGATGAAAATTTCCCTGCTGCGCGCGCTGGCGCGGGAATGCGGCATTCAGGATATTCGGCAAAAGCAGGATTCCGTTTTGTTTTTTACCGCCGAAGTGGCGCCGGAGCTGCTCTCACGCCTTGTGCACGCCATGAAGGGGCGGCTGCTCTATTCCATTGGCGGGCGGCCGTATTTTACCCTCCGGATATCCAAAAAAGAACATCTGCTTTCTGAAATGAACGCATTTCTTAAAACGCTCAGCACCCTGCAGAATAAAAAGGAGAATGAATCATGAATCAACCGCCGTTTCTCAGCATCATCGTGCCTGTTTATAACAGCGCGCAATACCTGGAAGAAAACATCCGGAGTATCCAGGCCGGTGATTTTACCGATTATGAACTGATCCTCATCAACGATTGCTCCACCGATCAGACCGGCGCCCTCTGCGACCGTCTGGCGGCGGCAGACGCGCGGATCCGCGTAATCCATCTCACGAAAAACGGCGGCGCAGGGCCGGCGAGAAACCGGGGAATCGATCTGGCCCGGGGGCATTATCTGGCCTTCGCGGATGCAGACGATCTGCTGGATCCCACGCTCTTCAGCAGCGTGGCCGCGCGGCTGGTGGAGGCGCCCGCCGACCAGGCGGTCTGGGGAATTACAGAAAATTATTATGATGAATCCGGCACGCTGATCAGCCGGAACGTGCTGCGCCCCGCGCCCGCCTTCTGCAAAACGCCGGAGGAGGTGCACCGGGCGGTGCTGGGGCTGGAGCAGAAAACCCTGTTTGGCTATCAGTGCAATCATATGTACCGGCGCGCGCTGCTGGAGGAGCATCAAATCCGTTTTGCGCATCAGCCGCTCTATGAAGACTTCTTTTTCAATATGCAGGTGATCCGGGTAACCGCTTCCATGCATCTTTTGGATCATGCCGGCTATTTTTATCAGAAAAGGCCGGAGGGCAGCCTGACCGCCCGGTTTGTGCCGGAATATTTCGCCCTTTCTACCGCACGGATCCAGGCCATGACCAGCGCGCTGCAGGATTGGGGCGTTTTTACGGAGGAGGCGCGGAATATTCTCGGCAACCTCTATTTCCGCTATATCCTTTCGGCGCTGATGCGCAACTGCGATCCGCGCGCCGGAATGAGCCACAAAGACCGGGCCGGTTTTATCCGCACGCTCCGTGCTTCCCCGCTTTATCAGATGCTCTGCATCCCCGCCCGCCCCGCGGGCCTGCCGTTTAAGCTGCTCAAGGCTTCTCTCCGGCATGCGGCGCCCCTTGCGCTGCTGCTGGGGCGCGCGGTCTTTATGATCCGGGAACGGGATACCGCCGGCTTCAACCGGAAGAAACAAATCAAAGCCCAGTAAAGGTAAAAGCAGCCCGCGTCCGTAATGGACGCGGGCTGCGCGCTATTCTTTTTCCGGCAGCAGCACACGAAAGCAGCTGCCCGCCGCAGGCGCCGATTCCACTTCAATCGTGCCCCCCTGCGCCTCCACCATCAGCTTTGCGATGGAAAGGCCCAGGCCGAAGCCTTTTTCGTTGTGGGAACTGTCGCCTTTATAAAATCGTTCAAATGCATGGGCGGCTACTTCCGCGCTCATGCCGATTCCGTTATCCGCCACTTCCAGCACAGCCCTGCCTGCGGGCTGCGAAAGGCGCACGGTAATTTCCCCGTTCTGCGCGGTGAATTTCACGCTGTTATCCAGCAGGATCACCAGAATCTGACGCATCAGATTCGGATCACACCACCCTTCCGCCATGCCGAACAGCCGGAAAACCCGATCCGGGTGCATCATGCGGTAATCCTGAAGAATCTCTTTGCAAAGAGAAGAAAGCTCCGTTGCGCGCAGATCCGCCTGCACCTTTCCGTTTTCACTGCGCGCGATATAAAGCAGCCGATCCAGAAGGATCTGCATATTCTCTGTTTGGGTGACAATCGCATCGACGGCTTCCCGGCGCACGGCGGGATCCTCCGCGCCCCAGCGGGAAAGAATGTCGCTATATCCGCTGATCACCGCCAGCGGTGTTCTCAGCTCGTGCGATGCATCGGAAACAAACTGCTTCTGCCGGAGATAGGCGTCTTCAATTTTATCCAGCATCCGGTTATAGGCATCCACCACTTCCACCAGCTCGGTGCGGATATTGGCGGTATCCAGCCGTTCCGAAAGGCTCGCGGCCGACATTTCATCCATTGCCCGCCCCAAAACGCCGATCGGGCGCAGCATTTTTCTGGTCATCCGGTGCCCCACCAGATAGCTGATGCTCACCGCCATGGCGATGGAAAGCAGCAGCAGATTCACCACCACCGAAAGCAGCGCGTTTTCCGTCTTCATGCTTTTGGCGAGATTCAGGCTGAAAACCTCCCCGCCTGCGTGCACTCTGGTGGTGAAAATCCGCATATTATCGGTCTGATAGCGAAAAGAAAACGGCTTCTCCCAGGTTTCATTATAAGGCAGCTGTGCCTCCAGCCCATTCAGGCCATAGGCATAAATCAGGGAACCATCCGCCCGGTAGAGCGCAATATTCATCGCATATTCCTCTGCAATCACTTCGGCAAGCTCCGCCCGCAGGCCGCCGGCCTCCAGCGTACCGGCTACGGTCTGCACCGAATCCGTTGCCCGGCGGTCGATCACATAATAGGAAGCCGCGATCACAAACGCGCCCTGTAATACCGCAAAGGTTAAAAAAATCAGGATATAGCTCAGCGTAAGGCTTCCCGAGAGGGATTCCGGCGCATGTTCGGTCACGATCTTCACCAAGCTGCCCAGCGCATCCCTCTTTTTCTTTTTGAGCGCGCTCCGTTTTTCCAGATAAATGGATTTCTGAAGAAACGATTCCCTTTTATAATCCCGCTTCTCCATCCGGAGCGCTTTTTTCGCATCCCGGCGCGTTTGCTTGGCAGCGGTCTTTTTCTGAAAACGCAGTTCCTCCCTGCGCATCCGGTGCTGGTAGCGCCGCTTTGCCCGGCCCTTGCGATATTCAAAGCGGAGCTCCTTTTTCAGATGCTTGAATTCCGCCTTGATCTCCTGCTTATTCATGATCCGCACCAAACGCGTAGCCCAGCCCCCGCACCGTTCGGAAATAGGGGACCCCGTAGCGGTCGTCGATTTTAGCCCGCAGATACCGGATATAAACGTCGATCAGATTGGTATCGCCCATATAATCATAGCCCCAGACGTCCCGGATGATCTTATCCCGGGAGCATACAGCGCCGCTGTGCTCCATAAAATAGATCAGCAGTTCGAATTCCTTGCGGGTAAGGATCAGCTCTTCATCCTTGTAATAAGCCCTGCAGGCCAGCCGGTCGGCCCGGATATCGCCGTTTTGCAGCACCGTTTCTTCCCCGGCTTCCGGCCGGTGCCGCAGCGCAGCCCGCACCCGCGCAGCCAGCTCCCGCATGGAAAATGGTTTGGTCAGGTAATCGTCCGCCCCCAGATCCAGGCCCTGAACCCGGTCGTCGATCTCCCCCCGCGCCGTGAGCATGATCACGCCGACCCGGGATTTTTGGCGCAGCTTTGAAAGCAGCGTGAAGCCATCCATCTTCGGCAGCATAATATCCAGAAGAATCAGATCGTAATCCCCGCTGAGCGCCGCGGAGAGCCCGGCCTCCCCATCATATACGCAGCTGCATTCATAGCCCTCCTGGCAAAGCTCCAGCTGAATCATCCGCGCAATATTTATTTCATCCTCAACAACCAGGATTTTTTTCATCTCAACGATTATCCCCTTTAAAGAAAAGTGCCAGTGAGCCGGGGCCGCCGTGGGCGCCTACAACCGGGCCCACCGGCCCGAGCAGAATCTCACCCTGAAACTGCAGCCGCTCCCGAATCAGCCGCACCAGCTTCTCTGCATCCTCCGGGCAGTCGCCATGGCTCACCGCAATCACATCCTGCGCGGTAAGCGCCGCAATTTTTCCGGCCAGCGTGCGGATGGCCAGTTCCCGGCCGCGCACCTTCCCCACTGCCACCAGCCGCCCTTCCGAATCCACATGCAGGATCGGCTTGATGCCCAGCGCGGCGCCTACCAGTGCGGTTGCCGCGCTGATCCGGCCGCCCCTTTTTAAAAACATCAGATCATCAACGGTAAACCACTCGCAGAGCTCCTCTGCCGATTTGCGCGCAAACGCACAGACCTCCGAAAACGACCGGCCGGCCGCCTTCTGCGCCAGGCAGAGATGTACCAGCAGCCCCAGCCCCAGCGAAGCGGCTTTGGAATCTACCGCTTCCATCGCCCGCGCCGGGAACTGCTGCCGGAGCTCCTGCAGCGCGCAGAACCCCGACTGAAACGACCCGGACATCCCGGAAGACATTCCCAGATACAGCAGATCAAAGCCCTGCTCCAGCAAAGGAACGGCCTCCTGGCAAAAAGCGTGAATGCCCACCTGCCCGGTTGTAGCCGTTTTGCCTTTTCTTAATATATCATAAAATTCTTTGCTTGACAATCCCTTTCCGTCGTCCCGGTATTCCCGGCCGTCTATATAATAAGTGAGCGGAATAACGGCGAGATCCGGATGCGCTTCGATATAACTTCTGGAAAGATCACAGGTTGATTCCGTAATAATAATAAAAGCCATGGTGCACCTCTTTCTTTATTTCATTATAAGACATCCGCCGGCGGTTTTCACATTAAAATTTCATTAAAGTTTGCCTTTTTGGTCTCTTTATGGTAAAATAACCGGGAGGTGGGCAAAATGAAAAAAATTTTAATTATTGAAGACGATCAGAACATTCTGGACATTGTTTCCTTCAATTTAAAAAAAGAAGGCTACGAGGTGGTCACCGCGGCCGACGGGGAAGACGGCGTGCTGACCTTTGCCGAGCAGCGCTTCGATCTGGTGCTTCTCGACATTATGATTCCCAAATTCAACGGGCTGGAGGTGCTGGATTCCATCCGGGCGCGTTCCGATGTGCCGGTGATCATCATGAGTGCGAAAACCTCGGAAGAAGACCGGCTCGACGGCCTTGCGCGCATGGCCGACGATTACATCTGCAAGCCCTTTTCCATCAAGGAGCTGCTGGCGCGGATCAAGGTTCATCTGGCGCGCTATGCCCGGGAAATCGGGGAGCAGAAACAGATTGTTTGGGGCGAATTCACGCTGGATGAAGATCACAAGGAAATTCTGAAAAACGGAAATCCGGTTTCCTGCACCAAAAAGGAATTCCAGCTCATGCTCCTGTTTGCCAAAAATCCCGGGCGCTGCTATTCCCGCGAGGAACTCATGCGGGCTCTTTGGGGCTATCAGCAAATTCAGCCGGAAGACCGGACGGTAGACGTTGCCATCCGGCGACTGCGTGAAAAAATCGAAGAGGATCCCGGCCATCCGCGCTATATCCTCAGCAAGAGAGGCATCGGCTATGCTGCGGGGAGCGGAAAATGAGAAGGCATCTGCGTTACCGCCTGATGGGCATGATGATGCTGCTTGTGCTGCTGATTGTTACCTTCGTGGGCGTGATGCTTTTCTCTACGATTGCGCTGGATTACAACCGCAAATTTTACACCGACATGAACGAGCTGGTTGAACGGATCAACTTTTTTGATATGAATCAGGGCAATATTGTGGAGCTCATCAAATTCCTGCCCCGGCAGGAGACCATCAACCCCCTGACCACCGACCGGAATTATTACATTCTGCGGGGAGATACCGTGATCAACAGCAATTCCGACGGCGGAATCATCGAAAAAACCGCCAACCTGCAGCATGTGCTGGCCGGCGGCAAAAATAAAACGGCCGGCATTTTTTCCAAAGAGCTGGATTTTGCCTGTAATCTGGCCGAATCGGATTATACCCTCTATGTCGTGGATCACCGCTCCGAGCTGATTTCCTCCATCCGCGCCTATATCGCCCTGTTTTTTCAGGCGCTGCTGATCGGAAGCGCGCTGACCGTTGCGCTGAGCTTTTTATTCGCCCGGCGGTTTCTGATTCCGATTCAGCGGCTGACCAAAAGCGCGAAGGCCATGCAGGAGGAGGGGGAGTTTACGCAAATCCCCGCCACCACCAAAGATGAAGTGGGGGAGCTGACCCGCGTATTCAACGAGATGGGCGTTCGGATCACGAAAAATATCAATATGCTGCAGGAGCTGCTGCGCAATATCCCCAAACCGCTTTTCGCCACCAACGAG
>QAKW01000027.1 GCA_003343605.1 Clostridiales bacterium
AGGCGATGGAATTACTTCTGTCTATTATACACATCTTTCCGCAGGTGAACGAGATGATCCGGGGCATGGGGATGACCGATGAAGATATTGAGCAGTTTGCCGATGAATTCGATAATATGAGCGAACAGCTGGGGCTGAGCGGCAATGAGCTGGATTCTCAAACCGCGCCTTCGCTGCCGCCATTTTTTAATAAAATGCTGGGAAAACTGGGGAATACGCCCGCCGCGGAATCTGCGCAGGGTGCCGAGCCGCGTGAACCTGCCAAAGAAAAGAAAAAAGAAAAGAAAAGAAAAATTCTGGATCAATACGGAGTGAATCTTACGGCAAAGGCCCGGGCCGGGGAGCTTGATCCGGTGATCGGCCGGGAAACAGAGCTGAATCGGTTGATCCGGATTCTGAACCGCAGAACGAAAAACAATCCCTGCCTGATCGGGGAACCGGGTGTTGGTAAAACAGCGATTGCAGAAGAGCTGGCTACCCGGATCGCACTGGAAAATGTTCCGGCGAAGCTGCTGGATAAAGAGGTTTACCTTCTGGATCTGACAGCGCTGGTGGCCGGAACCCAGTTTCGCGGGCAGTTTGAGAGCCGAATCAAGAATCTGATCAATGAAGTGGTGAACCTTGGCAACATTATTCTGGTGATTGATGAAATCCATAACCTTGTGGGCACCGGCGACGGAGAGGGAACGATGAACGCGGCCAATATATTGAAACCGGCGCTTTCGCGGGGCGAGATTCAGGTGATCGGCGCAACGACTCTGGCGGAATATAGAAAATATATTGAAAAGGATGCCGCGCTGGAGCGGCGGTTTCAGCCGGTATTGGTTGAAGAGCCTTCTCTGGAAGATACTGTTGAAATATTAAAGGGGATCCGGCCTCGCTACAGTGCGTATCATCATGTTACGATTCCGGATAATCTGCTGGTGCAGGCGGCGCAAATGTCGGAGCGGTATATTACCGACCGTTTTTTGCCGGATAAGGCCATTGATTTGCTGGATGAAGCCTGTAGTGGAGCGTCTCTTGAAAATGTTGCGCAAAATGAGCGAATCCGCAAGCAGCGCAGGCTAACAGAGATCGAAGCACGGTTGAATGTTCTTGCTGAAGGGGAGCAGGATGAAACCGTCTATAAGGAGATTGCAGAGCTCAATAGTGAAAAGTGCCGTTTGGAATCTGCGCTGCAGGAGCTTGGCGGGGAACAGGATGTGGTTTTAACCTTTGATCATCTGGCCTATGTTCTGGAGCTCTGGACCGGTATTCCCGCATCGAAAATCAAGCAGCAGGAATTTGAAAAGCTCAATCATCTTGCCGATGCGCTGAAAGCACGCATTGTTGGCCAGGATCAGGCAATCGACAGCGTGGTTCGCGCAATCAAACGGCGGAGGGTAGGCGTGTGCATCTCCCGCAGTCCGGCTTCGTTTATTTTTACCGGGCCGACCGGCGTTGGCAAAACAGAACTGGTTCGGCAGCTCTCGATCGCGCTTTTCGACAGTGTGGAAGCGCTGATCCGCGTGGATATGAGCGAGTATATGGAAAAACATTCGGTTTCCAAGCTGATCGGCGCACCACCGGGCTATGTCGGCTATGACGATGCGGGCCAGCTTACCGAAAAGGTAAGAAGAAAGCCTTACAGCGTTATTTTATTTGATGAAATTGAAAAGGCGCATCCGGAGGTTCTGAACATTATGCTTCAGATGCTCGATGATGGAAAGCTGACCGACGCCCAGGGGCGGGTAGTAAACTTTGAAAATACCATCATTGTGATGACGACCAACGCAACGGCAGATACCTCCAACGCTACCGGCTTCAACCGCAGCGAATCGGATCTGGAAAAAGACCGGGCAACCCGTGCGCTGCTGAAATTTTTACGCCCTGAATTTATCAACCGGGTTGATGAAATCATTTCGTTCCATCCGCTGGAACGGCAGACGATCCGGGCAATTGCAGACATTATGATCGGTGATTTGCGCAAAAGTCTGGAAGTGCGCTCAGTCTCTCTTTTGGTAGAGGATGCGGTATTGGATTATCTTGCCGAGAACGGATATGATCGGAAATTCGGCGCGCGCTCCCTTAAACGGGCGATTCAACGTGAAGTGGAAGACCGGATTGCACAGGAAATGATCGACCATTTTGAACGAGACGCAAAAACCGTTCGCTGCTATTTGCAAAACGGAAAAATTAATGTTGAATTACAATAAAAAACGCTTGACAATCTTCCCGGAGTTTTGTATAATACACCTTGTACCTGTATCAACAGGATCGTCGTAAAAGCGGAGGGAGGGAAGACCAAATGGCAGAAATCCGCATCAAGGAAAACGAATCCTTGGATAGTGCTTTGAGAAGATTTAAAAGACAATGTGCGAAATCCGGCGTTCTCTCCGAAATCAGAAAGAGAGAGCACTACGAGAAGCCCAGCGTAAAGAGAAAGAAAAAATCTGAAGCGGCTAGAAAACGCAAGTATTAATTGCTTTTATAAAAGTCGTTTTGCATTTGATACTCTCAAACAATCGACCCGCATTCTAAAAGAGTGCGGGTTCTTTTTTATATCAAGGAGGAAACATCCATGCGCAATTATTTTGGAAACGATCCGGAATTTCATTTTCAGTTTCCGCTGGACGGTGATTGCCTTAATTGCTACGACGGGCAGGAAACCCCCGAAGGACTTCTCATTACGGTTCGGGTGAACGGCCGTGCCGGAAGCCGTGTTGCCGTGAATGAGCAGCCCGCAGAGTGGAATGGAACCTGCTATACCTGCGGGATTTTGCTCCGCCACTACCGCACTACTTTGGAAGCAGCGGATCTGAACAGTGGAGAAAAAACATCGATTGCCGTATATAAGCTGCATGATCCGGTTGGAAAATATCGCCTGTCGAGCGATGATAATATTCTGTTTTTACAGGATATCAATGATCACAAAGATACCTATCAATCTATTTTTGATAATCCATACCTTGCCGTTTATAAAAAAGCGCATGATCTTTACGGGGCATGTGTTCATATCAATATTTATTATGAATACACCGAAGAGGAGATGAAAGATTTCTCCGCACATAAAACTTATTTCAATCTTTCGATGATGACAGACCGGTTTAAGCCAGAATGGCAGCAAAACGCCGATTGGCTGAAGCTGAGTTTTCACGCGCGGAAGAATTATCCAAACAGGCCTTACCAGAATGCAACCATTGCGCAGATTTCCCGCGATATTGAGCTGGTTCATCGTGAAATCAGCCGCTTTGCGGGGAAAGAGGTGTTGCCTCCTGTTACGACGCTTCATTTCGGCGCTTCCAATCTGGCGGTTACCCGCGTGCTGCGGGAATACGGCTATCGGGGGCTTACCGGCTATTTTGAAATCGATAAGCATGGCGAGCCGTTGGTAGCCTATCATTATCCGGTGGATTTGACACGCCATGTGGGCGGGCGTGATTTTTGGAAAGATAATCAGGAAGATATCATGTATGGCCGGATTGATCTGGTGCTTAATGAAAAAAAAGAGCCGGATCAGCTGATTCAAAAGCTGGAGGAGCTGAAAGGGGATCCGCATCGCGCCGGTTTCGTTTCGCTGCTGATGCATGAAGAATACTTTTATGAGGATTATATAGGCTATCGGGAAAAGTTTGAGCAGTTAATACTTGAACCCTGCCGCTGGTGCTACGAGCATGGTTACCGCGGCGCACTGATGAGCGAAACGATGTTTGAATAAAATGATGGAGCATTCTATCCCGCCGCTCTTTAACGCACAATCGGAAATTCTGATCTTGGGCAGTTTCCCTTCGGTTAAATCAAGAGAACAGGGATTTTTCTATGGGCATCCCCAAAACCGCTTTTGGCGGGTTCTTGCCGCAGTTTTAGATTCTGTGCCGCCGCAGACGGTGGCAGAAAAGAAAGAACTGCTGCTTCGAAACCATATTGCGGTTTGGGATGTGATCGCGCGTTGTGAAATTGAGGGCAGCGCAGACAGCAGCATTAAAAATGTGCAGCCAAACGATCTGCAATCCCTTTTGGCTGCAAGCCGTATCCGGCGGATTTTTCTGAACGGCCAAACTGCCGCGCGGCTATATAAACGTTATATGGCCCCGAAAATAGATCTGCCCGCAGCCGTACTTCCTTCCACTTCGCCGGCAAACGCGGCCTGGAATCTGGCACGGCTTTGCGGGGCTTGGCAAGTGATTAAAAATGCGTAAGGCAAAAGCCTTACGCATTTTTAATCATGGCGCAGTTTGGGCAGATCCCGCGCTGCTTTAAATACTCCGCACCCCAGGTATACATGGATTCCAGAATCGGAACCATGCTTTTGCCCAATTCTGAGAGCTGATATTCAACCTTCGGCGGTACCACCGGGTAAACGGTACGCAGTATCAGCGCATCGGCCTCCAGTTCTCTCAACTGCTGTGTCAGCATTTTGGGGGTTGCTTCCGGAATCAGCTGCTGCAGCGCGCCGAAACGTTTTTTTCCATCTATCAGAAACCAGAGGATTAACGGCTTGTATTTTCCGCCGATCAGGCGGATGGTTTCCCCCACCGGGCAATGATATATATTTTGAGAATCCATCGGTCAAATGTTCCTTCCTTTCTTTTAGGGTAGTATCTTACAAAATAGTGCATACTTGTTTTATCAAACCTTTATGTTAAAATTATATCATAAAGAAAATTCAGGTGCAAGTGAGGATGGAGGCGTTGTTTTGAAAAAAGAATTTGATATTACAGGAATGACTTGCGCTTCCTGCGCCGCGCGGATTGAAAAGGTGGTTGGAAGGCTGCCGGAAGTTGATGGTGTTTCCGTAAACCTGGCAACCGAGCGTATGCAGGTGGAGGCGCAGGATGGTGCGTTTGATAAGGTGCTTGCCGCTGTAGAGAACGCCGGTTTCGGTGCGGCAGAGAGAACAGATGCCAAGCCGAATGAAGATAAAAATCATAAAAAAATCCAGCAGATCAGACGGCGTTTTATTCTGGCGGCCTGCTTTGCCGTTCCATTGTTTTATCTGGCGATGGGCCCGATGGTGGGGCTGCCGGTTCCGGGGATTCTTTCGCCGGAAGAGAGGCCCTTGGTTTATGCGTGCGTACAGCTTGGGCTGACGATTCCGATCATTTTTGTTGGATTCCGTTTTTACACGGTGGGTTATTCCGCCGCTGTGTATAAGCGACAGCAACGATACCTATCAATCTATTTTTGATAATCCATACCTTGCCG
>QAKW01000036.1 GCA_003343605.1 Clostridiales bacterium
AATTTATGGGCAAAACAGGCTTTAAAGCAGGGGATCTGGTGCTTTTGAAGCAGGTAGATCCCGCAACTTTGCAGGTTGGAGACATTATTTCTTACCAATCCACCGCTCAAGAAAATGCCGGCGTGGTGGTAACGCACAGAATTCGGGAACGTATTACCAACGCCGATGGCCATTTCAGCTTTATTACATATGAGGCCACCACTGATATAAACAATGCATCTGTCGTACCCTGCAATCTTGTGCTGGGGAAATACCATACAAAGCTGCCCGGCAGGGGAAAATGGTTTTTATTTCTCAAAAACATATGGGGATTTCTTGCATGTATCGATCTTTTCTTTCTTCTGCTGATTCTTGATCTGTTTGTGCGGTGGAAGGGAAAGCGGTTTGCTAAAATGGAAGCAGCATGGGAAAAAGAACAGGCAAAAATGGCGGAGGAACGCCGGCGGCTGGAGGCAGAGCGCAGGGAATCCCAGATAATACTCTCGGTATTGCTGAAGCTGAGAACAGATTCTGCCCAGCAACAGGAAAAGGAGAGCTGCACCAATATAGACCCATAAAGTGTATAAAAAGCGGCCCCAAGGCTTGTGCTCAAGGCCGCTTTTTATACATATTTTTCAGGCTCCGGCGATCGCTTTGCCCAGTGCCTTACAGGCAGCCGTAGCCTCGGCATCCGGTGCCTCATTGCAGATTACGCTTTCACTGGCGAGGATGGCGCCGTCAGACAAACAGGTTTCTTCCCAACTGCGCATCCACTCTCCGTCTCCCCATCCGTAAGAGCCAAAAAGAGCGATCTTTTTTTGGCGGAGGTTATGTTCACAGGATGCAAACATTGGTGCAAACTCCTCTTCTTCCAACTGCTCGGCTCCCATAGAAGGGCAGCCAAACGCGATGGCGTCGAATGCGTCTATCATGGTGGAATTAAATTCATCCGCTTTAAATAAAACAGCTTCGGCTCCCGCTTCCCGGATGCCCTCCAGCACCGAAGCTGCCATCGCTTCCGTATTTCCTGTTCCGCTCCAATAAACAACAGCGATTTTACTCATCGTATGTATTCCTGCCTTTCAAAATTTTTATTATTTTACAGCTACAATCAGCTGATCAAACGAAATCTGTTTTTGAAAGCATTCTCCGTATACTTTCGTACATTTTTTATATTGAGCAAATTTATCTTTAGCACGTTGCTCATCGCCGTAGACCTTCCAGGTTCCAACATATTTTGCGCCGGCAGCCTTATTTTCGATAAAGCCGTGAACATCCTCCGGGGGATAGCCCAGAAACAATCCAATTTCATGGGGAAAATGATCGTTTGTATTTAGGCGCCGAATCAATTCCTTGAGGCAATGCTCCGGGTGCTCAATCGGATAGTTTCTTTCCGATAAAATTTGAACGGCCAAAGCGTTTGATAAATCTTTTTTCAGCCGTGCCGGGCGATACATATAAACCAGTACGCGCGCACCCTCGAATTTGAGCGGGAGCAGTCTTGCACCGCGGGGAACGAGCACCGCATTAAATCTGCGCAGCCGGTTTAAAAATTCCTTTTTATTGCTAAAGCGCTCACTGAACAGATTCCCGGTTTTTAATCCCGCCATCGTTGGTGAACATTGCGCGATAATCGTTTCTTCAGACATGGCTGCCACCCATTTTTGCATGTTTTTCCAAAATATTTTTCAAGGCCGCAATAGAGCTGGTGTGGCTGCGGGCAATTTGCCCGGCCTGCCCTTTGGTAGCGCTGAGTACGGAACGCAGCATTTTATGAGACATCGTGCTTGTAAACAAAATCAACAGATCAGGCGCACCAACATTTTTTAGGCCGTTGGCCAGCTTTGGATAGATTTTAGCCTTGCAGTGATACTCTGCGCAAAGATCTTTGTATCTGCGGATCATGCATTCATTTCCACCAACGATTACAACACTCATTTTTATAACTCCCAATGGTTAGCAATTGCTAACTAAAGATTAAAAATTAAATTCCCATTGATCTAAGTTTGTTTAGACTTTAACGGGAACCAGTATGTCAATATTTTACCAAAAGGAGAGGGTATTATCCGCTCCGAAAGGGCAAAAAAAGGATCCATTTAGACTTTTTCGCGGGTTTGCCGGTATTGATGAGGCGTTTTTCCCATACAATCCTGAAAGGCTTTGGCAAATTTGGAGCCGTTTTCATAGCCGAATTTTCCCGCAATTTCAAGAATACTCTGGCTGGTATTTTCCAGCATCAGCGCGGCGGCCTGCATTTTCTGCATACGTGTATAAGAATAGAGGGAAACGCCATATACGGCTTTAAAGCTGCTTTTGATGCTGGTTCCGGAAGCATGAAATTTTTCTGAGAGCATCTCCAGTGTGATCCGTTTTTCCATATGTGCGCTCAGGTATCGGCCAACCTCTTTGGCCAGCAGGGCCTGCGCCTTTGAAACAGAATGCGTTTGCATTTCGTTTTGCTTGATATCCAAAGCACTCAAAAAGAGAAGAAGCTCCAGGATTTTTATTTTGAAATATCCTTTTTTAATGAGATCGGGAACAGAGTACAGCTCTGAAAAAATATGTTCAATCCCGGCATGCGAGCGAATCACAAAGCATTGGCCGGCAGCACAGAATTTTTGGGTTAACGCCCGGGGGCTTACCCTTACATCATCCAAAAAACAGGAAAGGCATTTCGGCGCGGAATCAATATGGATGAGAATACTGATCCCCTGATAATGGGATAAAGGGAAATAAGAGCTTTCAGATTCTGCTTTGAGTGTTAAGGAGAGATCACCGGGCGCCAGATAATAGAATTCATCATGAAAAGCCCGCTCCATACGCCCCTCCCGGCAGTGGTTGATTTCGAAAACCGGACCGCTCAAAGCGTTTTCAAATGAACATTTTGGTATGTGCACATGATGATAGAAAATTTCGATGCCGGGGAAAACGTTATAGCCGGTCGTTTTCAACCGGCTGCCCGGCTGGGGATCACAACATTGCATCGGATAGGAGGAAGCGGTATGCTGGGGGTTATCTGTGAAATAATCCTTTTTTTTCATAGGGCTCTTCATCCACTGATAAAACGGCGTAGCCAGTATCTGCAATGACTTCTCTCAGCTGATTTTCATCTATGGAATTTTCAGCCAGGATCACGGTTTTTCCTTTTGTATGTGAGGAAGTCACTTTTTTTACGGGAAAATTACGCCGCACGGTATCGTTGATGTGCGATTCACACATACCGCACATCATACCATCAATTTCGAGGGTGATTTTAATCATGGTCCTGCTCCTTATTCATAAATTTATTTTTTTGCGCTTGCGGCCTGAAAGATCTTTTTCATTTTGCATGAATGACCCCTGGCTTGCAGATAATAGCGGCAGAAGGTGATTTAATTGACGTATGCAAATTTAAACGATCTGATTGCCCAAAGCAGCAGTACGCGAAAATATTTTCTTTCGCTGCCGGCCAAGACACAGCAGCAGCTTCATGAACACGGCGCATATATTCATTCCGCTGCCGACCTGCACGCCCATGCCGGTGCTCTTGAAAAATATCATAAAGCGGTGATGATTTCGGAAAGCCTGGATCACTTTTTTTAGGGAAACAGCTTATTCCGCGCCTTTGAGCGCCTCTACCATATCGATTTTTTTATTTTTTCGTGCAACCATCAGGCTAACAAGGAGAGATACGCCGAAGGTGAGCAAAACGCTTAAACCATAAGTGGCCGGGCCGAGAGAAAGTTTCATTTCATATTCAGATGCCAGGGCTTTCAGTAAATAATCCAGCACGCCGATGCCCAGAGGCAGGCCTATGGCCACCCCCGCAAGAGTGAGCCAGAGATTTTGGCCGATCAGCAGCTTCCCGATTTTTTTATTTTTAAAGCCGACAACCTTCAGCGTTGCCATTTCACGATAGCGCTCCGTATAGCTCATGACGCCAAGATTATAAAGCACCACAACACCCAGCAGCATCGCGCCTAAAACCAGAATATAGATCATCGTATCCATAAGATCGGTAAAGGTATCGAAGGAATCCATAATCATTTGTTTGGATTGCACGCTTTTAATCGTATCCTCCGGCAAAATATCCGCTTTGGCGGCATCGGTATAAACAGAATCGATCATATAGGGAATATCCAGAATTTTTGCATAAGCCGGTGAAATAACAATATTTTCTGAAACGCTGCGGATCAACCCCGCTACTTTTAAAGTATATTGCTGATCAGAGCCGTAAGGGCTGACGGTGATCGTATCACCCGTGCGCAGACCGAACTGATCGGCAATCCGCATGCAGATATAGGCGCCGTCGTCTCCAATATTCACATAACGGGCGTCCCTACCGGGGAAGCGCACCTTGCCGTATTCAATTTTATAGACATCGAGAGAAACGGCCTTCTCTTCCATCTGCACGCTGACCGAAGCGCTCCAGTCCCCCCGATACCGCGCGGCAAGATCCGCGCGCTGTTCATCGCCGGTATTTTCAGCAATATAGATCCGTGAAGCGTAATTCAGCGCGCCATCATAATACATATCTAGAAAAGCGTTCATGGTATCGCGCATGCCGAGTGCGCAAACAATAATCATCATACAGCCCACAATGCCGATCAGGCTCATGGCCGTGCGGGATTTATGGCGCATGATATCGCGCATATTCCAGCGGGGGCCGAAAGAAAGCCGGTGAAAGAGTTTGGATCTCTCAACAAAAAGTGCCCGCATCTTTTTGGGTGTATAGGGGCGCAGCGCATCTGCCGCTGTTCCCCTCAGCATCTGCCGCACGGAAAGATAACCGATGAGGGTAAGCAGCAAAAGAATCAGAATCAAAACCACCCAGCAGAACCACGGCAGGTAAAGCCTCCATTCCGGCATATCCAGATAGGTCCCCATCATCCCGTTTGGGTTCATAATATACCAGGCAACGCCGTAACCAAGCCCGGTGCCGATTCCGCAACCAATCATTCCGATCATAAAAGCATAGGAAGTATAATGCCGCAGAATCCGTTTATTCCGGTAACCGAGCGCTTTGAGCGTTCCGATTTGTATTTTTTCCTTGGCAGCCAGCCGGTGCATGGTGGTGACCATCGTTAACACGGCGATCAGCAAAAAAAGAACAGGGAGAACCGAACCCATGGTTTGCCCTTCTTCGGCTTCACCCATAGCGCCCGCATAAGAGATGGTTTCATCTTTGGAAAGAATCAGCATCGTATTGCCAAGAGTCTGATCCACCGCTTCGGTAAAATCTTTTTTATCCATCCCGGAGACCGCGTGAATCTGCGGATAAAATACGGTTCCAACCGTCTGGGCGTACATTGCTGCAGAGATATAGGCATATCCAAAGGTGCTGTAATCGGGCATCAGCTGGCTCTCATCACGCACACAGATCATATGTTCTGCAGATTTGATCAGCCCTTGGACAGTGCCTTTGAATGCCAGATCCTTATAGGTCAGTGTGAGGCTGTCTCCAAGCTGGATGCCGTTGGATGCCGCGTATTGATCGGAAAGCCAGATGCCGTCTTTACTCTCCGGATCGTAATCCGCGCCGTTCATCAGTAAAAAACCGGAAACCTGCTCATTTTCAGTAACAGTGAGCGCAAGGCTGTCGCCTTCTTTTTCCAGCACATCAACGTGCACGGAGAGGTAACGTGCAGCGCGGTCAACGCCTTCAATCCGGGTAATCTTTTCCAGTTGCTCCCCGGTAAAGCCGGTTTCCGAAAGGATACGGTAATCCGCAAAGCCGGTTTTTTTAAAAAAGGAGGCGACATTTTTTTCGATGCTGACCCACTCCATATTAAATCCAACAAATATTCCCGTTCCAAGGGCTATCATAATAATCATGGAAATAAACTGTGCTTTATAAAGACCCATGGTTCTCCATAATTTCCTGAACAGCATACCTTCACCTCTTTACCATTCGATTTCATCGGCAGATACGGGATTTAACTGATCTTCCTGGGATATAATTTTTCCGTTTTTAACGCGGATGACCACATCCGCCATACGCGCGATGTTTTGATTATGCGTCACGATGATAATGGTTTTTCCATAATCCCGCGCCATGTTCAGCAGCAGCTTCAATACCAGAACGCCCGTTTCGGAATCCAGCGCGCCGGTCGGCTCATCGCAGAGAAGGATTTTTGGATTTTTTGCAAGCGCGCGGGCGATGGATACCCGCTGCTGCTCACCGCCGGAAAGCTCCGAAGGAAAGTTTTTGAGATGATCGGAAAGACCGACCTTTGCAATCATTTCCGTTGCGGATAGAGAATCGGGTGCGATTTCTTTGACCAAAGCCACATTTTCGTGAACGGTCAGGGTGGGGATCAGATTATAAAACTGAAAAACAAACCCAACCGTTGAGGCTCTGTAATCAGCGAGCTCATCATCGGAAAGTGTGGAAATATCTTTGCCCCGCACATAAATTTTTCCTTCTGTCGGGCTGTCGAGCCCGCCGAGCAGATTGAGCAGAGTGCTTTTTCCTGCGCCGCTGGGCCCGAGGATAACAACAAATTTTCCTTCTTCCAGCTTCATCTCCAAATGATCGAGCGCCCTGAGCGTGTGATCGCCGCTTTGATAAACACGGCTCACATTTTTAAATTCAACTATTGCCATATAAATACTCCTTAATTTGGTCTCTGGGCCGCCTTTTGATATCCGCATGCCAGCGCTTTCAGGCGGTTCTCCGGAATTTCCGCCATAAATGCATAAACAGCCGCCTGCAGGTGCTCATCCGGCGGGAAATAAGCGGCAAGAACCCGGATCAGGGATTGATAATAACAGCTGTAGCGTGTAACGATTTCAAGACCAAGATCGGTAAAGCGGGCGATACCATAGTCATCTTTCCGAATCAGCCCCATTTCACGAAAGGTATTGAGCATGGTATGCACGCTTGGCCTTGAAAAGCCGAGTGCAGAAGCGACTTTTATCCCGCGCACGCCGATTCCTTCATGGTCCAGATCTTTCATGGTCAGGAGATACCGGATTTGTGAAGCGGTTAAAGATATTGGATCACCCATGGCATTCCTCCTGCAAAAATAGGGGAGACGCAAGCACCGCTTGCGTCTCCCTTCGTTTCATCAGTGCTTATGGCAGGAGCCGCCCATCGGACAACCGCTGCAATTGCCGCCGCAGGAAGATTTTCCGTTTTTTCGATCTTTTACGAGCTTAGCAATAATCGCCGCAACAATCAGGGCAAGCAGAACACACACGAGAACAGTAGCGATATTTTCGATGATCCATGTAAACATATTGAGCGTCTCCTTTCACTGAATGGTTTTATCTTAGCCTACTTTAACCTTGGTGGTCAGTTTGGTGGCTTCTTTATAGGGACGAACCAGCAGATAGATAATGCCGGCAAGAACCGCTACCGCAAAGATCAGGCCGATAACATTGACATTGCCTGTAAACAATCCGCCGAACTGGTTGATCATGAAGGCAATGGCATATGCAAAGCCGCACTGATAGAGAATGGCGAATCCTGTCCACTTTGCGTTGTTCATCTCACGTTTAATTGCGCCGATTGCCGCAAAGCAGGGCGCGCAGAGCAGATTAAAGACCATGAAGGAATAAGCGCTTACGCCGGTAAATACGCCAGCCAGCGTTTTATAAACATTTCCGGCTGCACCATATAGAATACCCATTGTGCCTACGATGTTTTCTTTTGCAACAAGCCCGGTAATGGAAGCAACGGCCGCTTCCCAGGTACCCCAGCCGAGGGGTTTGAAAATCCAGGCAATAGCGCCGCCGATCGCGGCCAGAATCGAACTGTCGAGTTCATCTTCGGCCAGCATCCGGAATCCATCGTCGGTAAAACCGAAGTAGGTGGTAAACCAAACAAGAATGGTGGAAAGCAGGATGATAGTGCCGGCTTTTTTAATGAACGACCAGCCGCGTTCCCACATGGAGCGCAGTACGTTCCCAACGGTCGGCAGATGGTAGGCAGGCAGCTCCATTACAAATGGAGCAGGCTCGCCGGCAAACATCCGGGTCTTCTTCAGCATAATGCCGGAAACGATAATCGCCGCCATGCCAATGAAATAGGCAGAGGTTGCAACCCAGGCGGAACCGCCGAAAATTGCACCTGCAATCATGGCGATAAAGGGAACCTTCGCCCCGCAGGGAATAAAGGTGGTGGTCATATTTGTCATGCGCCGGTCGCGCTCGTTTTCGATGGTTCTGGAGGCCATAATTCCGGGAATCCCGCAGCCGGTACCGATGAGCATCGGAATAAAGGATTTGCCGGAAAGCCCGAATTTACGGAACACACGGTCTAAAACGAAAGCAATTCGGGACATATAGCCGCAGGCCTCCAAAAAGGCCAGCAGCAAAAAGAGAACAAGCATCTGCGGCACAAACCCAAGCACCGCACCAACACCGGCCACGATACCGTCGTTGATCAGTCCGCTCAGCCATTCGGCGGCACCGATCGCCTCCAGACCGTTGCCTACCAGAACCGGAATCCCCGGCACCCATACGCCATAGGCCGCAGTATCGGGGGCTCCATAGGCTTCCTTATATTCGGTGTTCAGATAAGCGGCAACCGCCGTTTCCAGATCGGCCTTTTTCGTATTGGGTACTTCTGTAATTTTGAGGGTTTCCTCGTCCTCGAGTTCATAAGTCACACGCGCGTCGGAAGGCGTTAGCGCAATAAGCTGCTCCAAAGCAGACTTGGCGGCAGATTCGCTATAGTCTTCCGATTCCATATCTAAAGCGTCTGCAATCTCATCATTGCCGTATTCTGCAGTGAATGCTTCGATGATCTGATCGGAATCGCCGTATTTTTTGGCCGCATCTTCATATTGGGAAGTGCCGATGCCGAGCAGATGCCAGCCGTCTCCAAACAGGCCGTCGTTTGCCCAGTCGGTTGCAGCGCTGCCAACGGTGACCATCGAGAGATAATAGACCAAGAACATCACCACGGCAAAAATCGGCAGTCCCAGCCAGCGGTTGGTTACGATTTTATCAATTTTGTCGGAAGCGGAAAGCTTACCGGCGTTAATCTTTTTATAGCAGGATTTGATGATGGAGGCAATATAGAGATACCGTTCGTTGGTGATAATGCTTTCAGCGTCATCATCGAGTTCCTTTTCAGCCGCTTTAATATCTTCCTCAATATGAGAGAGCACCGCCTGATCGATATGAAGCTGGGCCAGCACTTTATCATC
>QAKW01000023.1 GCA_003343605.1 Clostridiales bacterium
GGAATAATATCCAGCGCCTTGCCCGCGTTCATATAAGTCAGGCTCTGCTGCACCGATTTATCGAACCGGGATTTGATATATTTCAAATTCAGGCCGTAGGTATCTTTCATGGAATCAAACCAGGTCCATTCGTTCAGAAGCTCACCGTTCGGGCCTTTATACTGGAAGGTGCTGTAGTAAATTGCTGTAATCAGGGTCAGCGTTTTGCCCTTCAGATCCTTGATCGAAATATTGTTTTTAACAAACCCCGTGGAATCTACATCAAAAGATGGTGCGATCTTGGTGTTGGGTTCTTTTCCCTCGGCAACCAGGGGGTTATTCGAGGTATACTTGATCGTTGGATCCGGCTTGCTGGGATCACTCGGCTGATTCGGATTATCCGGGTTATTGGGATTGTTGGGATCCTTGGGATTATTCGGATTATTCGGATCTTTCGGCTGATTCGGATTATCCGGATCCACCGGATTATTCGGATCATCCGGATTCGTAATGGGAGAATTCGGGTCGTCGGGATCCGTGTTTGTATTAATCGCACTATCTTTAAACGACCAGTCTTCTTCCTCATCGCTTCTTTTACATGCAGTAGCCATTGTGGTAAGCATCAATGCCGCCAAAATAACCGCTAAAATTTTGCAAAAGCGTTTCATAGAATGCTCTCCTTTCTAAAAATGAAAGGTTCCGGAATCCTTGTTCAGGCACCGGTTCATGACGCCGGGCCGCTGACTTTATATTCCATTATCTCGCTTTGTTAACGGAATAGCAGTCCTTTCAATTTCATTATACTGAACATTTTATAAAAAGCAATCGTTTTTCGCAGATGTAACACAGATGTAACACGGCTCGTAAATCATTCATAAAAACTTTATCCATTCTTTGTCTATTTTGTTAAGAAAAAGCAGCCAATCCATGAACCGCGCAGCAATAAAAAGGGCGCGAAACATTTGTTTCGCGCCCTTTTGCAAACGATTTAGTTTTTACATATTTGCGGCGTATTCAATAGCCCGCACAATAATGGCGGCAATTTCAGCACGGGAGATCTTGGCATCCGGATTCAGATAGCCATTTTCATCGCCCAGAATCAAACCGGAAGCAACAACCGCTTCCACGCCGCTCTGCGCCCAGGGCGCAACCAAATTGCTATCGTGGAATACGCTCAGATCATAAGACCCTGTCAGCCCATACATTCTCGAGAACATCAGCATAACCTCCTGGCGGGTGATGCTGTTCTCCGGCAGGAAATAGAGATCATTTCCTTCCAGAGAGCCCTGCATAATGCCAAACGCATAGCAGGCTCTTACATAACCATTGGCCCAAGCGGCAATCTGATCCGCATCCTTATAAGCTACAGCAAATTCTTCAAACGCCGTGCGGTTCACGCCCAGCATTCTGCAGATAATTACAGCCAGCTCCTGGCGGGAAGCAAAGTCATCCGGACGGAAAGCATAGATTTCGTTTCCTTCCTCATCGTTGCCGGTCAGCTCACCGCCCAGCATGCCCATTGCGCTTGCATCCTCAATATAGGAGGTATACCAGGCGCCATCTGAAACATCCGTATAGCTCTTCGCGGCTACAGACTTTTGAACCACCAGCATATAATCTTCAATCGCACCGTTTTCTGCCATGCATTCTACAAAGTAGACATTACCGGCAAGTTCGGTTGCCAGATTGAAGGTACGCTCATCGATCACACGGATCGAGCCTTCTTCGGTAATCGGAGTGGAAGTATACTTCAACTCAATCTGTTTGCTCTGATCGGCAAATACTCTGCAGGTTGCATAGGGGCTTCTTGTATTGAAACGAACCGACATCGTATCGCCGGTACCAACCGCCGTAATCACGCCGCCCGCAACAGCAGAAGAACCTGTGGCAAGCCCCAGAATCGTCGTATCAGAAGACCGGGTGCCATTATAAACAACAAACGTCAACACATTGGAATGAGCACTGTCTTCCACTTTGATATAAAACGTGTTGGTTCCCTCGCTGAGCGCAAGGGCTTTTACGTCACCGGACCGGGAAAGTTCCTTGGTGAGATCCTGATCTGCATAAATCTTATAGGTAGCCCCGGGCGTAACCATAAAGTCAAAGGTTTCGCTGGCCAAGAGATTCTGGCAATAATAGCCGATCCATTTCCGGTTGTGACGCACAACATAGTTGCCCGCAGGAGCAACCCCCTCCACAACGCAGGGATCGTAATATTCCGAATAGGGTCTCTCAAAATCAAGGCAGTATTTGGAGGTTGTTGATTTATCTTCCGAAGTAATCAGAATATAAACCTGATAGCCGCCATAAGGAATATAGCTTCCGGTTTTTACCAGCGGCTCTGTCAGCATCGAATCTGCAAACAACTCATAGGTTGCGCCGGAAGATACTTTCAGATCATAATTCAAGAACGCCACATCTGCAGGAAGGGTATACTTATAGGTTGTTCCCACAATTTCGGGAGATGCAACCTGCTCAGAATCAATCAGCACATCGATCAGTTTTGCTTCACTGCCGTAATTTTTGGTTGCATAGATCCGGTATACACTGCTGGAAACACCGTCTGGAGAAAGAATTTCAACATAGCGCACCGTGGTAACGCCATCGAAATACAGCCGCTTATTCTTTACTTCTGTGGAAAGGGTCTGATCCTCGTAAAGCTTCCAGCTGCATCCTTCCGAAACAATCAGCGCCGCATCCATATCGATATAATCCAGGTCATTCGACCGCATATCCAGATAAACGGTTTTCTCTTCCTCATTGATCACGGCTTCGCTCAGGTTTACGCCGGTGATCTTGGCATCGCCCGTGAGCGTTGTCATTTCCGGATCAGAATAATAAGGATACAGAATCAGCTGCGTATCGGTATATTTGGTTACCTGAGAAGCTGAAATTCCATTGGTGTAGTAATTATAGGCGCAATTTAAAACGCCGTTCATTTCAGAATTGATAAAATTGGAACCTGCCGGCAGATCAATATAATTTTCGTTGATATTGATCATATGGCGGTACATATTCACGTTGCCTTCATTTTTATAATAAGGGAAGTTAAACGGCGCAACCCCATTTTGAAGATTCAAAAACGTGTTGCCCGTTACCTGCACATTGGTGCCCGGCAGTGTATTCAGCGCATAGAAAGCATTCCAAACAAGATAGTTGGTTCCGTTCCGCTCCACATAGTTGTTGAGAATCTGTGCAGAATAAAGAACCGTCTGATAGCCGGTCTGGCCTCTGTCGTATCTGAAAATGCCGTTGCAGGAGCCGAAATGATTCCCTTCGATCTTGCAATAGGCGCCCATGGAGCCCGACTGCACTGAAGTTACAACAACCGCATAGTTGCTGGTATTGAAATAATTGTTGCGAACCGTGATATCTCCCATACCACCCATGGTTACAATGGAGTTCGCGTTCAGAACCCGGTTGTTTTCAAACATGAAGTTGAAGTTCTGGCCTCTATCCATCGCAAAAAGATTGGCGCTGGTTACATTTACAATATTGTTTTTCACATAAGTACCCACACGGTATTTACCGCCTTCAGCCAGGTTGAAATAACTGCTGCCGTATAAATACAACCCGTCAACAGTCAAATTAGAGCCCGCCTGATAGAAATTAATAATGCCGGTGAAAACCGCTTCATCGGTGGCATCCATCGAGCTGGTAACATCCGCGCTGGGACGGTTGGGGTTTCCTTTGGAAAGATTCCCTTCCGTATTTGCCGAAACACCGGCATACGGACCGTAAATTTTCATGCCGCCGGTCTGAACGGTAATATCGGCCTCATAAATTCCCGGGGCAACATAAATCTGGGCATTCACCGTTGCCGCCTCGGCCGCATCCGCAATTTCCGCAAAGGCGTTATAGCCCAGTGTTGCGCGGTAGGTGATCCCATCAAGCTTGATCGAAACAAGGCCAACCGCATCTGCCCAGTCGCTGTTTACAACCAGCAGCCCGGCAGGCAGATCTTTCCCTGGCACGTCGATGCCTTTCGGGTCCGCTTCCACCTTTTCAATCTTAACCGGGCCGCCCAGGCCGCTTTCCGGCTCCGCAGAAGCCCCCAATACGATGCAGGACATCATGGAGACTGCCATCAGAACCGCAAGCAGAGCGGCAGACAATTTCTTCATTTTCATCATTCTTACAACCTCCTGTCAGAATGTCAATCAGCGATTCATGTACATTTCACCGCTATTACATTAATGTTATTATATTTTAAGAAGCAGAAAAAGTCAATAATGATGTGTGGGATTTTGAAACATTTTTGTTCGAATCGAATAGATTTGTGAAAAGCGTCCAAAATTAAAAATGAAATTTTGTTGAACATTACCTTTTTCGGGGTTGCATTTTTCATTCGTTTCGATTATAATAAAGCAGCTGTATTTTGAGGACGTCAATGGTGTGTCTGATTCACAACGGAGCCGTTCTCCACCTTTCCCAATTGATGGGAGTGGTGTTTTTTCAGCGGTAAACAAGAAGGCTTTTCGTTGCGGAACGAAAGGCCTTTTTTATTTTACGGCGGCTCTATCTTTATTAAATTATGAAAGGAATATAACTATAATGTGTGGAATTATTGGATATGTAGGGAACAGAAATACCGCCGATGTTCTGATCGGCGGCCTAAAAAAATTAGAGTACCGGGGGTATGATTCCGCCGGCATCGCCCTTTATAAAGACGGAGCCATTCAGGTTTATAAAAAAAAGGGAAAGGTGCAGTCTCTGGCCGATGCAGTTGCCGGCCAGAATACCGCAGGCGTACACGCCGGCATCGGCCATACCCGCTGGGCAACCCACGGAGAGCCCAGCGACATAAATTCTCATCCTCACCGGGGGAAAAACGTTGTTTTGGTTCACAATGGCATTATTGAAAATTATCTGGAAATAAAAGAGGAGCTGGCCGCCAAAGGCATTCGCCCCGCCGGCGATACCGATACGGAGATCGCCGCCCTGCTGATTGATGATCTTTACAGCGGGGATCCCATTGATACCATCTATCGTGCGGCCGCGCGGCTGCGCGGTTCTTTTGCGCTGGGGATCATGTTTTGTGACCAGCCGGACGTGATTTATGCAATTCGCAAAGACAGCCCACTGATCATCGGCCGGGGCGAGGGTGAAAACTTTATTGCCTCCGATATTCCCGCGATTCTGGAATATACACACGATTATTATCTTTTGGAGGAAGGCGAGCTGGCCATTCTGACCAGCAATGAAATCCGGTTTCTGAACGCCGACCGCCAGCCGCTAAAAAAGCAGGCGCTCACCGCCGATTGGGATGAGCAAAGCGCGCAGAAAGGCGGCTGGCAGCATTTTATGGAAAAAGAAATTCATGAACAGCCCCGCGTAGTAAAAGAGACCATTGCCCAATATTATAAAAACGGCTGTCTCTTCCCTGAAAGCCGGATCAATTTTGCGCTGAAAGGAAGAAT
This sequence comes from Clostridiales bacterium, assembly GCA_003343605.1. Taxonomy (GTDB): domain Bacteria; phylum Bacillota; class Clostridia; order Oscillospirales; family QAKW01; genus QAKW01. The sequence continues at coordinate 5,400 of QAKW01000023.1, forward strand.
TCACATCGTGGCCTGCGGATCCGCCTACCATGCGGGTCTGCTGGGGAAATATGCCATTGAAAAGCTGGCGCGGATTCCTGTTGAGGTAGAAATCGCAAGCGAATTCCGCTATGCGGATCCGATTCTTTCAAAAGACGATCTGGTTGTGATTATTTCCCAATCCGGTGAAACGGCCGATTCCCTGGCGGCGCTGCGGCTGGTAAAGCAGCAGGAGATTCCGACGCTCGGCATTGTGAATGTCTGGGGCAGTTCGCTGGCGCGGGAAGCCGAAAACGTGATCTACACCGCGGCCGGGCCGGAAATCAGCGTTGCCACCACCAAAGCCTATACCTGCCAGGTGGTGCTGCTTTACCTGCTGGCGCTCCGGCTGGGCCAAAGCAGGCTTTCAGCCACCGAATGCGCCGAAAAAATCAAAGAGCTTGAAAGTTTGCCGGAGCTGATTGAAAAAGTGCTGGAAGAAAAGGAAAGCTGCCGGCAGCTGGCGCTGCAGTTTCAGCAGGCGGAGCACCTTTTCTTTATTGGCCGCGGGCAGGATTATTGCCTGAGCTGCGAAGGCTCCCTGAAGCTCAAAGAAATCTCTTATGTGCACAGCGAGGCTTATGCCGCAGGCGAACTGAAACACGGCACCATCTCGCTGATTGAAGCGGGCACACCGGTTGTGGCGGTGATGACCGACCGCAGCCGGATTGCCAAAACCGCCAGCAATATTAAAGAGGTGCACTCCCGAGGCGCAAAGGTTCTTTGCATCACCTATCAGGACGTAGATATTGCGGATTTCAGCGATTACCGCCTGAATGTTCCCCCCTGCTCTGATTTTCTGGCGCCGATCCCCGGCGTAATTTTAACACAGCTTTTTGCGTATTATGTTTCGGTTGCCAGAGGCAACGATGTTGATAAACCCCGTAATCTCGCCAAGAGCGTTACGGTAGAATAAGGAGGATTATGAATATGGGAAGATATTTTGGAACCGATGGAATCCGCGGCGTTGTGAATAAAGCGCTGACGCACGATCTGGCCTTCCGCTGCGGCGCGGCCTGCGGCTACCTGCTGAAGCAGGAAAACGCAAACTGCAAGGTCATCATCGGCAGCGATACCCGCGCCTCAAAGGATATGCTGATGGGCGCGCTGATCTGCGGCTTTACCTATTCAGGGGTAAATGTGGAGCATATCGGCGTTTTGCCGACCCCGGCGCTGGCCTTTCTGATTGATCGGATGGGCGCGCAGGCGGGCGTGATGATCTCCGCCTCTCATAATCCCTATGAATATAACGGCATCAAAATCCTTACAAAAGGCGGCATTAAGCTGCCTGATGAAAAAGAGGAAGAAATCGAAAGCCTGATTGATCCCTTTGAGATTGCTCCGGCCGAAAAGCCGGGCCAGTTCAGCTATAATCTCAAGGCCAAAGACTTTTACTGCGAGCATATCAAGCAGGCCTGCGAAGAAGATATCAGCGGTTTCAAAATCATTCTGGATTGCTCCAACGGCGCAACCAGCGAAACAGCACACCGGGTATTCGAAGATCTCGGCGTAGACGCCCGCATCTATCACGATAAGCCCAACGGCTTCAATATCAATGAGGGCTGCGGATCGATGCATATGGAAGAGCTTGCAGCCATCGTGCGCCGCAAGGAGGCAGAGATCGGCTTCGCTTTCGATGGCGACGCCGACCGCTGCCTCGCCTGCGACAGCCAGGGCCGGATTATCGACGGCGATAAAATTCTTGCCGTAATCGCCCTTTATCTTAAAGGGCAGGGGCGGCTCAAGAAAAATACCCTGGTAGCCACAGTAATGTCGAATCTGGGCCTGGTGGAAAAAATGAATCAAAACGGCATCAACGTGCCAACCACCCGGGTAGGCGACCGCTATGTTTTAGAAGAGATGATGGAGCAGGATTACGTGCTCGGCGGCGAACACAGCGGCCATATCATCTTTCTTGAAAAGGCCACCACCGGCGATGGCCAGCTCACCGCCATCATGCTTCTGTGCGCCATGAAAGCACTGCACATGACCGGCGAAGACGTTTATAATATTTTTACGCCTTATCCGCAGGCGCAAATCAATGTAAACGCCGATGACCTGCAAAAGAAAAAGCTGATGGCCGATGAAGTATTTCAGCGCGATGTGCAAAAGGCAGAAGCCGCTTTTTCCGGCCACGGGCGAATTCTGGTGCGCCCCTCCGGCACAGAACCCTATATCCGCATTCTGGTAGAAGGACCGGAGGAGGAACTGGTTGCCTCCACGGCCAAAGCGCTGGAAGAATCCACCAGTATCCGGCTCTCCCAGTTGTTTTAAATTAAGTACAGCCGTCCGAATCATCGGACGGCTGTACTTTTATTATTTGCTATTTGAATTCGTTTCCATCTGCAATAAATTTAAATATTTCAGGATCTTTATCACATCTTTTATTCCGGCGATATAGGATAAAACTGCCCGTTGATTTTCCTTGCTTTCCCGGCAGGCAAAATAGTCTTCAATAATCATTTTTTGATCGGGGCTCAGCGTAAGCTGTTCATATTGAGTCTTTAATACAAACTCATCCTTAACATCCTCTAAATAAGCCGCATCTTCTGCTAATAGCCCCTGCAATGTTGCCTCCCGCATCTGCTCACAACAATTTTGAAAAATTTCTTCAAATTTCATTGATACCACTCCTTTCTTTAAAACATTATACAATATTGTGGAAATATCCGCAATATTTTTTTTATCTTTTTGGAAATATAATAAAAATATATCATTCTGTGGAAAGGGGTGGCAATGTTGATAGACTATAGCCCATTATGGGAAACTATGCAGAAAGTCGGCATGTCGCAGTACCGCCTCCTACACTCTGGTATCGATAATAAAACGCTTGATACTCTTAAAAAGAACCATAATATTACTTTATTGACTCTGGAAAAACTATGTTTGATTCTGAATTGTACGCCGAATGATATTGTTCGGTTTACACAAAATCATACAGAACAAGCAGATCCAAACACTCCTGCTGTAGAAAAGCCTAAATAATTTAGGATCCGCAGCCCATCTTTTATTCCTGCCATGTAGGAAAGTTCGACAATCTGATCCAGAGTTTTTTGCCGGCAGCACAGATAATCTTCCGTGATTTTCTTCTGCTCCGGAGTTAGGGATAATTGCTTTAAGCGAAGTTCCAATTCCGCCAGATCAAAGCAGTCTTTTTGATAAAATTGATCTTGCTTCAAAAAATCAATCCAGTCCTGCTCCATCCTTCTCTGCCTGCAGAGAAGGATTATTTCTTCTTGGCTCATACTCTCACCTCCTCCCTTTTCAGTATAACATATTGTGAATATTTCCACAATATTTTTTTAAATTATTTTACCCTATAATATAAGAGGGTGATTATAATGATTGATTACAGCCCGTTATGGAAAACGATGAAGCGAAAAAATATTTCACAATATCGGCTGATAAAAGCTGGCATTGATCGAAAAACATTAGACTCTTTAAAGAAAAATAAAAACATTACATTATTGACTTTGGAAAAAATTTGTTCCATTTTAAGTTGTGAACCAAGTGATGTTTTTCGTTTTATTAAAAAATAAAAGGCATTTAACGAATAAATCGTTAAATGTCTTTTATACTTCAAGCTGCCACTCCACCAGCCGGTAGGGTTCCGGCTGCGCGGTTGCCAGTGCACAGATATGGTCCTGATAAGGAAAAACCTGCACCACCGCTTTTCTTCCGCCGCCAAAAACGGTGTATTGCCCGGAGCCGCTCCGCTGAACTGAGGTACTGCGCAAACCGGCAAGCCCTTCTCCGGTTAGTTTCACAAAGCTTTCTTTAATCACCCACAGGGTTTTTAAATCAATTTCCCGCTCTTCCGGCCGGGCAAAGTTTTTCAGCCGAATCCTGCGCGGCCCCTCCAGATCAAAGCCCATTTCCACCGGCCCGGTTGCGGCGGCCACCACCGCAGCGCTATGCGATAAATTGAAATATCCCTCGATATTCTTCCCATAAGGTTTGCCGGAAGGGCCAAAGGTCCATTCCAGCCGTCCGCCGTAAATGCGCTCTAGCAATTGCCTGCCCGCCTGATGCTGGCCGCCCGCCGTAAAGCCGCGCAGAAAATAAATGGTGATCATAAGGCCCCTTTCCGGCGCGGCTTTGAAATGATGCGCGCCGCTTCCCTTTGGTTTCGTAAATTTATTCTACTAAAAATACCGGTCCGGATCAAGTAAATCCTTGAAATTTGCGGTGTAAAATTACACCATTTAACAGACATTGCCCGACCAGCCGCCTGATCCGGATTTTTTTCTGCCAAAAGGGTTGACAAATAAGCTATCGCTTGCTATACTATATTAGCAAATCGCGGGGTGGAGCAGTTGGTAGCTCGTCGGGCTCATAACCCGAAGGCCGCAGGTTCAAGTCCTGCCTCCGCAACCATGTCGGAACGAGCTGCGCTCGTTCCGATTTTCATTTTCTCAGAATCAGTCGTCCGCCCCACTTGCGTCAAGGAGGATCAGAAAATGCTTACCAATCATGAATTTGAAAAAGAAATAGTCCGCAAAATCAGGCTCCCCTATTTAATCTATACGCCTGAAAGCTATGATCCGGAAAAGAAATCCCCCCTGCTGGTATTTCTGCACGGAGCGGGGGAACGCGGGAATGATCTCTCTCTGATTACGCGTCATGGTTTTTTCAAACAGGCGGTGGCCGGCACGGCATTTCCCTTTGTTATGGCGGGGCCTCAGTGCCCGCACGACCGATATTGGGGAAATTATCTGGAAAGCCTCAATGATTTTTTAGATGAAATCATCGAAGTTTACAATATTGATAAAACCCGCGTTTATCTCACCGGGCTGAGCATGGGCGGCACAGGGGTCTGGCAATGGCTGATGGCCAACCCCGAACGCTTTGCAGCCGCAGCGCCGGTTTGCGGCTCGGGCATTTACTGGTATGCCGGGAAGGTTGCGCATAAGCCGATCTGGATGTTTCATGGCGAGGCCGATACCACGGTGCTTCCTTCTGAAAGCATTCAAATGGAAGCAAACCTTCGCAAAAACGGCGGGAATCCAAAATTAACACTATTTCCCCAGGTAGGCCATAATGCGTGGGATTATGCCTATAATAAAACGCTGGTCGATTGGCTGATGGCGCAGAAACTACATGATTAAGTGCAGAGAGAAGCCCCTTAAAATGCAGCGCTGCGCTGAAACTGAATTTTAAAAACCGGCGGTTCCCAGGAACCGCCGGTTTTTATTTTTATGGCAGATCGATAAAGAGTTCATAGAGTGCAAGCCCCAGCGCGTTTGCGATCTGGCGGCAACGATCCAGCGTTACGCTGTGTTCCCCGCGCTCCAGCCGGCCGTAATAAGCGCGGCTGATTCCGCAGAGGGCAGCAAATTTTTCCTGGCTGTAGCCGCGCCCTTCCCGCAGCCTGCGCATTGTGTTGCCAAATTGAATATTAATGTCTTCCCAGTTCATAAAAAGCCCCCTTTCTACCAAATTATACCATATTTTTCAAAAAACGCCATATATGGCGTTGATATTTTGAGAAAATATTGTATAATGCTTTTCAGAAAAATGTTTGAAAAATTATAAATTATGTATGATCCAGTATTATAACTTATAAATCTGGAAATTAAAACAGAAAAAGGCTGTTTGTGGAAAAAGTGCCTCGTATCAAGAAAGCGCTCTTTAAGAACACCAAGACACCCGACACCGCAGGAAAGGCCGCTGTTCAGCAGCCTAATTATGGCGTTGGATCACCCGGATTTCCTGCCTGCCGCGCGGCGGAAATCTGATGATAAAGCCGCACGTAGCGAACGGTATAAAGAACCATTGAAATCAAAACCGCCGCACTTTCGATCAATACCAGAATAAGAGCCGCCGTTTCTGCGAGATTCGGAAGTAGGATCAGAGTTAACGTAACAAGAAAGAAGAGAACAGTTGTTAATTTCCCATACCATACCGAACCTTCAACCACATCGGTTTTATGAATGAAAACCAGCCCGATCACCGCCATATACAGCTCTTTGACTACCAGCAGGATCAGCAGAAACCGCATGGCTGTAAAACGGTATGCCAGGCAGAGCGCAACGGCAATCTGCGTAAGCTTATCTGCAATTGGATCGATGATCTTGCCCCAATCGGTGATCAGATTGTAATGGCGGGCGATCCATCCATCTGCAATATCGGTAGCGGCAGAAAAGGCCATCAGCCCGGCAGCGAGCAGATACGCCTCTTTGCTGCAATAGAGCCAGACAATCAGGGGAATCAGCGCAAGGCGCAGATAGCTGAGCAGATTCGGGATGGTAAAATACTGCCCGTGAAAACGGGTGTTTTTATGAGTCATGGCACTTCTCCTTTCTATTGAAACGGCACTTCCGTAGCGTGGCAAGATCAGCGCGGGAGGATCTTCACCGTATAAAAAGCGTTGAACAGGTGCTGAATCCCATCTGCCAGCAGGGAAAAGCCCATCAGCATCATTAATGCCGCGGCACCTTCAAACGGTTTAAAGATCAGGATGCCGCCCAGCAAAATACAGATTAACGCACCCAGCAGAATCAGCCACCATTTTGGCAGGCCAAACCGCTTGGCGTCTATCGAGGTTTGCAGTTTGAATACACCGTCTACCAGAATATGGAGACCAATCAGAAACGGCAGGATGGTAAGAATCACATTGGGATGTAATACGAGAATGATCCCCAGCAAGGTAAAAAAGATTCCCAGCGCCAGATCGAATTGAAACGCCAGATGATACATATCATTGGAAAAATAACCGATAATCTTGGTGATTCCGTAAAAAATCAGAACACCGCCGGTAATATAGCAGAAAATTTCCGCAGAGATTGTAGGATAAACCAGCAGCGTAATTCCCGCCACGCAGAAGAAAAGCGCGGTAAGGATATAGAGGATTTTAGCCTGTTTTACAATTCTCATGAGTCTACAGCTCCTTCCAAGAATATTCTAACCATTCGCCGGCCGCAATACCATAGATAAAAAAAGTTCCGTGCGCAATTTTTGCGCACGGAAGCGAAATTGTTCGAATTTTCAGCCGCTTTCCGCCTCATTGCGGATCGCTGCGCGCATACCGCTTTGCAGCAGCAGTGAAATCCGGTGCGCCAGAGCTTCCGGATCTTCCTTTGGCTCGCGCAGGAGCCAGTTTTCGGCAATGCCGGTCAGCGCATAACGGTAAAAGTCAATGATCAGCGTCCGCTGTTTTGGATTTACGGCGGCACCCTCCGCCAGATAATCAAAAAGCTGCTCCATGGCCAGCTTCAGAATCTCAGTCATCGTGCGCACCACTTCCTCACTCTTGGAAGAGCGGAAGAGATGGCGCACCATCCGGGTATTGCCCGCAAGCTGCCGGGCCAGCAGCAGGAGAAAGTCTTCCCATCCATCATTGGGATCCAACTGCGCCGTCAGTGCTTCCAGCCGCTCCCGCAACACAGCGGCGGCGAGGGCATATACATCGGTAAAATAATAATAAAAGGTATTGCGGGTAATGCCGCAGTCTTCAACAAGGTCTTTTACCGTAATTTTATCCAGCGGTTTTGCCGCGATAAACCGGTTAAAAGATTCTATAATTGCTTTTCTGGTCCATTGCGACATTACGCTTTCCCCCTCCCCATGTTATCTTAGCATAAATTTCGTGCAATTTCAAGCAAAATTGGCATTTCAGCGTGCAAACTGGCTATTATAAAGCGCCGCATAGAACCCATTTTGCCGGAGCAGATCCAAGTGGCGGCCCTGCTCGATCACCTTTCCGTCTTTCATCACGAGAATCAGATCCGCATCGCGGATGGTGGAGAGCCGGTGGGCCACAATAAAGCTGGTGCGCCCCTGCATCAGCCGGGAGAAAGCGTCCTGAATCTTCAGCTCGGTGCGGGTATCAATCGAAGAAGTCGCTTCATCCAGGATCAGCATCGGCGGTGCGCACAGCATGACCCGCGCAATGCAGAGCAGCTGGCGCTGCCCCTGGGAGAGGCTGCCGCCCTCTTCGGAAAGCGGCGTAAGGTAGCCCTGCGGCAGGCGCTTGATAAAGCTGTGGGCATGGGCGGCTTTGGCGGCGGCAATGATTTCCTCTTCTGTTGCATCCGGGCGGCCGTAAGCAATATTTTCACGCACGGTTCCTTCCTTCAGCCAGGTTTCCTGCAAAACCATGCCGTAGCTGCGGCGCAATGACCGGCGGGTCATGGCGCTGATGTCTACGCCGTCAAGCGTAATGCTGCCGCTGTTTACATCGTAAAACCGCATCAGCAGATTAATCAGCGTTGTTTTCCCGCAGCCGGTGGGGCCCACAATCGCGATTCGCTGGCCGGGGGCGGCTGTAAGGTTCAGGTTTTCGATCAGCGTTTGATCCGGGCGATAGGAAAAGAAGACCTTGCTGAGCGCAACGCGTCCTTCTGTTTTTTTCAGCACCAGGGCATCGGGAGGCTCGCTGATCTCCGGCGCCTCATCGGTAAGCTGGAAGATACGCGCAGCGCAGGCCAGCGCATTTTGCAGCTCGGTAACAACCCCGGAAATTTCATTAAACGGTTTGGTATATTGATTGGCGTAGCTCAAAAAACAGGTCAGGCTCCCCACGCTTAGGCCGCCGCCGGCCGCGGCCAGCGCACCGCTCAAAGCCACGCCCGCATAAATCAATGCGTTGATAAACCGGGTGCAGGGGTTGGTGAGCGAAGAAAAGAAGGTGGCCCGCAGAGAGGCTTTTTCAAGCCTGCCGTTGATCTCATCAAAGATTGCGGCATTTTTCTCTTCCCGGGAAAAGGCCTTTACAACCTTCTGATTCCCGATCATCTCATCAATAAAAGCGGTCTGTTCGCCGCGCGTTTCCGATTGCAGGCGAAACATTTTATAGGTGCGCCCGGCAATAAAGCGGGCCATCAGCAGGGAAAGGGGCGTAAGCACAACAACCAAAAGGGTAATCCCCGGATGGATGGTCAGCATGAAGATCAGCGTAACCAGAATGGTAACAACACCGGTGAAGAGCTGCGTAAAACCCAGCAGCAGGCCGTCTGCAAACTGATCTACATCTGCAATGACCCGGCTGACAATCTCGCCGGTAGAACGGGTATCCAGCCAGGAAAGCGGCAGACGCTCAATTTTTCGGATGGCCTCTTTACGCACATCTTCGATGACCTGATAGGTGATTTTATTGTTGATGGTATTCATGACCCATTGCAGCAGCGATGTCAGCCCGGCGGCTATGCCGATCTGCAGAAAAATGTGGGCGATTTTTTCAAATTGAACCCGCCCGGGGCCCAAAACGCAGTCGATGGCTCTGCCTACCAGGATCGGGATATAGAGTGAAAGCACTACGGTCACAGCGGCGAGTAAAATGGATAGCACAACCCATCCCCAGTATTTTTTCAGATGTGAGAAAACGCCGTGCAGTGCGGTTTTCTGATGACCGTTCAGCTTCTTTTTTTTCATGTAGCAGGCGCCTCCTTTTTAAACTGAGAATCATAAATTTCCCGGTAGACCGGGCAGGTTTCGAGCAGCGTTTCATGTATCCCGAGCCCGGCAACGCCGCCATCTTCCAGCACAAGGATCTGATCGGCATGCTGAATGGAGGAGGTACGCTGCGAAACAATCACGATCGCAGGCGCGTCCTCCATTTCACGAATGGATTTCCGCAGCGCCGCATCGGTTGCGAAATCCAGTGCGGAAGCGCTGTCGTCGAGAATTAAAATAGAGGGGCGGCGTACCAGCGCCCGTGCAATGGTCAGCCGCTGGCGCTGCCCGCCTGAAAAGTTTTTACCGTTTTGCTCTACCTGCGCACCGAGGCCGCCTTCCTTTTCCCGGATCAGAGCGTCCGCCTGCGCAATGGTGAGCGCCCGCATCAGTTCTTCATCGCCGGCATCTTCTTTTCCCCAGCGCAGATTATCCCGCACAGTACCCCGAAAGAGTACCGGCCGCTGAGGCACCACGCCGATCTTCCGGCGCAGGGTATCCACATCATAGGATAAAACGTCTTTTCCCTCCACCAGCACACAGCCTTCCGTTGCCTCATAAAACCGGGGAATCAGATTTACAAAAGTGGTTTTGCCGGAGCCCGTTCCGCCGATTACGCCGAGCGTTTCACCCGGCCGCAGATGAAGGCTGACCCCGGAGAGCGCATCTTCCTTTGCCAGCGGATAGCGGAAAGAAACATGCTGAAATTCCATAGCGTAGGCAGGATCGCCCGTTTTATCGCTGCGCTTTGCCGGCTCACCGCTTTCCAGCTCGAAAACAGCCTGAATCCGGTTGCCGCAGGCAACACCCTTGGTGATGCTGATGATCAGGCTTGCAAGCTTGATCAGCTCTATGAGAATCTGCGACATATAATTATAGAGCGCCACCACAGCGCCCTGTGTCAGCAGCCCTGCCTCTACCCGCAGTGCCCCGGTATGGATCAGCAGGATCACGGCAAGGTTGATCAGGATATAGGTGAGCGGATTCATCAGTGCGGAAATCCGGCCTACATACTTCTGCGCGTTGGTCAGCGTGCGAACCCGGCGGTCAAACTCTGCAATTTCGTCCTCCTCCCGGCAAAATGCTCTTACCACCCGGACGCCTGAAAGATTCTCCCGTGTTTTGGATAATACGCGGTCAAGCGCACCCTGCACCCGCCGGTAGAGCGGGATGCAAAGCAGCATAATGCCGAATACCACCACCGAAAGAACAGGGATCGCCAGCACAAAAACCATCGCCGCACGCCAGTCGATGGTAAATGCCATAACCATCGCGCCCAAAACCACAAAGGGCGAGCGCAGCAGTAAACGCAGCGTAAGATTCATGGCAGCCTGCACCTGATTCATATCACTGGTCATTCGGGTTATCAGCGTTGAAGGGCCGATCTGATCAAGGCCGGCATAGGAAAACTGCTGAATATGAGAAAAGAGCGCCCGGCGGATTTTGGTTACAAAACCCACCGCCGCTTTGGCCGCAAAATACTGCGCCGTAACGGAAAAGGCGAGCCCTACTGCCCCCAGCAACGCCATCAGCAGGCTCATACGCACAATATATCCGCGGTTGGCGCCACCGATACCGGTATCGATAATGGCTGCCACCACAAGCGGAACCAGCAGTTCCAGCGTGGCCTCCAACAGCTTAAACAGAGGCCCCAGAATGCTCTCCCTGCGGTAATCCCTTAAATACGTTAAAAGCTTGAACATGCTTCCTCCCACCGATTTTTTATTCTTATTGTTATTCTACCACAAAAAACCAAATCATGTAAAGAATTACGTAAAAATAGCGGTGGAAAAGAGCGGGGATTTATGCTATAATAGCAGCGATCAGCGCATTCGGCCGCGCTGGAAAGAACGGATGATTTTTATTTCGATGAAAGGGGGAGGGCAGATGACGCTGATTATTGCAGAGAAGCCAAGCCTTGCGCGCAACATTGCGGCCGGGATTGGGAATTTAAAACGGCGTCAGGGGTATCTCGAAGGCGAAGATTACCTAATCACCTGGGCGTTCGGCCACCTTTTTTCCCTTTGCGATATTGAAGATTATACCGGCCCTACGGCGGAAGGCCGCTGGTCGATGGAGAATCTTCCCTGCTTCCCCGAAACTTTCCGATTCCGGCTGCGCAGCGGCGCGGATAAACAGCCGGATGCAGGGATCAAACGGCAGTTTGAGCTGATCTGTGCGCTATGCAGCAGGCCGGACGTGGAGCAGATTGTGAACGCGGGCGACGCCGACCGGGAGGGTGAAATCATAGTTCGTCTTTGTGTGCAGCAGGCCGGCGTGCAAAAGCCCTTTTTCAGGCTATGGCTGCCGGATCAGACACCTGAAACCGTTGCGGAAGCCCTGGCGGAAATGAAGGACGAGGCGGAATATCAGAATCTTGCCAACGAAGGGTTTGCCCGTACTTATATCGACTGGCTATACGGTGTGAACCTCACCCGTTACGCAACGCTCAAAACCGGTGTTTTGCTGCGGGTAGGGCGGGTGATTGTTCCGATTATAAAGGCGATATACGATCGCGACCGGTCGATTGAACATTTTGTTCCTGAAAAGTATTATGCCGTGATCAGCCGCGCGCAAACAAAAGGCGCGGAAATCGAGCTGGTTTCCAAAGAACGCTTTGCAGCAGCCGCTTATGATAAAGCGCTTGCTTACGCTGCCAAGCTCAACGGCTGCAAGGCCGTGGTGGCAGAGAAAAAGAAGCGTAAGGCCGTGCTGCGCCCGGGAAAGCTTTTTTCCCTCTCAAAGCTGCAAAATCTTCTGGGCAGAAAATATAAGATGCCAATGGAAGAAAGCCTCAATATTGTGCAGGAGCTTTATGAGGCGGGATATATTACCTATCCGCGCACCAATTCGGAATATCTGGCGGTAAAAGAGAAGGAGAAGATCAGAAAAATTATCGGGTCGGTTGCGGCGCTGGGCTATGCTGTTGTATTCCGGGAGGGTAAAACCATCTTTGATGACAGCAAGATCGAATCGCATTCCGCCCTGACCCCCACTTACCGCATCCCGAAAAAAGAACAGCTCACCGACCGGCAGCGGCTGGTTTATCAAACGATCTTCCGGCGGTTTGCCGCCGTTTTCTGCGCGGAGGACTGCCTGGCGGAAAAAACGGAAATTTTGATCCGGGTTGGCGATATCGAAGAATTCCGGCTCAAAGGCACGGTGATTATCCAGCCGGGCTGGATGCAATACGACGATGGCGGCCAGAAGGATAAGCTTTTGCCGCCGCTGGAGCCGGGCGATGAAGTGGCGATTGATTTTGCCCCGCAGGAAAAGGAAACCACCCCGCCCCGGCATTATACGATTGAAACCCTGAATAATTATTTAAAAAATCCGTTTCGGGAGGAACGGGCGGCCGCGGAGGAAGGCGATGACCGCCAGGATTACCGTGCAATTTTCGAAGGATTGGAGCTCGGCACGGAGGCTACCCGCACCGGCATTATCGGCAATGCGATCAAAAGCGGTTATATTGCGCTGAAAAAAGATACCTATTATCTGCTGCCGGGCGGCGCCTATCTGATTGAAGAGCTGGAGCATATGGGAATCGAGATGGATAAATATAAAACCAGTGCTCTTGGCCAGGCACTCAAGAAGGTGTTTCGCGGCGAAATGAAGATTGAAGAGAGCGTTGAGCTGGCAAAGAAAGAAATTGAAGCAGTTTTTGCCCCAAAGGAGCAGTCGCCCGCGCTGGATACCGATACCGGTCTTTACGGGGATGAAGCGGGGCAATGCCCGCTATGCGGCGGCCGGGTGGTAAAGGGGCGCTATGGCTATGGCTGCCTTTCATATAAGGAGGGCTGCAAATTCCGGCTGAACGGCGTTATTTTGGGCCGGGTCATCCCACTGTCTGCCGCGCGGGCACTGCTGCACGAGGGAAAGA
>QAKW01000031.1 GCA_003343605.1 Clostridiales bacterium
CGTGCATTCTGCGCAGTTTTTCCCCTCTGAAAAACTGCCGAGCCTGCAACGATTACATTCGCGCCGGCACCGGCGGCAACCGGTAAATTCTCAAGGGTAATTCCGCCGTCTACCTGAATCTGATAAGAGAATCCCTGCTCTTCCCGCAGAGCGCGGATCCGCTCTACCTTCGGCATCATTTCCGCCATAAAGCGCTGCCCGCCGAAACCCGGCTCTACCGTCATCACCAAAACCATCTCGCAAAGCGGAAGATAGGGAATCGCCTCCTCCGCCCTGGTGCCCGGTTTGAGCGCCAGCGCAAACATTTTACCGGCTTCATGCACGCGCTTTGCAATCTGCGCGATCTGATCGGTTGCTTCCAGATGAACGCAGATCAAATCAGCGCCTGCCTCCAGAAAATCGTTGAGATACCGCTCCGGCCTCTCAATCATCAAATGAACATCGAAAAAAGCCTCTGAAACCGGCCGCAGGCTTTTCATCACCGGGGCACCAAAAGAAATGTTTGGCACAAACATGCCGTCCATCACATCGATATGAAGCCATTCCGCACCACCGCTTACCGCAAAGGTCGCCTCCTCGCCCAGGCGGGAAAAATCAGCCGCCAGCAAGGAGGGAGATAAAATATAGCGCATTCCTCTACCCCCAAAAATTCAAAGAAAAAGCACCGCGTGCCGATAATCATTAAAATCTGCCCGCAGTGCCAGCTTTTTTACAATCGTTAGTCTTCCAACTGCTCAACCAGCTCTACCAGAGCGGTAACAGCCGCTTCTTCATCCGCCCCGTCTGCAATGATATTAATATCCGTGCCTTTAATAATGCCAAGCGATAAAATCCCCAGAAGACTCTTGGCATTGATCCGGCGGGTACCGATTTCCACCCAGATGGAACATTTAAATTCATTTGCTTTCTGAATAAAAAATGTCGCAGGACGTGCGTGCAGCCCTACGCTGTTGGTCACCTTTACCGTTTTAGAAAACATAGGAGAACCCCCTGAAATTTTATTTTGTAGTATTATATTAGCGAAAAAGATTTCAATAGTCAAGGTCTGCCGTCTACTTTTGTATGTTTCACTAAAACAGCAATTTATCCCGGTCCATTTTTAGTGATTTTACGCCTCATTCTTTTTGCTTTTTGCCATTTTCAGCAGTGTTTTCAGCTCACTGGATCCCAGCAGCCACAGGATCAGAAGATAGACCAGCAGCCCTGCCAGAAAGCCGCCCAGCAACCCCAGCCCGGTGCCCAGAATACCGCCCGTAAGCCTCTCAATCAGAATCCTGATCTCCCGCGCAGCAACAAAAAGCCCGGCGGCCGCGATCAGATCTTTTCCGATTCCAATAAAAAGCGCGCGGTTCAAAACACCGGGAGAAACCCGCCTGGTAAAAAGCAGGAGCATAACCGCCATCACCAGCGCCGCACAGAGCGTGCCGGCTGCAAGACCATATACGCCCAGGGAGCGCACTGCAATCAGGGAAACCGCCAGATTAACACCGATTCCAACAAAGGCAGTCACCACCGGCATCCGGACCCGCTGCATTGAATAAAAATATTTATTCAGGATCTCCTGATAAGAATAAAACAACATCGCGCCGGTATAGATCGCCAGCAGACTCCCCACCCGCAGGGTATCCTCCGGCGTAAAGCTTTTTCCTTCATATAAAAGACGCACCACCGGGCGGCTGTTGCCGCCCAGAAAAGCCATAATCGGCAATACGATTGCGGAAATGGAGCCAAGCATTCCCCGGCAGATTCCTTCTGCCGCCGCATGGTCGCCCCGGGAAAAGCAGCGGCTCAGCTCCGGAAAAAACAGATTGGTCAGGCAATAGGAAAAAATACCCGAAACAATGAAATAGGCCTGATAGGCGTAATTCACCGAAGCCAGCAGCCCCTCTCCCAGATTGGAGCTGATATTGGTAGAGATCAGCTGATTGATCGGCTGCGCCAGCGCCGCCACAAAAAGCGGGAGCGTCAGCACCAGCACACGGCGGATATCCGGCGACCGTATATTCAGCGCAGGCGAATAGGTAAAGTGCTGCTTTTTTAAGAAGGGAAGCAAAAACAGCAGCTGCAAAACCCAGCCGATGGTAAAGGCGGCGCCCAGCCCGTAAATACCGAAATACCGGTTAAATACCAAAAAATAAAGGATCATCGCCAGATTGGAAACCAGCGAAACCAGAGCCGGCCCGATAAAGGAATTATAAGACTGCAGGATTCCAATAAATATATAAACACCCGTCGCCACGCACATGACCGGCAAAATAATCCGAACCAAAACCGTTGCAATCGAAAGCGCCTCGCCTGAAAGCCCACTGGCCACAATCAAGAGCGCCGCATGGGGAAAAAGAATGCCCAGCACCGCCAGCACCAGCGAGATCAAAACAGCGATATTTAAAAAGTTGCTGCCAAAGCGTTCCGCCTCCTTCCGGCCATCCCGGGTGAGCTTCTCGTTGAATACCGGAACAAAAGCCGATGCGATTGCAGTGCCGAGCGTAATATCATAGATGGTGAGCGGCAGGCTGCTGGCAGCCGAAAAAGCATCGGCCATGGCGCTTGTTCCATAATATCTGGCCAGCAGCATATTGCGCAAAAGGCCTAGAATTTTTGAAAAAAGCACCGCCATTACTAAAATTAAATAGGTGCCAACCGCGCCCTTTTTTTTCATCCTTTTCACCTCGATTTTCCGCTTTTTTCGTGTTTTTTCGGTCCGCTGAAAATAACATAATTTTGTTACCGTAATTTTTTATTTCCCGGATATTGCACATTTTCAACAGGTTTATAAACAGACAGATCCGGTAAAAATGCGCTTTTTCACAGTTTAAACAGGGTTTTCAACAGCCCAGGCTTTTTCGACTGTTCAAATCCATTGGTTAACATAACTGCTTTTCAATGGACCAGGCCGAGTAGGCATTCTGGTTCAGCGAAGCAAGATGATCCGCCTGAAATTCATAATATCCCTGCGCGCCAACCATTGCGGCGTTATCTCCACAGAGAGAAACCGGCGGGATATACAAGATTTCATCGGTTCTTTTTCCTGCCAGAAGCTTTTCTCTCAGCATGGAATTGGCGCTAACGCCGCCGGCAATTACTAGTTTTTTCTGTTGGTAATCCCGGGCGC
The DNA here is from genome assembly GCA_003343605.1 of Clostridiales bacterium. Classification (GTDB taxonomy): domain Bacteria; phylum Bacillota; class Clostridia; order Oscillospirales; family QAKW01; genus QAKW01. The sequence continues at coordinate 3,113 of QAKW01000031.1, forward strand.
AGCGAAAGAAATTTTCAGCCAGAATGCCGGTAACAGCCTCGCTATAGGAAGCCGCCACGTCTGCAAGATCCAGCTGCTGCTCTTTCTGATGCGCATGATGCACATAATTTACAATTGCGGTTTTAACGCCGGAAAAGCTGAAATCGTAGGGCTGATCCTTAAAATGCACCTGCGGAAACCGGATCGCGGTTCTGTTGCCGTTTTTGGCAAGGCGGTCGATTTCAACGCCGCCCGGGTAGGGCAGCCCCAGTACGCGCGCGCCTTTGTCAAAGGCTTCGCCTGCCGCATCGTCTCTGGTGCGGCCGAGAATTTTATAGGCGGTATACCCTTCCACCAAAACAATGTGGGAATGGCCGCCGCTTACAACCATTGCCAGAAACGGCGGTTCCAGTTCCCGGAATGCCAGGTAATTTGCCGCCACATGCGCCCGGATATGGTGCACCGGAATCAGCGGAAGGGCACGGGCATAGGCATAGCCCTTGGCAAAATTAAGCCCCACCAGCAGTGAACCGATCAGGCCCGGCGCGGCCGTGGCCGCCACTGCGTCCAGCTCTTCTTCCGCAAGACCGCTCCTGCGGATGCATTCCTCTGTAAGCTGTGATATCTTTTCAATATGATAGCGCGAGGCAATCTCCGGAACCACCCCGCCGTATTGTTTGTGCACATCGATCTGAGAAAACACCGTATTGGCAAGAATCTCTCTTCCGTCACGCACAACCGCAACTGCCGTTTCATCGCAGGAGCTCTCAAAACTTAAAATATTCATACCATATCAAACCTCCAGAATATAAACCAGGCCGTCTTCTGCCGGATTTTGGTAATAGCCCTTCCGGCAGCCGTTTTGCCGGAATCCTGCTTTTTCATAAAGCCTCTGTGCCGCCAAATTCGACCGGCGCACTTCCAGAAAAAACAGCCGGATCCCCCGTGCTCTGCCTGCGGCGATCACTTCCCGCAGCAGGGTTTCTCCAACGCCCTGCCGCCGGAATGCAGGCCGCACGCCGATGGTTAAAATATCCGCCTGCTCCGCCGCCCATTGCATTCCGCAATAGCCGATTAGGGCGCCGGCATCTGTGCAGGTTAAAAACAGGCGGTTCTCATCCGTTAAGCTGCTCAGAAAATCCGCTTCCCGCCAGGGAGCGGAAAAAAGCTCCTGCTCCAGCGCGGCGGCGGCACGGGCTGTCTGCGGGGTCATGCTATTTACAGTCATACCAGCTTTCCCCCATGTCCACTTCCGCACGCAAAGCAACATTCAGCTGTGCTGCACCCTCCATTTCCTGGCGCAGCAACACCGCGGCCCGCTCTGCATCGGCACGGTCACTCTCCAATATCAGTTCATCATGCACCTGTAAAATCAGATGGGCGTGCAGCTTTTCTTCCCGCAGGCGCTTCCAGACACGTACCATGGCGATCTTGATAATATCCGCGGCAGTTCCCTGAATCGGGGTATTGAGCGCAACCCGCTCCCCGAACGACCGCTGCACATAATTGGCGGATTTCAGCTCCGGCAGATACCGGCGGCGGCCGAAGAGCGTAGTGACATATCCCTCTTTTTTCGCGCGTTCAATAATCCCGCACATATAATCCCGCACACCGCTGTATTTCGCTAAATACTGGTCGATATAAGCCTTCGCTTCCTTTTTGGTAACCCCAATATCCCCGGCCAGCGAAAAATCGGAAATGCCATAAACAATGCCGAAATTCACCGCCTTTGCCGCCCGGCGCATTTCCGGCGTTACCAACAGCGCCGGAACACCAAAAACCGTTGCGGCGGTAACCGTATGAATGTCTTCATTTTCACGAAAGGCACGAATCATCGCCTCATCCCCCGCTATGTGTGCCAGAACCCGCAGCTCGATCTGGGAGTAATCCGCATCCAGCAGCAGATGATCCGCATCTTTGGCAACAAACATTTTCCGCATCTCCCGGCCCAGCGCATCACGAACGGGAATATTCTGTAAATTAGGCTCCGAAGAGGAAATTCTGCCAGTGAGCGTTACGGTTTGATTATAGGTGGAATGAATCCGCCCATCCGGCCCGATCAGCTTCAGCAGCCCTTCGCCATAGGTGGATTTGAGCTTGGCGTATTTGCGGTATTCCAGAATTTTATCCACAATCGGTGTTCCGCGCAGCTTTTCCAACACATCCGCATTGGTGGAGTAGCCGGTTTTGGTTTTCTTTGCGCCCTTCAGCCCCAGCTTCTCAAAAAGAATCACACCCAGTTGTTTGGGCGAGTTGAGATTAAATTCTTCCCCTGCAAGCGTATAAATTTCCTGTTCCAGCCCCACAATATGCGCGCCGAGCTGCTCCGTATAGGCTGTAAGGCGCGCCTGATCAACGGTAAAGCCGCGCTGCTCCATATCCGCCAACACCACGGTCAGCGGAAATTCCACTTCATAGAGCAGCTTTTCCTGCCCGTGGGCGCGGATCTTCTCTAAAATTGCCGCGCAGAGGGCGGGCAGTGCCGCAACGCAATCTTCCGGGCAGGCGGCTTTCAGGCCGGTATATTCCTCCAGCAGCGCGGGAAGCGCATAATGATCGCCGGGATCGGCCACATAGGCCGCTACCATACAGTCGAAATACGGTTCACCATCAAAATCCAGGCCGTAAAACGGCTTTGCATCGTAGGTGTAGATCTTTTGAACCTGTTGCAGCAGCGCCTCGCCGCCCTCCAGGCGAACCACCTGGTTGTGATAACGTGCGTAAAATGCATCCGTTTTAATAAAATAGAGTCCTTCCTCCTGAAAATAGGAACAATAATCTTCCGCCTTCCCTTCAATCCGCTCCGGCCGGGCATATTCCTCCCGGTCTTTCAGCGCAAAAAGGGATACGATGCTGCTTAGTTCCAGCTCTTCCAGCAGCGCCTTAAGTTTTGCTTCGTCAAACGGCTGGATCATCAGCGCTTCCGCCTGCAGTGAAATCGGAACCTCCCGGCAGATTTTAGCAAGGTCGTAGGAAAGATAGGCTGATTCCCGCCCGGCTTCGAGCTTTGTCCGGAGTGCGGGCCGGATCTGATCCAGATTGTGGTAAACGCCATCCAGTGTTTCATATTCCTGAATCAGGGTCAGCGCGCCCTTTTCGCCAATTCCGGGAACGCCCTTAATATTATCGGAAGAATCTCCCATAATGGCTTTCAGATCGATCATCTGCTCCGGCACCAGGCCGTATTTTTCCCGGAGCGCCGCCTCATCGTAAAGCTCCATTTCACTCATCCCGCCCCGGGTAACCGGCATCATCAGCCGGATCCCCTTGCCCAGAAGCTGAAAATCATCGCGGTCTCCCGATACAATATCGCATTCAAAGCCCTGCTCCAGGCAAAAGCGGCTGGCTGTGCCGATCACATCATCGGCTTCATAACCCTCCAGCTCCAAAATCGAAATGTTCATAGCGCGTAGGATTTCCTTCAGCGGATCCAGCTGCATCGCGAGCTCATCCGGCATTCCCTTCCGCTGCGCCTTATAATCGGCATAAAGCCGGTGACGAAAGGTCGGCGCGCGCAGATCGAAAGCAACCGCTACCATATCCGGCTCGGAAAGTGTTAAATATTTATGGTAAAGCTTTAAAAAGCCGAAAATCCCGTTGGTTGGCCGGTCGTCTTTGGTAGAGAGCGCATGAATCGCGTAATAGGCACGGTTTAAGATTGAATTACCGTCAAATATCAGCAGTTTCATAAGGAATCTCCTTTTCCTTGAGCAGATTTTGCAGATCCTCCGGCAGCGGACAGCGGAAAAAGAGCCTCTCGCCGCTCACCGGCTGCGTAAAACGCAGGGTTTCCGAATGAAGCGCCTGCCGGGCCAGCAGCGCTTCTTCGCTGCCGTAAAGAAAATCACCTGCAACCGGCGCGCCCAAATAAGCCATATGCACCCGAATCTGGTGGGTACGCCCAGTTTCCAGCCAGAGCCGCGTAAGGGTATAGCCGTTTTTCTCCGCCAGCACGCGGTAATGTGTTACAGCCCGGCTGCCCGCCGGATCGATCCGGCGGGCAATGGCAGAGCCGGGCACCCGGGCGATTGGTGCATCGATGGTTCCCTCATCCTGCGGCAGCGTGCCCCGCAGCACTGCAAGGTAGCTGCGGGCAATCCGCTTTTGCTTGAGATCTTCACCCAAAACGCCGGCGCTATGGGCATTTTTTCCGAGCAGGATCAAACCGCTGGTATTCTTATCCAGCCGGTGGATCGGGCGGAAAACAAATTCCCGCCCCCGCTCCTGCATATAATAGGCCACCGCATTGGCAAGCGTATGATCCCGGTTGCCCGCCGAAGGATGCGTGGGCATAAAGGGAGGCTTATCGACCACCAAAACGTCTTCATCCTCAAATAAAACACTGAGCGGCAGCGCAAGCGGCCTGAGCTGCCCGCCCGCGGCGACCTGGCTTTCACGGTTGGCTACCCGCACGGTCAGTAAATCGCCTTTTTTCAGTTGCTTTGATACGTTCACACGTTTTTTCCCAATGGTGATTCCATAAGGGTTTCGCTTCAGGGCGCCGAGCACCCGGGAGGAATATCCCCGCGCCTTTAAAAAGGTAAGCACCGTTTTGCCCTGCTCTTCTTCCCCGATGGTATAAACAATTTTGCGATAATCCAAAAGACGGCTCCTTTAACAAACGATATATAGAGTATTTTACCACGAAACCGCCTGTTTTACAATCTTTTATTTCCCGATAAAAAGCCGTCTCTTCTCGTCAGATTTCGACAGTATAAACGAATACTTTCTGTTATACTGGGCGCATGGTTATTTATGTAGATATTCTGTTTTTTACAAATTTTCTGATGGACGCCCTTCTGCTGGCAACCACGGCGCTGATTTCCAACCGCAGGCTTGTCCCCTGGCGGATGCTTACAGCAGCTGCGGCAGGCGCACTTTTCGGCTGCCTAGTCTTTTTTATGAAAACCGCCTGGCCGGTACTGCTGCTTTTAAAGCTGGCGGTTCCCGCCGCCGTTTTGCTCCTGGCATTCCCCTTCGAACGTCTTTCCTCCTATGGCCGAACCGTGCTGATCTTTCTTTGCGTAAACCTTCTGTTCGGCGGCGGCATGTATGCGTTTTACGCCTTTACCAATGCAGGAAGCCATATGCGCGCGGCAAACGGTGTTTATTATATGGACATTCCCCTGTGGCTTCTTCTTGTTTTATCGTTTGGCTTTTACGGGCTTGCCCGCGGCTTTTTCTTTCTGGTGAACCGCCGCAAGGAAAAAAGCTTTTTACATACGCTGAACGTGGATGACGCTTCCCTGCTGGCGCTGCTGGATACCGGCAATTCACTCTACGATCCGATTACGCTGCTTCCGGTTATCCTCTGCCAGTGGGACGCCCTGAATCTGCCGGAGGAGGTTTTACGCGCGGTGCTCCATCAGGACGCGGCGGCGCTGCCGGAGCTCAATAAGGCCTACCCCCATCTGCGCCTGCGGCTGCTGCCCTATACCGACGCCACCGGGGCCAGAATTCTGATCTATGCATTCAAGCCGAAAATCCTGAAGGTCGATGGCGCCGAACGCAGCGCCCTGGTAGGGGTGGTGGTGCAGGCCCTTTCGCCAGACGGCCGCTTTCAGGCATTATTACATCGAGATTGGAGCAACCTATGAACGTTATTCGATATTATCTTCTTTATCATCCCGCCCTTGCAAATCTTTTAAAGAAAATTGCCGGCCGTGTCCATTACGCCAATGGATATGTTACTCTTCCGCCGCCGCTGAAACCCGATGAAGAGCAGGAATATATCCGCGCGCTGGATCAGGGGGAATCCTATGCGGTGCAGAAGCTGATCGAGCATAACCTGCGCCTTGTTGTTTATATCGCCAAGCGCTTTGAAAATACCGGCATCGCCGCCGACGATCTGATCTCCATTGGCTCGATCGGCCTGATCAAGGCGATCAATACCTTCCGTTCCGATAAAAATATCAAGCTGGCCACCTACGCTTCACGCTGCATCGAAAATGAGATCCTGATGTTTTTGAGAAAAAATCACGGCCAGAAGGCCGAGGTTTCGCTGGATGAGCCGCTCAATATCGATTGGGACGGCAATGAGCTGCTGCTCTCTGATATTCTTGGCACCGATTCCGATAGCGTTTCTAAAAATCTCGAAGAAGATATTGAAAAGCAGATCTTACATAACGCGCTGGAACGGATTCCCCTGCGGGAGCGAATGATCATGGAAATGCGCTTTGGGCTCGGTGGTTACCGTGAAATGACACAGAAAGAGGTTGCAGATGTTTTAGGCATTTCGCAGTCTTATATCTCACGCCTGGAAAAAAAGATCATCTCACGCTTAAGGCGTGAAATTGAAAAAAGCCTATAATAGAGCGGCGGCATCTGTTTGATGAGGTGCCGTAACGAAGGTTTTGAAAACAAGTGGTAAAGACAATCGGT
>QAKW01000080.1 GCA_003343605.1 Clostridiales bacterium
GTCGATACCCCCTACACCTAGTATCCATCGTTTACGGCGTGGACTACCAGGGTATCTAATCCTGTTTGCTCCCCACGCTTTCGTGCCTCAGCGTCAGTTACAGCCCAGTAAGCCGCCTTCGCCACTGGTGTTCCTCCTAATATCTACGCATTTCACCGCTACACTAGGAATTCCGCTTACCTCTTCTGCACTCAAGATATACAGTTTCTCATGCAGCCCCGGAGTTGAGCCCCGGTATTTCACATGTGACTTGCATACCGGCCTACGCACCCTTTACACCCAGTAATTCCGGACAACGCTCGCTCCCTACGTATTACCGCGGCTGCTGGCACGTAGTTAGCCGGAGCTTCCTCCTCAGGTACCGTCACTTCTTCTTCCCTGAAGACAAAAGTTTACAATCCGAAGACCTTCTTCCTTCACGCGGCGTTGCTGCGTCAGGGTTCCCCCCATTGCGCAATATTCCCCACTGCTGCCTCCCGTAGGAGTCTGGGCCGTGTCTCAGTCCCAATGTGGCCGGTCAACCTCTCAGTCCGGCTACTGATCGTCGACTTGGTGGGCCGTTACCTCACCAACTATCTAATCAGACGCGAGGCCATCTTTCAGCGATAATTCTTTGGCAGCAGGATCATGCGATCCCGCTGCATTATGCGGTATTAGCAGCCGTTTCCAGCTGTTGTCCCCCTCTGAAAGGCAGGTTCCTCACGCGTTACTCACCCGTCCGCCACTAAGCTGCTCTCGATTCCCTCCGAAAAGTTCTTCAATAGCGCTCCGTTCGACTTGCATGTGTTAGGCACGCCGCCAGCGTTCGTCCTGAGCCAGGATCAAACTCTCTAAAAAATATCTTTTCTAAATCATTCTTTCCAGCTCTTAACTTTCATTCCACTCAGAATCTCTTCTGGCGTTTCCTTCTTGTTAATCGCTTCGCCCTCCCAAGAGGGCTCTCTTACAATTAACGGGTCCTTCTTTGATGCTGTTTAATTTTCAAAGTCCGCCGCTCTCCCGCTTTCCGCCAGGCTTTTTTACTCTTTTTCCACGCCTGCTTCTCGCGAGTGCTTGTATATGATACCACTTCCTGTGTTACTTTGTCAACACTTTTTTTCTCTATTTTTGAAGTTTTTGCAAAATGAATAAAAAAGGACAACATTTCGGCGGCCCTCCTTCTACCGAAAAAAGGAAAAACAGCTCAAAAGAGCCGTCTTTCGACAGCTCTTTTCATTTATTCTGAAACGGCAGCGGCGTCGAACCCCTGGGAAGTAAGATACGCAACCAGCTCGTTTGTTGTTTGCCCGTTATTCCCCAGGATTCCCCCCGCCTGCAGCCGGAACGAACCATCATCCACACCCGCTACCTCCTGCAGCGCGCGTGCGGCGCTCAGCACCGATTTCTTTTTACCCACGCCGAAGAAAATCGCCTTTTCCACAACATCGTTTGCGTTTTTGGTGCCCGGATAGCAGCGGATGCACATCCCGAAGGTAGAGTAATCCAGCTTTACTGCATATTGCGTTCCGTCTTCCAGCTGATAGGAAAGGATCACGTTTTGCGTACTCAGCGTTGCCAGCAGCAGCAGCGCCCCCAGGATTCCAATAATCAGGAATTTATACCGCTGCCAGAAACCACCCTTTTCTTCCTTTTGAAGATCGCTTGCTTTCATCTTTTTTCCTTTCTTAAACGGATACCCCCACGCCTCCCTTAAAGAAAAAATAAATTTTTGTTTATTTTTTCAGACACTTATACTATAATGATGGTGAAACCGATGAAGGAGGCTTTTCTTTTTGAGTATTATACCACAACACTTTGATCAATACAAGACGTTTTCCCACATCCATTTCGTTGGAATCGGCGGCGTTTCCATGTCGTCGCTGGCGCTGATTCTGAAATCCTGGGGCAAGTGTGTAACCGGCTCTGATTCCGGAAGCGGGCCGACTCTCGCCCGGCTGCGGGAAGCCGGCATTCCGGTTTATCCGGAGCACGCGGCAAAAAACGCCGCGGGAGCTGATCTGCTGGTTTATACCGCCGCTGTTTCCGATAACAATCCCGAGCTGGTATACGCCCGGGAGCATGGGATTCCCCTGTTCGAGCGGGCGGTGCTGCTGGGATATATGATGGCCGAGTTTAAAAACGCCATCGCCGTTGCCGGCACTCACGGCAAGACCACCGTAACCTCCCTGATTTCCTCAATTCTGCGGGAGGCCGGAAAGGATCCAACCGTACTTGTGGGCGCCAGCCTCAAGGCGATCGGCGGAAATTATTGCCTGGGGAGCAGCGATTATGCCGTTTATGAGGCCTGCGAATATGTAAACTCCTTTCATCATTTTTATCCGCATTGCGGCGTGATTTTGAATATCGACGCTGATCACCTTGATTTTTTCAAGGATCTCGGCGCAATCAAACAGTCGTTTGCCCGTTTTACCGATAATTTTGCGCCGGATGGCTTTCTGGCCGTCAACGGTGACGATCCCAACTGCGAAGAGGTCCGCCGCTATTATCAGGGGGAAACCCTGACCTTCGGCCTTGCGGAAACCGATACCTGCCGGGCGGAAAAAATCCGTTTTTCCTGCGGATTCGCCTCGTTTGAGATTTATTATAACGGCGCCTTCGCGACAGCGCTTACCCTGCGTATTCCAGGGAGGCACAATATTTATAATGCGCTGGCCGCCGCGCTGGTTTGCCTGCGCTACGGCATTGATCCCCAGGCGATCCGCGCCGGGATTGAAAGCTTTACCGGGGCAGACCGCCGTTTTGAGCGCAGGGGAACCTGCAACGGCGCAGTGGTTCTTGATGATTATGCCCACCACCCCACGGAGATCCGGGCAACGCTTCAAAGCGCAAAAGAAGCGGCGGAAGGGCGGGTTTTCGTTGTTTTCCAGCCGCATACCTATACCCGCACTTTTTATCTGATGGATGATTTCGCGCAGGCGCTTTCAATTGCGGATCAGGCTGTGATCACCGATATTTATGCCGCCCGCGAAATCAATAAGGTGGGTGTAAATGTTCTGGCGCTGCGCGACAAAATCCCCGGCGCCCTGTATATCAGTAAATTCGAAGAAATCGCAGCCTATTTGAAAAGTACCCTGAAGCCGGGCGATATGGCGGTTTTAATGGGCGCGGGCAATGTAAATGAAATCGCGCCGCTGATTTTGGATTCCTAAAAGAGCGGTATAGCGCGGCAAAAGAAGCATATAATAAAAGAATGATCCATTTGTTGCATTTGCAACATAATTATTCCAGAAAATGGGTTATATTGTTCTTATATTAAAAGAAAAGGGAGGAATAAAATGAAGTTTTTGAAATGCAACCATTGCGGGAACATCATTACCTTCGCTACCGATCACGGCGTTCCGGTTGTCTGCTGCGGTGAAAAAATGGCGGAAATTCGGCCCAACACCACCGATGCGGCAACGGAAAAGCATGTTCCGCAGGTTACCAGAGAAGGCCGGAATGTTACGGTGCTGGTAGGCAGCGTTTCCCATCCGATGACAGAGGAGCACTCCATCGAATGGATCGCGCTGGAGAGCAGCCAGGGCATGCAGATCAAGCAGCTTTCCCCGGATGCAAAGCCGGAGGCTTCTTTTGCGCTGGCAGAGGGCGATACGCTTCAAAAGGTTTATGCCTATTGTAATTTACACGGATTATGGAGTGATTGAACAATGAAAAAATATGTTTGCGAAGTTTGCGGTTATATTTATGACGAGGAATTGGGCGATCCCGATAACGGCATTGCCCCCGGCACTCCCTGGGAGGAAGTGCCCGACGATTATGTCTGCCCCCTGTGCGGCGTAGGCAAGGATCAGTTTTCTGAAGAATAAAATATACTTTTCATTGCGCTCATGGATTTTCCATGGGCGCAATTCTTTTGGTCTTCACGATCCCAATATAAAACCGGCCTGCTTTGGCAAGCCGGTTTCAATCTGTTTAATAATTACCGAAACGCTTGGCCCCGCGCCCGGAAGACTCAAGCTTATCTAAAAATTCCAGCGCTTTGCCCGTGCCGATCGCAACGCAGGAAACCGCGTCTTCCGCCACGTATGCGCGAATGCCGATTTTCTGGGAAATCAGCTGATCAAAGCCGCGGATCAGCGAACCGCCGCCGGTCATGCAGATGCCGTTCTGGTAAATATCTCCAACCAGTTCCGGGGGGGTGCGTTCCAAAACGTTATGCAATACGTCAACAATCGTAAGCGCACACTCCTGCAGGGGCTCCATAATTTCATCCGATTTAATTTCAATCGATTGGGGCAGGCCGTTTAAAAGGCTGCGGCCCTTAATCACCATCGACTGCACCTCTTCCTGCGGATAGACGCAGCCGATTTCAATTTTAATCGCTTCGGCCGTGCGCTCGCCCACCAGCAGATTGTATTTCTTTTTCAGATAGCGGACAATCGAATCATCAAACTTGTCCCCCGCCATTTTTACAGAATCGGAAAGCACAACATCTCCCAAAGACAACACCGCAATATCCGCGGTGCCGCCGCCTACATCCACCACGATATTGCCGTTTGGCTTATTGATATCGATGCCCGCCCCGATCGCCGCCGCTTTGGGCTCCTCGATCAGTGAAACAAATTTTGCGCCGGCATTTTTCGCCGCTTCCTCCACCGCCATTTCTTCCACTTCGGTAACACCGGAAGGAACACAGATAATCACGCGGGGTTTAAAATAGGAATTTTTGGAGGCTTTTCCCACAAAATACTTGATCATCTTTTCGGTCACCTCATAATCAGAGATCACCCCGTCCTGCAGCGGCCGGACGGCCACGATACTGCCCGGCGTTCTTCCCACCATCCGGCGGGCCTCCTCGCCAACCGCCAGAACCTTATTATGCTTACGGTCAATCGCGACGACGCTTGGCTCTTTGAGAACAATTCCCTTCCCCTTGATATAGACCAGAATGGTGGCGGTTCCCAAATCGATGCCAATATCATGTCCCAACATATTGATCCTCCAAACTTTGTTTTAAACGTAAAATGTCTTATTTTTATTATATCGAAATTTTCCAGAAAATTCAACTCTTTTTTGGCGTTATCGCAAAAGTAGCACAAAAAACAGATTCCGCGCCGGCTTCTTTGAGCAGCGATGCGCAGGCACTCAAAGTGGCGCCGGTGGTAGTGAGATCATCAATCAGCAGAATTTTACCGCCCGCGCCCGCCCCGCGGCGGAGTGCATAACCGGTTTTCGCATTTTCCCAGCGGCCGGCTGCGGAAAGGAATTTCTGCTGGCGCGGCGTTCTGCGCCGCAGAACCTCCAGAATGGGAACCCCGAGCAGCGGCGACAGCGCCTCTGCCAGCAGGCGGGCCGGGCAGTAGCCGCGCCGGAGCGCACCGGATACGGCGCCCGGAACATAGGTGATAAACGAAAAATCCCGGCCCAGCCGGCCTTCAATCTGGCGAAACATCCGCTTTGCCATAAAGCCGGCCAATTGAGGGCAATTGCGCTCCTTAAACCGAAGCAGCAGGTTACGCGGTGCTCCCTCATAATAATAGGCGCTGACATTGCGTTCAAAGGCAAACATATTTCTGCCGCACACGCACTGGGCCGGGTAAGCACCGCAGACCCGGCAAACCGTGCCGGTAAGCTCGGTAGCGCCGGCCAGACATTGCGGGCAGGGAATCTCTTCCGGCATGATTTTGCCGCAGAAAGGGCAGCGCGGCGGAAACAAAAGATTTTTCAGCTTCATTGCAACAGATACCGAAGGCCGCTGTACCGGTTGGTGTGCTTCCGGTTGGCCGCCATTCGCTCCACGATCTGCCGGCTGCCCACAATCACGAGCAGCCGCTTCGCGCGGGTCACGGCAGTATAAAGCAGATTGCGGTATTGCAGCAGCGGCGTCATTTCTCCCAGAATCAGCAAAACCGCCTCAAACTCGCTGCCCTGGCTTTTATGAACCGTAATTGCATAAGCAGGCTCCAGCTCATCGAGCTGATCATAGGCATAGGTCGCCGTGCGGTCTTCAAACTGAACACGAACCAGCTTTTCCCGCGGCAAAATCTGCGTGATCATGCCAATATCACCGTTAAAGACGCCCGCTTCTTCCTTCCCTTCTGCTGTTGTAACCGGCAAATCGTAATTGTTGCGGATCTGCATCACCTTATCGCCCTCCCGAAAAAGCTGATCCCGGAAGGCCACCGTGCGGCGCCCGGGCTGATCGGGATTGATCCGGTCGCGGATCAGGGCGTTTACCTGGATGGTTCCTGTTTGTGTTTTGCGGGTGGGGATGATGATCTGCAGCCCGTCTGTCACCTGCAGGCCGTAACGCCGCGGAATGCGGTTTACCGCCATCTCCAGCGCCGCTTCCAATACGCCCTCCGGCGTTTTTTTGGCAATAAAGAAGAGATCGCCGCTGTTTTCAAGCTCCGGGCAGTGGCCGGCGTTGATGGCATGGGCGGCGGTGATAATCGCGCTCGTTTGCGCCTGGCGAAAAATCTTGGTGAGCGCCACGGTGGGCACCGCACCGCTTTTCACCAGATCCGCCAGAACATTCCCCGCGCCCACGCTGGGGAGCTGATCCGCATCGCCCACCATAATCAGGCGGCTGCCCAGCGGCAGAGCATCCAGAAGGGCTTCAAAGAGCAGGCTGTCCACCATCGACATTTCATCTACAATCAAAACATCACACTTCAGCGGATTTGCGCCGTTGTGGGCAAACGCGCCGGTGCCCGGCTGCACCTCCAGCAAGCGGTGCAGCGTCTGCGCGCTGCGCGCGCAGACCTGGCTCATCCGCTTGGCCGCACGTCCGGTAGGGGCCGCGAGCAGAATCCGGTAGCTGAGCGCCTCAAAGAGCGCAATCATGCCTCTCAGAGAGGTGGTTTTGCCCGTTCCGGGCCCGCCGGTCAACACCATCACCCGGTTTTCTACCGCGCAGCGGATCGCCGCGCGCTGCGCTTCTTCATAAAGGATGCCCAATTCTTGCTCTGTTTTGCTGATCCGGCTTTCTATCTTTTGAATTTCCTGGTGCCCGAACTGCAAAAGGGTGCGCAGCTTTTCAGCAGCCCTGGTTTCCGCCTTATAATAATTGGGCAGATAAACAACGTCCAGGCCGTTGATAACCGCCGCCTCCAGCTGATGGCGCGCACACATGTTTTCCACGGCGATTTCCACTTCTTCTTCCGTTACATCAACATATTTTGCGCCCAGCGGCAGCAGTTTTTCCCGGGGCAGGAAGCAATGGCCGTTTTGCAGATTATGCGCCAGAATATATTTCACGCAATAGCCGATCCGCAGCTCGTCTGCCGGGCCAACCCCGTTGGAGAGCGCCAGATTATCGGCATTCTGAAAGGTAAAGCCATCAATTTCTTCCCAAAGGCGGTAAGGGTTTTCCAGCACTACCGTTGGCGCAAGCGCGCCGTATTCCCGGGCGATTTTCACGGCAAAAGCCGGCGTAATGCCCAGCTCGGCCAGCGCCATCAGCGTTTCCCGCGTACCGAGCGTTTCCCGAAACGCATCGGAAATACGCCGGGCGCGCTCTTTGGTAATGCCGCGGATCGCCGTTAGCCGGAGGGGCTCATGCTCGAGTATATCGAAACTGTCTTCCCCAAACATCTCCACGATCTTTCCTGCGGTTGCCGGGCCAACGCCCTTTACCGCCCCGCTGAGCAAAAATTTGCTGATCCCCTCCAGCTCGCCGGGGAAACTTTTTTCGATTTCAACGCAGGAAAATTGCCGGCCGTAGCTTGCATGCTCTGTCCAGCTTCCCACCGCATTGATCAGTTCGCCCGGATAGATGGATACGCAGGTACCCACCGCATTGATCAGTGTGCCGCCGCAATCCACAGTAAAGACCCGGTAGCCGGTGCTTTCATTTTCATAAATGATTTCCTCCACCGTGCCTTCAATCTGCTCTTCCATTTCCAATGCGGCCGCCCCCTTTTTCATCCTTTAATTCAAACAGAAGTTTCTTATGTAATTATATCATCGCCCGCTGGGTCTGTAAACAGCACCCAGGGATTTTTTTCACAGTATGCCTCAATCTCCCGCCGGGTTTCCTCCGCCAGGCCGCAGTCTACAATCTCCAGCGCGGTTTCCCGCTGCCCCACGTCTACTTTTTCCGCCATCAGCGAGAGTGTATTGAGCAGATATTCCACATGCGCCTCATTCCCCTCGAGCTCCACGCGAAATGTCGCCTGCCGGACGGAATGAACCCGGTTCAGTGAAAACATCTCCACCACGCCCAAAATACATTCCAGAATGCCGATGACCGCGAAAAACGAAAGAATCACCCAAAACATATGCCACAACATGCAGCTTCCCTCCAATCAAAAAACTTCCCATTCCTAAGATATGGGAAGTTTCTGATTTTGGTTACCGGGCGGCAAAGGCGCGGATCTGCTCTGCAGGCGCGGTATCCTCCCAGGGAAGCGCCAGATCCTCGCGCCCCATATGGCCATAGGCGGAGGTCTGCGTGTAGATCGGGCGCCTCAGATCGAAACGGCGGATAATCGCCGCAGGGCGCAGATCGAAAAACCGGTCGATCATCTCAAGGATTCGCTCCTCGGGCACCGTGGCGGTACCGAAGGTATCCACCGATACCGAAACCGGACGTGCAACGCCGATTGCATAAGCCAGCTCGACCTCGCACTTTCCGGCGAGTCCCGCCTTCACGATATTTTTAGCCACATGCCGTGCGGCATAGGCGGCCGAGCGGTCTACTTTGGTTGGATCCTTGCCGGAAAAAGCGCCGCCGCCGTGCCGGCCGTAACCGCCGTAGCTGTCCACAATGATTTTTCTGCCGGTAAGGCCGCTGTCTCCCTGCGGCCCGCCGATCACAAAACGGCCGGTCGGATTGATATAATACTTCGTATCCCGCAGCAGCGCCGCCGGAATCACCGGGCGGATCACCTGCTCCAGAATATCCTTCCGGAGCTGTGCAAGCGGCGTTTCCTCGCTGTGCTGCGTGGATACCACCACCGTATCCACCCGCACCGGGCGGTCGTCACGGTATTCTACCGTCACCTGCGTTTTCCCGTCCGGCCGGAGATAGGGAAGAATGCCCGCCTTGCGCACCTCTGAGAGCCGCTTTGCGAGCTTATGGGCAAAAGAGATGGCCATCGGCATCAGCTCCGGCGTCTCATCGGAGGCATAGCCAAACATCATCCCCTGATCCCCGGCGCCAACCGCCAGCGCCTCTTCCGTTGCGCCCTCCTTCGCCTCCAGCGCCCGGTCTACCCCCAGGGCAATATCGGGCGATTGCCGGTCAAGCGTCACCAAAAC
>QAKW01000004.1 GCA_003343605.1 Clostridiales bacterium
AACGCGGGCAGACATGGGAAACGCGGAAATACCGGCTGCAGCGATCATCGGAGTTATTTTAGTCTTTAAGAACAAATTGAGGAACTTGGCGAATAACACGCCGCCCACCGTATCAAAAATAAAGGCGATCAACCCCAGCCCCATAATCAGCAGGGTTTTGGGATCCAGAAAATATTCCGCCTGCATTTTGGTGGCGATGGTAATGCCAAGAAACAGCGTAATCAGATTGGCAAGCACGTTTTGCGCGGTTTCTGAAAGAGAACCCAAAACACCGCATTCCCGAATCAGATTGCCAAACATCAGAAAACCCACCAGAGCTACCGATCGCGGCGATACAAGGCCGGTCAGCATGGTGATGATCACCGGAAAGAGAATCCTTGTAGTTTTGGAGACTTCTTTTTGCGCATACGGCATCCGGATCAGGCGTTCCTTCCGGGTGGTAATCAAGCGGATTACCGGCGGCTGAATAATCGGAACCAGCGCCATATAGGAATAAGCCGCCACGATTATTGGGCCGATATAATTGGATTTCAAAAAGTTTGCCACAAAAATCGAGGTGGGGCCATCGGCCGCGCCGATAATGGAAATGGAAGCCGCGTCTTTCAGCTCAAAACCCGCCAACGCCGCCATACTCAGCGTAAAAAAGATTCCAAATTGCGCCGCGGCGCCAAACAGCATCAGCTTGGGGTTTGAGAGCAGCGGCCCAAAATCAATCATCGCACCGATCCCTACGAAAAGCAACAGTGGAAACAATTCATTGGCGATCCCCGCGTCAAAAAGAATATCGATTGCGCCGGGTTCCGCAACGCCATCATAAATCTGTGTTACCGCGCCGGATTTCGGCAGGTTTACCAGGATTGCCCCAAATCCCATCGGCAACAGCAGCGCAGGTTCCATTTTTTTACGGATCGCAAGAAAAATCAGCAAACCGCCGATCACCCACATTACAACCTGCTGCCATTGCAGATACTGAAAATTTTCATACAACGCTTCCATATTTCATCTCCCTTTCATTGGCTTTCATCCAAAACATGCACTAAAAAAGACTTTTACTGCAGCTTAAAAAGCCGCAATAAAAGTCTCGCTTTTTAAAGTAACGGCGGGTCCTTTCAAACTAAGGCCGTACTGACGCCGCTGCTACGGCACTAAAGCCGCAAGCTACTCCCTTTTATTGTCAATGGCTAAAGAATATCATATCCCGCCATCAAATGCAAGAGAAAAATTCAGATTACATTGTTACAAATACAAATTTCAGAATAAACAGGATCGATATCACCGTTACGATCAGATCTCTTTTTCTGTATTTCCCGGTAAACAGTGTAATCAGCGTATAGGCAATCGCGCCGATCCCAATCCCGTTTGCAATCGAATAGGTCAGCGGCATCATAATCAGCGTAAGAAAAGCCGGCACGGCGGAAGCAATGTCTTCCATATCAACCCGCCCAAAATTCTTGAGCATCAGAACGCCCACAAATATCAGCGCCGGCGCCGTTGCGCAGCTGGGAATCATATCTGCTACCGGGCTTAAAAAGAGGCAAAGCGCAAAGCAGAGCCCGGTCACAAGGCTGGTCAGGCCGGTTCTGCCGCCTGCCGCCACACCGGATGCAGATTCCACAAAAGTGGTAACCGTAGAAGTACCCAGCACACCCCCCGATACCGTGGCAACCGAATCGCAGAGCATGGCCTGCTCCACCCGAATCGGATCTCCGTTTTCATCCAGCATACCGGCTTCTGCCGCAGTGCCGTAAAGGGTTCCAAGCGTATCGAACATATCAACGAGGCAAAAGGTCATAATCAGAATCAGCGCGTTGAAAATTCCGCCGATATTGGCGCCTGTAAAAGCATTTTTCCAGGAAGCTGCCTGAAAAAGTCCGGTTATCCCGATTTCGCCAAAATCCCGGAAAGACTGCCCTATTCCGGAAATATCAAAATGTGGCACAGAAAGCGTAAAAAGATAGTAAAGCACCGCAGACGCCAAAATCCCGATCATCACGCTGCCCTTTACCTTCTTTTTGTAGAGAACCGCAATCAGCAGCAGCCCCAGAAAAGTAACGAGTACCGGCGCAATCTGGCACCACGCATCAAAGGCGGAAACCCCATCGGCCCCGATCGAATCGATCACGCCGTGAAAATCATAAAATTGCACCAGCGTATACTGATTCGGCTGAATCAGCCCGACGTTCTGAAATCCGATAAAGGCAATAAACAGCCCGATTCCCGCGGGAATTGCCTTTTTCAAACAATCCGGCATTGATTTTGCGATCAGGGTTCTCAGCCCGGTTACCGAAAGCAGCAGGAATAAAATTCCAGATATAAAGATGATCACCATTCCGGCCTGATAGCCATCGATTACATCAACACCTGCAAAATATGCGCCGGAAACAAAGCAGGTGCAAAAAAATGCATTCAAGCCCATTCCACAGGCCTGTGCAAAAGGCAGGCGCGCAACAAAAGCATACATCAGCGTACCGATCACAGCACCCAGAACCGAAGCCACAAATACCGAATTCCAGATCTGCCCCAGCGCACCCGCGTCTGCGCCCAGGGCGGCAAGCCAGCCGCCGGAACCATTCGCCGCCACCTGATTGGGATTTACAAAAACAATATAGGCCATTGCAAAAAAGGTTGTCAGCCCGGCCATAACCTCCGTCCGCACGCTGGTTCCGTTTTCCCGCAGCCGAAAAAATCGATCAAGCATATTTTCCATCTCCCTTTTGTTTACGGTCATTTTTATTTTAAACAGCCGTCCCCTATTTTATCGAAATAAAATGACGCTGTCAACCCCCTGCCGCGTTCCTTTCGATCTGCGCTTTCAGCGGAGGATGCGTAAACGATACCGTAGTAAAATGGGCTTTGGCGGTATTGAAAATAGCGGAATGGGCGAATCACGGCAGCCGGCACTTCACTTTTATAAATTTTTCAGGATCAAATATAAAAGCATCGAGATAAACACCAGGCCGCCAATCGCACTGATAATGCCATATATCTTTTGCGACTCCCGATCTTCTTTTTCTTGGATCAGGTAGTATATACCAAGGGCAGCAACCATTAATCCGATCAGCATTCCTATGATACCAATCACCATTATTTTTTCCTCCATTGCAGCAGTAGTGCCGAATTCATAATCACCATTACAGATCCGGCATTGTGTACCAATGCGCCAACAACAGGATTGAGTGTTCCCATAATAGCAAGCGCAATTGCCAGAAAATTGAGCGCCATTGAAAAGGTTAAATTTAGTTTGATCGTTTTCATCATCCGTTTTGCAAGCGCAATCAAATGCGGAAGTTCTCTCACTTCATCATTGATCAGTGCGATATCCGCTGCATCTACCGCTATATCGCTGCCAATACCGCCCATGGCGATGCCAACCGCCGCTTTTTTCAGTGCAGGTGCATCGTTGATCCCATCACCGATCATGCAAACAGGCCGGCCGTTTTGTTGATAACCATCAATAGAAGCAAGTTTGTCTTCAGGCAGGCATCCGGCGCGTACCTCCCCGATATGCAGTTTACCGGCAATTTCGTTTGCGGCGTTTAGATGATCTCCGGTAAGGAGTACCGGCAAAACACCAAGCGCAGTAAGTTGAATGATCATCGCTTCACTTTCTTTCCGCAGTGTATCTGATAAAACGATATAACCGATGTATTCTTCGTCTGCCGCCAAAAAGATCACCGTGCAGCCCTGTTGCAAAAATGATTTTATTGCATCCGTCTGTTCCACCGCGATATTCTTTTCTTTCAGCAAAGCCGGATTGCCGGCAAGAATTTTCTTTCCGTTTATAACAGCGGATACCCCTCTTCCCGGTATCATTTGAAAATCAGCAGCGTATACAGGCGTTTTATTTTTATCCCGTTTATAGGAGGTTACAATTGCTTTCCCCAGCGGATGCTCGGAAAACTGTTCTGCGGAAGCGGCGAGCCCGTAGAGTTCCTCATCATGATAAGCAGGCGATAAGCTCTTTACGGCAATCACCTCCGGCGTTCCGTAAGTAAGCGTCCCTGTTTTATCAAAGGCAACGATCTGCACCGCCGCGAGCCGCTCCAATGCATCGCCCTCACGCACCAGAAATCCGTGTTTAGTTGCATTCCCGATTGCCGCCATAATGGCGGTGGGCGTGGCAAGCACCAATGCGCAGGGGCAAAATACCACAAGGATCGTTACCGCACGAATGATCTGCCCGCTGATCAGCCAGGTTAAGGCGGCGGCTGTAAGCGCGATCACGACAATCCAGGTGGCCCATCGATCCGCCAACCCAACGATTTTTGCCTTTCCTGCATCAGCCGATTGAACAAGCCGGATCATTCTTTGAATGGAGCTGTCTTCCCCAACTTTTGTAGCGCTCATTTCAAAGGCGCCGAACTGATTGACCGTGCCGCTTGCAACTTCGTCTCCGGCCGTTTTGTCGACCGGAAGCGATTCCCCTGTCATAACAGCCTGGTTAATGGAGGTCTGGCCCGAAATAATAACGCCGTCTACAGGAATTCCCTCTCCGGGCAAAACACGGAGTATGTCTCCAACCTGAACCTGTGCGGCCGGAACAATCGTTTCTTTTTTTCCCTGTATAATTCTTGCGGTCCTGGGCGTTAAATGCACCAATTTTTCGATTCCCGCTCTGGCTCTTGCCACTGTTAAATCTTCAAGCAGAGCGCCAAGCTGCATGATCAGTGCGACTTCACCGGCGGCAAAATCCTCCCCGATGCAAACAGAAGCGATCAGCGCCAGGGATACCAGAACATCCGCTTTAATATCGAAAGCTGTAATAAGCCCGATTACGGCATGCAATATAATTGGAACACCGCATAAAATAATTGCGATCCAGGCAAAATCAAATGGCAGCGGAACAATCTGCAGCAAACTAAATATAAGCGCCACAAAAGAGATGCAAAGAAACACGATCTCCTTCTTCATGCCGCCCAGTTCGAGCAGATGCTCTAATTTTTCGATCCATTTTTTCATATGGCGCCTCCTTTTATACCCTATGGGGTATAGGTATATTATATTCACAAAACCATAGCTTGTCAAGATAAAAAATAAAAAAGCAGCCGTCAATCGGCTGCTTTTAAATAAAGAACGCTATTAACCCATATTGGCAAACCGCTCAACGGCTTTTGTAAAATCCTCTATGGTTTTATCGGCATCTCCGTGTTCGATCCCGTCTTTCACACAATGCCTGATATGCCCTTCCAAAACCACCTGGCCACACTTGTGCAGGGCAGATTTGGCTGCATTCAGCTGGGAAAGCACATCCTCACAGGGAATATCTTCATCTACCATTCTGTCAATCGCCTGCACCTGCCCAATGATTTTTTTTAATCTGCGGTGCAGATTTTCCGCATCCATGCATTGTTTCATCCAATCAGCCTCCATCTCCATCGGGGATATATAAAATTATACCGGCTTTTATCTATTTGTCAATAGATTGCCTTCAGCCTCCCATACACCGCTTCTTGATGATATTACAGTTAACTTTATTTCATCAGTTGATCTGTCAGACGTAGAATTTCAGGAGCAATTCGTTTTCGTTCTTTGGCAAGAGTATGGTGATAGACCGGATAAGCGCTGCATATGAGCGCGATCCCCATAATACCGGTCACAATGCCGATAAGCATGCCTTTATCTTGATAGGGACCGAAGATTTCACTGATATTTGTCATTGTAAGACTCATGCCAAACCCCATAAGCAGCGTACCGATCAACCCGATCGTGATGGAACGGGCCGCGGCTTTCTTTGTTACCCCTGCATCCAGGCGGCGAAGCTGCTCCATTTTATCCTCTTCCGGCGCGGCATACTTTTGGCGGATGCTTTTTATTTCTTCCTGCTGCTTGGCAGAATAGGTATAGTGAAAGGTTTCTTTTTCATCATTTTCCATTCGTCTGCTCCTTTGCTTTCTTCAACAGGTTCAGTTTTTTACTGCTCTGCAGAATCATATAAACCGCCATTGCGATGATCAATACGGAAATCATGCCGCCGCTCACGCCCAGCATTACTTTCTGCAAGAGCATTTCCGTTTGATCCGCTCCAAATGTAGTCAGCATCGTTGATTCAAGGGTCAGCATCGATACGCAGGCGGCGGCAAGGCTGATGGCTTTGGAAGCCGAATACACGGGGCTGTTATATTTATGATATTTTATAATATTTACAATGGCCGCCGCAAAAGCGGCGAAGGTATATGCCGCCATTGCAATGGTGGTGATCTCATGATGGTGAAAGGTTCTGTTCCAATGCACCATAAAGAATATTATCAGGGTCAGCGCCAGATTCATCACAAGGAAAATAATGCCGCAGGCGCGGTATTTGAGAAGTTCGGTCTGCATTTCCTCGCCGGGCTTGTATCTGCTGGTATGGCGTACCAAAAAGAAGCGCATGACAGCGAGCAGGATGTAATAACCCGCCATTGCATAAAACCACAATGAAGAATGATAAATTCCAAGACATAGCTGAAAAACGGCATAAGCGGTATTCCAAATGAGAGAGCCATAGAGCGAGATGTTCACCCGCAGATGAGTATCATTGAACCAAAGCCTTGCATATTTGTTTTGATCCTTGAATGCCCGGATCAAATGAATCAGCCGGGGAATCCTGATGCACCAGATGGTCAGGGTATAAGCGGCAAGGAAATAGGCAGCATAGGCAACGGCTGACTCTGTTCCAACAAACACCATTGCATATACAAGAAATACGGTGGCCACGGGGAGCAGGATAAGCATTATCGCCGTGTGCGGAAACAGCAGTACTTTTCCAATCTTTTTCCAGTACATATCAGACTCTCCGAATTTTTACGGTAAAGGTTGTACCGGCACCCACTGCACTCTCTACGCCGATTTCACCCTGTATAATATCGATCACGCGTTTTACAAGAGCAAGACCGAGCCCGTTGCCCTGCGACGAATGGGAAGGATCCCCCTGATAAAACTTTTCGAATATATGCGCTCCAACTTCGTAGGACATTCCACAACCGGTATCTTCAACCGTAACGATTGCGTACTGTGCGGTAGCGGTTAGGGTAACCCTTACCGTACCGCCCGCTTCTGTAAACTTAAAGGCATTGGAAAAAAGATTGTTCCACACGAGAGTCAAAAGCTCTGCATCGGCCTTTACGATGATGTTTTCGGCAATATCCGTATCGATTTCGATCTCTGCCCTTTCCCATACGTTTTCAAACTGCAGCAGACATTCACACAGTTGCTCCCCCAGATCAAATTCTGAAACCTGCGGGAATATCTGCTGATTTTCAAGACGGTTCAGGTTCAGGATATTGGCCATCATATCCGCCATGCGACGGGAACCCTCAGTTACGCCTTTTGCATAAGAAATGCGTTTTTCATCAGACAGTTTCGGAGCCTGCAGAAGTGTGCCGTAGTTCTGCATTACAGCAAGCGGTGTTTTCATTTCATGAGACACATTGGCAATAAAATCGGCGCGCAGGGTTTCTACACTGCCAAGTTCCTCCGCCATTTTGTTAAAGCACTCGATGATCTGATTAAAGTTCTCATCAATTATTAATTTGTTTTGCGGCTTAATCCGCACAGTAAAATCTCCCTGCATGATTTTGGCGGCAGCATCGGTAATGTGTTTGGCCGGGCGTTCCACGGTCAGCTTCCGGCGTACAGCATCCATTACTGAAAAGACAAGGCTTAACAGCAAAACATTTGCAAACGTCAACTTTGCGGCCGCTTTTAAGTTTTCAGCGGTCAGCGTACTGCTCAAAGTACCCGACAAGGTGGATACAAACAGCATTACACAGCAGGTAACAGTAAAAGCTACCAGCAGAAAAAAGGTAAGATAATTGCTGATCCATCGGAGAAAAGTTCTGATCCTTTTTTCCCCATTCATTAGAAACGTCGTCATTCTGATTTATTGCAGGACATTCCTTCTTGCCAGTTGCATACTCATAAATGAGTGATTTTTTATAATTCTCTATTTCGGTGAGATATTGTTGCTTTTTTGAAAT
>QAKW01000041.1 GCA_003343605.1 Clostridiales bacterium
TTTGAAAACATGATCTTTATAATAGCGGCAAAGGGTATTGGTATCGCTGATTTCCCCGGCGCTGACCAACGCATCGTCGAGCGCAGCGGCTTTCTGGAAGGCCGATGCGGCTAATCTGCTCAGCCGGAAGGTAAGCTCCTTTTCATAAGAACAGTCGATTTCCGGGGAAAGCTTTGCCTTTGAAAGCGCTGCCGCAGTGAGATGCTCCATAAAGCTGCTTACGGCCGGCAGAATGTCCTTTCTGACCATATCCAGCATGGTAAGCGCCTCGATATGCAAAACCTTGCAATAATTTTCACTCATGATTTCGTAGCGCGCCTGCAATTCCGCTTTGGAATAGACCTGATGGGTCGTATATAGTTTTACATTTTTTTCATGCAGCAGGTAGGGCAGGCAGTCCGGCGTGGAGGTAAGGTTTAATAGCCCGCGCTTTTCAGCCTCCATAATCCAGGCGTTATCATAACCGTTTCCGTTGAAGATAATTCTCTTATGATCTGCGATGGTCTGCCGGATCAGATCACCGAGTGCCGTGTCGAAATCCGGCGCACCGTCGAGCGCGTCTGCAAACTGGCGCAGTTCTTCTGCAACAACCGTATTGAGCACAACATTGGCTCCGGAAACCGATTGCGCAGATCCGACCATCCGGAATTCAAATTTATTGCCCGTAAAGGCAAACGGAGAAGTACGGTTGCGGTCGGTGGTATCCTTCGGGAAGCGCGGCATCATATGAACGCCGATTTTGAGCAGATCTTTTTCCTTGGCATCGTAGGCGGTGCCGTTTTCAATGGATTCCAGAATTTCCGTGAGTTCCGAGCCCAGAAAAATCGAAACAACAGCGGGCGGCGCTTCATTTGCACCCAGGCGATGGTCGTTGCCCGCGGAGGCTACGGCAATACGCAGCAGATCCTGGTATTCATCCACGCCTTTGATTACGGCACAGAGAAACAGCAGAAACTGCGCGTTTTCATAGGGGGTATCGCCGGGTTCCAGCAGGTTGACGCCGGTATTGGTGGAGATCGACCAGTTATTATGTTTTCCGCTTCCGTTGACGCCGGCAAACGGCTTTTCATGCAGCAGGCATACCATATGATGCTTTTTGGCAATCGTTTGCATCAGTTCCATCGTAAGCTGGTTGTGATCCGCCGCAATATTGGTGGTAGAGAAGATCGGCGCAAGCTCATGCTGGGCGGGAGCCACTTCGTTGTGCTCGGTCTTGGCAAGGATCCCCAGCTTCCAGAGTTCTTCATTGAGATCTTTCATAAAGGCCTGAACACGCGGCTTGATAGAACCAAAATAATGATCCTCCAGCTCCTGGCCTTTGGGCGGCTTGGCGCCAAACAGCGTTCTGCCGGTATAGATCAGATCTTTTCTCTGCTGATAAACATCCTGATCGATTAAAAAATATTCCTGCTCAGGCCCCACCGTGGTGCGCACGGCGGTTACCGTATCATTCCCAAACAGTTTTAAAATCCGCAGGGCCTGTTTATTGATCGCCTCCATTGAGCGCAGCAGCGGTGTTTTGCGGTCCAGCGCTTCGCCGCTGTAGGAGCAGAAGGCGGTTGGAATGCATAAAACGCCGTCTTTGATAAACGCATAGGAGGTAGGATCCCAGGCGGTATACCCTCTGGCTTCAAAAGTAGCGCGCAGGCCGCCGGAGGGGAACGAGGAAGCATCCGGCTCGCCCTGAATCAATTCTTTGCCGGAAAATTCCATAATGACCTTTCCATCGCCGGTGGGGGAGATGAAGCTGTCGTGCTTTTCGGCGGTCACCCCGGTCATCGGCTGAAACCAATGAGTAAAGTGCGTCGCGCCCTTTTCAATGGCCCAGTCTTTCATTGCGTTGGCTACAACCGCTGCAACCGCGCTGTCGAGCCGCCTTCCGTTTTGAATCGTCCGCTGAAGCTGGCGGTATGTTTCTTTGGGCAGCCGCTCTTTCATTACGGCATCGTTGAAAACATTTTCGCCAAATAGTTCTGTTACCTTGCTCATTGTTTCAAAATCCTCCCTAAATAAATTTAAGCGGCAACGGAGATACGGCGGGTTTACCGCCATACGACTCCATTGCCGCTTATATGAGAAATAAAAAAAGAAACGGTCGCGTTGCAAAGAATTGCTTTGCGACGCCATTGCCGTTTCAATATACTGTATTATACGCCCCGGATTTCGGTTTGTCAATAGAATCTTTAAAAATAATCCAATTTGTGACAAATGAACAAAAAACGAATTAAAATATTGATCAAAATTCAATTCAGCCCCCCTTGACTTTTAGAGGAAAACCGTTATAATTAAAGTAGAAAATGTTTTGTATACAGTGCGTGAAGATGTTCACCGGAACCAGGGGCTTAGTGCCCCCTTAAGGCATCGGTGGATGTCTTATTTTTATTTTAGGGCAAAATGGAGAAGCCGAAAAGGAGGAATCTTATGTATAATTTTGAAGATGTGATGACCTTTGTTGAGGAAGAGAATGTAAAGTTTATCCGCCTTGCTTTCTGCGATCTTTTCGGGCGTCAGAAGAATATTGCGATTATGCCGGGAGAGCTGGGCAGGGCCTTTACCGATGGGATTTCCTTCGATGCTTCTGCTGTTCCGGGGTTTGGAGACGAAGTGAAATCAGATCTCTTTTTGAGGCCGGATCCTGCAACGCTCAGCATTCTGCCCTGGCGGCCGACCAACGGAAGGGTTGTGCGTATGTTTTGCGATATCCTTTGCCCGGACGGCGCGCATTTTGAAAAAGACAGCCGTTATATCCTGAAAAAAGCAGTTGAGGCCGCGGCAGAGATGGGCGTTACCTGCAATATCGGGGCGGAATTTGAATTCTATCTTTTTAAAACGGATGAAAACGGCAATCGAACCCGGCTTCCATTCGATGAGGCCGGATATATGGATATTGCGCCGGAAGACTGCGGCGAAAATGTGCGCCGGGAAATCTGCTTTACGCTTCTGGATATGGGGATTTCCCCGGAAAGCTCTCATCACGAGGAAGGTCCTGGCCAACAGGAAATTGATTTTCGTTACAGCGATCCGCTTACTGCGGCAGACAATGCGGTAACCTTTAAATCCGTAGTAAAAACAGTTGCCGCGCGAAACGGATTGTTTGCCGATTTTTCGCCCAAACCGCTGCCGGACAAAAGCGGAAACGGCATGCATATTAATCTTTCTGTTCATGCAGAAAACGGGAAAGATTATACCGAAGCTTTTATGGCCGGTATTTTGGCACATATTCAGGAAATTACGGCGTTTCTCAATCCGGTTGAGGAATCCTATCTTCGGTTCGGAGAGCTTAAAGCGCCGAAATATATCTCCTGGTCTCCGGAAAACCGCTCTCAGCTGATTCGGATTCCCGCCGCAAAGGGACAGTACCGGCGCATTGAACTGCGCTCCCCGGATCCGGAAGCAAACCCATATCTTGCCTATGCGCTGCTGATTCGTGCGGGATTGGCCGGAATTAAGGAAAATCTGGTTCCGCCCCGCCCGCTGAATAGGAATCTTTATAAAGCGGCGGCGGATGTGCTGCAAGGCATTGAAATGCTCCCGGCCAGCCTGGATGAAGCCAAAAAACTGGCGGGTAACAGTTCGTTTGTTCGCTCGATCCTGCCGGCGGATTGCTTTTGAATAAAAGAATCCGTTTGAAAGGAGAGGGGAGCTATGTATCATGATTCATCCGGAGCCAGTGTGCTGCTGGTTACCGTTTCGGAAAAAGCGGGCCGGTATCTGAGCGAGCTGCTGCCTGCGGATCAGTTTTCTCCGCCTCAAACCGTAACCAGCGCGGGAGAGGCAAAACGTATTCTTGTGGATAAACCCATCGATATTTTGATGATCGATACGCCGCTTCAAGATGAATTTGGAACGCAGCTTGCCACAGCGGTGGCGCAGCAGGCCACAACCGGGGTGCTGCTGCTTGTGAAACAGGATTTATATGAGCAGGCGGCCTTTGAAATGGAGCAATACGGTATTTTTACACTGTCAAAACCCGCAAGCCGCCAGAATATATTTCAGGCGGTGAAATTACTGGTTGCCACGCAGGCAAGAATGCGGGCTCTGGAGCAGAAAAACTGGACGCTGGAAGCAAAGATGAAAGAAATCCGGCTGGTCAACAGAGCAAAATGTCTGCTGATTGAGCGGCTGAAGATGACAGAACGGGATGCGCACCGTTATATTGAAAAAACAGCGATGGATCGCTGCATTAAACGCAGGGAAGTTGCTGAGGATATTATCAAAATGTATGATAATTAAGGAGAAGAGAATATGACAAAGTATATTTTTGTTACCGGCGGCGTTGTATCCGGGCTTGGAAAGGGAATTACAGCGGCCTCCCTGGGGCGCTTGCTGAAGGCCAGAGGGCTGAAGGTTGCGGCGCAGAAGCTGGATCCCTATATTAATGTGGACCCGGGCACCATGAGCCCGTATCAGCATGGAGAAGTTTACGTAACGGAAGACGGCGCGGAAACGGATCTGGATTTGGGGCATTATGAGCGCTTTATTGATGAGGACCTGAATAAGTATTCCAACCTTACAACCGGTAAAGTTTACTGGAATGTTCTCAATAAAGAGCGCCGGGGCGAATATCTGGGCGAGACCGTACAGGTGATTCCGCATATTACCAACGAAATCAAGGAATTTATTTATAGTGTTGGAAAAAAGACCAGCGCCGATGTTGTGATTACCGAAATCGGCGGAACGACCGGCGATATTGAAAGCCAGCCGTTTTTGGAGGCAATTCGCCAGGTGAGCTTAGAGGTTGGCAGGGAAAACTCTCTTTTTATTCATGTAACGCTGGTGCCTTTCTTACGGGGGTCAGACGAGCATAAAACCAAGCCAACGCAGCATTCTGTAAAGGAATTGCAGGGAATGGGGATCACGCCCAATATCATTGTTTTACGCTGCGATGAACCGCTGGAAGAAAATATTTTTCGTAAAATTGCTCTTTTCTGTAATGTTAAATTGGACTGTGTCATTGAAAATATTACGATTCCTGTTTTATATGAAGCTCCGGTGATGCTGGAAAAAAATCATTTTTCCGATATTGTTTGCCGTGAATTGAATATCAATGCGCAGGCGCCGGATCTGGAAGACTGGAACAAAATGCTCGATCAGATCAAAACCAGAAATAAAAAGGTCACGATCGGCCTGGTTGGCAAATATGTTCAACTGCACGATGCGTATCTTTCTGTTGCGGAAGCCCTGCGGCACGCCGGCTACGCCTATAGCGCCCGCGTGCAGATCAAATGGATCGACAGTGAAACCATTACCGAAGAAAATGTTTCAGAAAAATTGGCGGGGTGCGATGGTATTCTGGTACCGGGCGGTTTTGGCAATCGCGGCATTGAGGGAAAAATTACCACGGCGCGCCACGCGCGGACCCATAATATTCCTTATCTTGGAATCTGTCTGGGGATGCAGATTTCCGTGATTGAATTTGCACGCAACGTTTTAGGGCTCGAAGACGCTAATTCCGGTGAATTCGATGAAAATTCCGATAACAAGGTGATTGATTTCATGCCGGATCAGAACGACCAGATCAATAAAGGCGGCACGCTTCGGCTGGGCGCGTATCCCTGCCAGATCGCGGCGGGCACGATGATGGAAAAATGTTATGGTGCGGATCTGATTTATGAGCGTCACCGCCACCGCTATGAATTTAACAATGATTTTCGGGAGCAGATGGTCGCCGCGGGATTAACGATCAGCGGCACTTCGCCCGATAACCGGATTGTTGAAACCGTTGAAATCGATACCAATAATTTTTATGTCGGCGTTCAGTTCCATCCGGAATTCAAGAGCCGCCCCAATAAGCCGCATCCGCTCTTCAAAGGGCTGATCGGCGCGGCACTTCAAAAGCAGGAGTGAGGTTGTAGAATGAGTAATTATTATGAAAATCCGCTTTGTACCCGCTATGCGGGCAAGAAAATGCAGCATCTTTTTTCCGCCGATCATAAGTTTTCCACCTGGCGCAGGCTCTGGATTGCCCTGGCAGAGAGCGAGCAGGAGCTGGGGCTTGATATAAAAGAGGAACAGATTGCCGAAATGAAGGCGCATATCAGCGATATCGATTATGAAAAAGCACGGCGGTATGAGGCGGAACTGCGGCACGATGTTATGGCGCATGTGCATACCTTTGGGGACGCCTGCCCCAAAGCAAAGCCGATTATCCATCTGGGCGCGACTTCCTGCTATGTTGGCGATAATACCGATATTATCATTATGCGCGAGGCGCTGGAGGAAGTGAAGCGTCTGCTGATCAACGCCATCAGCGCCGTTGCGGCTTTTGCCGAAAAGCACAAAGAAGTGCCGACGCTTGCCTACACGCATTTTCAGGCGGCACAGCCAACCACTGTAGGGAAACGCGCTACCCTCTGGGCCCAGGATCTGCTGATGGATCTGGAGCATGTAAATCAGGCGATTGATTCCCTGCGTCTGTTGGGCTGCAAGGGCACAACAGGAACCGGCGCCAGCTTTTTATCATTATTTGATGGCGATTATGAAAAGGTGGTGCTGCTGGAGAAAAAGATTGCCGAAAAGATGGGCTTCCAGAAGGTAATCCCGGTTTCCGGCCAAACCTACACCCGAAAAGAAGATTATTTTGTAGCCTCTGTTTTATCGGGTATTGCCCAGAGCGCAAGTAAATTTGCGGGGGATATTAGACTGCTTTCTCATTTGAAAGAATTCGATGAACCCTTTGAAGCAAAGCAGATCGGATCCTCGGCAATGGCCTATAAGAGAAATCCGATGCGCTCCGAGCGGATTGCATCGCTGGCCCGCTACGTTATGGTCGATGCACTGAATCCAGCAATTACCGCCGCAACTCAATGGTTGGAACGTACACTGGATGATTCCGCGAATAAGAGAATCAGCATCCCCGAGGCATTTTTGGCTGTTGATGGAATTTTATCGCTCTATATCAACGTGATCTCAAACGGAACCGTTTACCCGAATGTGATGGACCTCCATCTGCGGGAGGAGCTGCCCTTTATGGCCACAGAAAATATCCTGATGTACTGCGTAAAGAAGGGCGGAGACCGCCAGGCGCTTCATGAGGCGATCCGGGAGCACTCCGTAGCCGTAACAAAAGCGATCAAGCTGGAGGGCCGGCCAAACGATCTGCTGGAGCGTATTTTGGCCGATTCCCGCTTTCAGTTGACAAAAGAAGAGTTGGATTCCATTCTTCATATTCAGAATTTTATCGGCTGCGCACCGCAGCAAACGGCAGATTTTTTAAAGCATTATGTTGCGCCTGTGCTTGCAGAAAATCAGGCCTATCTGGGCGTCGATATTAAAATCAATGTATAAGGAGAAATAAAATGTTAACTGCGGTTGTTGGAATAAACTGGGGAGACGAGGGCAAAGGGCGTATGGTAGACCTGCTCTCCGAACGTTATGATATTGTTTGCCGTTATCAGGGCGGAAACAACGCGGGGCATACGGTGGTAAACGAGCGGGGAAAGTTTATTTTGAATCTGCTGCCGTCCGGAATCCTGCGGGATGAAACAACAAATGTCATGGGCCCCGGCATGGTCATCGATGTGGAGCATCTCTTTCATGAGGTGGAGCGGCTGCGGGCCGGCGGCATTCAAATTACACCCCGGCATCTGAAAATCAGCGATAAGGCTACAATTTGCATGCCTTATCATAAACTGCTGGATTGTTTGGAAGAAGACCGGCTCGCCGATAAAAAATTCGGCTCTACCAGAAGGGGAATCGCGCCGGTATATGCAGATAAATATATGAAAAAGACCTTTCGGATGGGGGATTTGAAGCATCCGGAACGGCTGAAAGATAAGCTGGCCGGTATTCTGGAGTGGAAAAATCTGACGATTGAAAAAGGCTACAGGCATGAAGCAATTCGGGTAGACGATATGCTCCATTGGCTTGAAACTTATGCCATGCCGTTTCAGGATTATATCTGCGATACCACCATTTTTCTGAACCAGGCGATCGAGGAAGGGAAAAACGTAATGTTTGAAGCGCAGCTTGGCGTGTTGCGGGATATAGATTTCGGTATTTTTCCCTATACCTCATCTTCTTCAACCATTGCAGCCTATGCGCCGATCGGCGCGGGGATTCCAAACCGCCGGCTGGATGAAAGCATTGGCATTATAAAGGCCTATTCCAGCTGTGTAGGGGAAGGGCCGTTTACCTGTGAACTCTTCGATGCGCAGGGCGATGCTTTGCGGGAAGCCGGCGGCGAATACGGTGCGGCAACCGGCAGGCCAAGAAGAGTCGGCGGCTTCGATGTGGTGGCCTCCCGTTATGGAACGCGCATGCAGAGCGCTACCTGCCTTGCGCTTACCAAAATGGATGTTTTATCCTATCTGGATCAGATTCCGGTTTGTGCGGCTTATGAAATTGGCGGGAAAAGGGTGGAAGATTTTCCGATTGGCTATGATCTCGATGCGGCTAAGCCGGTTTATGAAACCGTTCCCGGCTGGAAATGCGATATCAGCGGCTGCCGCAGGAAGGAAGACCTGCCCCAAGAAGCACTGGATTATATCTATTATATTGAAAAGGCTGTTGGCTGCCCGATAAAATATGTTTCAGTTGGCCCGGAACGCGAACAGTATATAGAAATGTTTTAAAGAGAAAAACCGGCGCCTCCCTTTGTTTCAGGAAGGCGCCGATCTTTATAAAACCTATTGTATTTTTACCGGTTATTTGTTATAATTCGAACAAACATTATATCAAAGAGAGGTTTTTCCATGAAAAAGAAAACCGTAATTGGAATTGTTTTGGCGGCGGTGCTTTTACTGATTGTTGTGGCTGCTGTTTTTGCCGTGCCAAAGATCAAGGCCTACCTGCCTTATTATTATGATAAAACCGGCAAGCATCAGGAAGACAAGCCTTATACGCTGACCATTGAAAAAGAAGATTTTGAAAACGAAGTGGCGATTCGGTTGGTGGAGAATGGCGTTATCTGTTCTACTGCGCGTTTTCTCAGCTATCTGAAACAAAATTATCCGGACTTTATCTGGTATAACGGTATCTATAATTTAAACGCAAACATGTCGTATAAAGAACTTTGTGAGGCGTTGATGAAGCCGGATATTACGCTGAATTATATTAAATTTGTTGTGCCGGAGGGAAAGAGTGTCCGCGCGATTGCAACGATTGTGGAAGAAAGCGGGTTATGCAGCGCGGAAGCGTTTCTGGAAGCGGCAGACAGCTACGATTATAATTATCCGTTTTTAGAAGAGCTGAAATCCCGCGATCAGAATCTGATCGGCTATAAGCTGGAGGGCTTTCTTTTTCCGGCTACCTATGAATTCAGGGAGGATACGACTTCCCCGCGGGATATTGTGGATAAAATGCTCAAAACCTTCACCGAGTATATTACGCAGGATATGATTCAGAAAGCGCAGGATATGGGGTTATCCTTAAATCAATTTATTTCTTTTGGATCAGTTGTGCAGGCAGAGGCGTTCAGTAAGGATTCGATGGCGAACGTATCTTCTGTTTTCTGGAACCGCTTAAATTCAGATGATTTAAAACGCCTGCAATCTGATCCGACCAAAACGTATGGCAACAGCCTGCAGAATCTGCCCGGATATACGCAGCAAATGAAAGACGCTTATGATACCTACAGCTGCCAGGGCTTGCCTGTGGGGCCAACCAATTGCCCCGGGGTTGATGTTTTAAAAGCAGTTTTGGAACCGGCTCAAACAGATTATTATTATTTTGTAACGGATAAAAACGGAAAGTTTTATTTTAACCGCACACTTGCCGAGCATAATCAGACCATTCGTTCTCTTAGAGAAAGCGGTCTATGGGCCTGATCAAAAATGATCCATATTGTTCAACAGTCGTGCCTTGAAAAGATTCGGACAGATGCCCGGCATTTTAGCCCGGCATATACCTCTGCCAGCGCGCTTCTGCGGGAAGAATTTTCATTTCAAATTGCGCTTTACAGCGATCGTGAACGTCCGGAAAAAGTTTATTTTCGGGATGAATCCAGTTTGCCTACCTGTATTTATATGGTAAAGCAGGTAGCGGTAAGCTGGCCGCATTACCGGAATGATCCCGATCCAAATTATCTGCTGGATGAGCCTGGGCTTTTACCGGATTGTTTGATTCCGATGGATGAAACCCGCTGCTTTATTTTGAACGACCGGGTGACAGTACTTTGGATCGCAGTAAAAGCAAACTTTGCCGGGCACCACCAGATCCGGTTTCGATTTTATTGCGATGAAGATGAGCAGGAGACCTGCTTTCATCTGCAGGTGCTGCCACATCCGCTGCCCAGGCAATGGTTTACTGTCTGCACGCAGATTCATTCGGATTGTATCTTAAGCAGCCGTCAGATTCCGGTATTCTCCAATCTGCATTGGGAACTGCTCGAAAAATATTTTTCTTTTGCCGCCATACACGGCACTACCGATCTGCTTACCCCGCTTTTTTCGTTGAATCAGCCGGATCGTTTGGAACAGAATACGGTGCAGTTGATTGATCTGAGCGTGGAAGGGGAGCGCTATTCCTTTCATTTTGACCGTTTTGATTCCTGGATTATGCTGGCAAGGAAAAAC
>QAKW01000015.1 GCA_003343605.1 Clostridiales bacterium
CATTCCCCGCCGGGCTTTATGATTGCTTGCCAAACTCTATGATCTCTTTTAAAATCCGGTAAAGGCGCTCCTGCTCCTCCGCCCCGGCGGCAACAATGAGTTCATAGCAGAGCAGTGGATAGTTGTTTGAAAAAGATTCCGTTCCTTCCAGCTTTTCAAACAATTGCGAAAGTGGTATTTCCAAAGCTCTGGCAATTTTCCACAAGCTTTCTACTGTGGCATTTTTCTCCCCGCGTTCTACCTGCCCGATGTAAGTTGGATGGCAGCCAGACCGCTCCGCAAGACTTTCCTGGCTCAATTTTGCCATATTCCGATAACTTCTGATCCGTTCTCCAACGATTGCTGCGATCCTGCTCACGCCCACACTTCCTTCCTATATTATAGTCTATAAATATTTCTTTCAATCATCCACAGACTATTGACATAGTTCGTTCTGTCTTATATACTATTAATATCATTCAAAAATATTGGCGCTTATAGTCTAATTATTCTACTGATACACGCCAACCTTTTCCATTTTATTGGCAGTCCATTTCTCTGATGTCAATATTTTTTACTTGCAATCCTTAAGCGGAAATGTTAGTATATAAGTTAGCAATCAAGAGAATGATTTATGGAGGAAAATATGGACATCGAAAATCTGGATCTCGGAAAATTGTTCCGTATTATAAAAAGGTATCTTTTTCTAATTATCGGCTGCGCGGTCGGATGTGCTGTAATCGCCATTTTATACACCGTTTTTCTGATTACGCCGAAATACCAGTCTTACGCAACGCTGATTGTCAACAACAATAACTCTTCCTCGCTGAGCGACGGATCCACCATTACCAACGATCAGATCAATTCCGCCAAGCAGCTGGTGGACACCTATTCCGTGATTTTAAAAAGCGAATCGGTGATGGACAAGGTGATCACCAGCCTGAATCTGCGCGCCCGCGAGGGGATGACTGATATTACCGCTACATCACTTGCCAATATGGTGTCGATTTCTCAGGTGAATTCCACGCAAGTAATGCGGATAGCGGCCACAACCGCGGATCAAACGCTTTCAACCGAAATCGTTACCGAAATTGTGCATATCGCGCCGGAGCTGATTATTCAAACAGTAAAGGCCGGTTCTGTTGAAGTCATTACACCACCCCGCGCAAGAGACGGAAAGGTTTCGCCCAGCACCAGCAAAAATGCGATTCTGGGCGGTCTTCTGGGGTTGCTCATTTCCACCGCTCTGGTTGTTCTGATCAGTTTGTTTGACCGCACGATTAAAACCGATGAAGATATCGCCCGGGTATTGAATCTGCCGGTGTTGGGCGTGATTCCGGAAGCGGAAGAATAAGGGAGGGAGCCATTATGAAAAAAAGAAATCAGCTTTACCGCTCTTTCCGGGCCATGTCTGCGGCTACCCCGTTTGCCTTTCGGGAGGCCTATAAGTCACTGCGCACCAATCTGAATTTTGTTTCTTTAAACAATCAGTATAAAACCATTGGAATCACCAGCGCCGTGCCCGGTGAGGGAAAATCAAGCGTCGCCATTCATCTGGCCACAAGCCTGGCGGAGGCCGGGCATAAGGTTTTGCTGGCAGACTGCGATCTGCGCAGGCCGCGGATTCATAAATATCTGAAAATCGATAATGAAAATCTGGGGATCACCACGGTGCTCAGCGGGCAGAGCCAGCTGAGCGAGAGTATTTTTACAATGAGCGATCTGAAAATAGATGTGCTCTGCGCCGGCATGATTCCGCCCAATCCGGTAGAATTACTGGGCAGCACGGTGATGAATCAGCTGATCGAGACGCTGAAAAATGTTTACGACTATATTCTTTTTGATACACCGCCGGTTTCAGTGGTAACCGATTCCGCAGAGCTCAGCAGGCTGCTCGACGGCATGCTTCTGGTGGTGCGGCAAAACTATGCAAAAATTGATCTGATTCAGAATGCCAAAAAGAATCTGGAATCGGTCAATGCCAATATTATAGGCACTGTGCTGAATGGTTTTCAGGCAAAAAATTCTTCTAAAAATCAGGGATATTATTATCTTTACGGCGGCTACGGGTATGGTGAATATAGTGAAAAACACCGCTCCGGCAAATCTGAATAAGGAATTCTGCCGCTATGACTGATATGCATAGCCATATACTCCCCGGAATCGATGACGGCGCTGCAACGCTTGCCGAATCCCTGCAGTTGCTGCAAAGGGAATGCGCCCAGGGGATTCAAACGGTCGTGTTAACGCCGCATTATGATCCGGTGCATACCGCCCAGAATGATTTTCTGGCGGCGCGGGCGGCGGCGGCCGGAAAGCTTACCGAAGCCGCTGCCCTGAAAGAAATTCCGGTAACGCTGCGCCTCGGCGCGGAAGTGCGCTTTTCTCCCGCTGTTTTGGAGGATCCCTTCCCGCTATGTATCGAAGGAACACGGTATCTGCTGATGGAATTTTCTATTACCCGGCGGCCGGCACTGGTTCTGGAAACCTTCCGGCGGCTGCAGGGCTTGGGGATCCGCACGATTATCGCCCACGGTGAACGCTATCTCTTTCCGGGGGCGGAAGCACTTCTTTATGAGCTTGCCGATAGCGGTGCATTAATTCAGGTGAATACTGCAAGCTTCCTTTCCCGGCCTTTGCGCAAAAAGGCCCTGCAGCTGATAGATCACCGGTTGATTCATCTGCTGGGATCCGATACCCATAATCTGGGGGCCCGCCCGCCGGAATGGGATGCCGTGATTCCAATTTTACATAAAAAAAATCCGGCTCTTCTGGCCGCATGCCGGGAAAATGCCGAAGAAGTATTAAAAGATATCCGGCTCTTTCCGGAAGAACCCCTTCCGTTTAAAAAGAGCCGTTGGAAATAAATATATAGATAGGAGAGATTCCACTTGGTTTGGATTCGTAAAAAAAGCAGCCTGATCGTGATGCTTGCAGATTTGATTATTCTGGGATTGAGTTTATTTGCGGCGCTGATGCTGCGCTTTGATTGTCTTTTCAGTGAAATCCCGGATGCATATATCAAAAACGCGCAGATATATGCGGTTGTCAGCGCGGCTACCACACTGGCGATTTTTTTTGCCGGTGGGCTTTATCGCTTTGTATGGCGCTATATCGGCATTCGTGAAATTTTAAAAATTTGTTTTTATACAGCGGTTGCCAACTGCCTGAATATTCTGCTCAGCACCCTGTTTCATTATGCGCTTCCGCGCACGGTCGTAATGATCAACCTGCTGCTTCAGCTGATGTTTTTTGTTGCGATGCGCTATTCTTACCGGCTGCTTCACGTTTTAACCGAAGTTGGCAATAAAAAGAGAACCAGCAAAACCCGCATCATGATTATTGGCGCGGGGGCGGCTGGAAGGCTGCTGATCCGCGAATATACAAACAGCCATTATCTGCAGGCGAAGGTGTGCTGTCTGATTGATGATAACCCGATTAAAAAAGGCCGCGTACTGGAGGGTGTACCGATTGTGGGCGGCAGCGATCAGATTTTAAATGCCGTAAAACGTTATCAAATCCAGCTGATTATTCTGGCAATGCCCTCTGCAACCGGGCTGCGGCGCAAGCAATTGCTGGAAATTTGCCAGCAAACCGGCTGTGAAGTAAAAATTGTTCCCGGGGTTTATCAATTACTGAACGGAGAAGTCAGTGTTCGCAAGCTGCGCCATGTGGAAATCAACGATTTGCTGGGGCGCAATCCCATTACGGTTGATCTCACGGAAATTCTGGATTATATTCAAGATCAGACTGTTCTGGTAACCGGGGGAGGCGGTTCCATCGGCAGCGAGCTTTGCCGCCAGATCGCACAGCATCAGCCGAAGGAACTGATTATTCTTGATATTTACGAAAATAACGCCTATGATATTCAGCAGGAATTAAAGCGCAATTATCCGGATCTTCAGCTTACCGTATTGATTGCATCCGTGCGGGATCCGGTGCGCATGGAGCAAATTTTCAGCCGGTACCGGCCGGATGTAGTGTACCATGCGGCAGCGCATAAGCATGTTCCTCTGATGGAAGACAGCCCCAATGAAGCAATAAAAAATAATGTTTTCGGCACATTCACTACCGCCAGCCTGGCCATCCAATATGGAGCCGCAAGATTTGTTTTGATTTCTACCGATAAGGCGGTTAATCCCACCAATATTATGGGCGCCTCCAAACGGTTGTGCGAGATGGTGATACACAGTCTCAGCAAAAAAAGTGATACGCGCTTTGCAACCGTTCGATTCGGCAATGTGCTGGGCAGCAACGGCTCCGTGATCCCACTTTTTAAGAAACAGATCGAAAAGGGCGGGCCTGTCACCGTTACGCATCCGGATATTATCCGCTATTTCATGACAATTCCAGAAGCGGTCAGCCTGGTCTTGCAGGCTGGTGCCTATGCAACCGACAAAGATAATATCTTTGTTTTAGATATGGGTACGCCGGTGCGAATCGATGATTTGGCAAGAAATCTAATCCGCCTTTCCGGGATGACCCCGGATGTAGATATTGAAATCCGCTACACTGGCCTAAGGCCGGGAGAAAAGCTCTATGAAGAGCTGCTGATGAATGAGGAGGGGCTGCGGAAAACCCCCAATCAGCTGATTTATATCGGTGCGCCGATTGAAATGGATCTGGAGCAATTCCAGCAGGATCTCAAAACACTCTATGAAGCTGCACAGCAGAATTCGGATCAGATCTTCGAGATTGTGGCCAAAATTGTTCCAACCTTTAAACATCGGCCTGCAGATGTCAGTGCAGATTAAAAAACGGGACTTTACTTTTTTGTAAAGTCCCGTTTTTCTATTTCCTGAACTCTTTTCTTTTAAAATACCCGGTAGCCCAGAGAGAGCCTGATGCCAAAAGCCCCCAGAAAAAGCCGCACAGCAGAAAAAGCCATGTCAGTTTATCGGCAAACGATTTTATAAAGGCAAGATAATAGGCAGGCGATAGGTTCAGCCGCCCATAAAAATTGCCAAGCAAAACAGCCGCCGGAAGCAGCAACAGGATTACCGCTTCAGAAAGCAGCGCATAGGCAATAAAGCGCATGGCAATATGCCGCCAGGTGCGAATCAAAAACAATCCAACAGCGGCACCCGCTGCCAATAGCAAAAACAGCGCTGCCGAGAGCCAATAATATTTGGACATCACCTGCTGAACAGTGCCCAAATATTTCAGATAAGAGACATTCACCGTGCGCTCATATTCGGCTATCACCAGCTCTTCATATTCTTCGGCCAGTGCCTGATCGGCGGCACTGGAAGACGCCTTATTCAAACGGCTTTCGAGAATAGCGGAAATTTCTGCGGTATCCGGCTCAAAGGAATTGCCGGCCAGCGCGGCACGAACGCCGCCCTGAATATCCGTGCGCAACTGCTCTAAGCTGATCAGCCCATTCACTACATATTCTTCGTAGCCAAACGGAATCGTAAGATCAAAGAGATTCTCTTCCATATGCGCATAGGCCTGCTCATAATAACCGGTGCGCTCCATGGCAGATAAATAGGAATCCGGATTCCAGAGGTAAGCGAAGAATACTGTTGTAACACTCCATACCGATACGGAAACAAACAACAAAAAGGATAGCAGAAAGCTCAGTGCATTTCTGATAAAGGGATTGGATATACGATGGGTTTTGCTCATTGCACTGCCCCTCCATCTACCAGGTCGGGGCCGCTGATCCGGTCCCCGTAAACATAGAGACGGTAACTGGTTACTCCCTGCCCCGGAATATGATAGCAGGTATATAGAACCAGCTGTTCTCGCTCCTGCAAAAGATCAAAAGCACTGTAATCATTTTTATGGAGAACCTTGGTCTCCGTAATCTGATATTCATAAACCCCATAGGTGGTTGTAAAGGTCACAATATCACCCGGCTGAATCTGATCAAGCGTTGCAAAAAAGGTGGTATTATGAGCCGAGATGAGCATCGTTCCCTGATCGCCCGGAAGCCCGCTGCCAATGAACGTTCCGGCACCAGAGCGCAAAACCTGATTACTGTCGCCCCAATAAACCGGGACGTCAATACCGATCCTGCTGCATTCAAGCTTTCCGTATTCCTCACCGTAATCCGGCCAGTGAATATCAGCCAGATCAATGCTGCCTTCGTTTCTGCCGTTGCCGCCATCCACCACCGCGCCGGTCAATGTTTCCTCCAGTTTGGCGCTATTGGAGAAAAAAAGATTTGTAAAGGTCGTGATATAACCAAAAACAGGAGTAAGCGCAAGATAAACCGCGCCTACTCCCAGCATAATATAAATCAGGGGTATATAAACGTACCGCAGCGTTTTCTGAAGTCTGAACCAGTTCATATTTTATATCGCTGCTTTTTTCCGAAATCCATAGATCAGACTGCCGCCAACTATAGCCGCCATGAATGCGACCATTGCCACAAACGGCACCCAGGAACCGCCGGTCTGGTTTACAACCTCTTTGGAGCTGGCCACGACTCTGCCGGATAAATCGGTAAGCGTAATCACCGAGCCCTCTACTGTAACTTTTACATTTAAAGCATCGCAGGCTTTATTGATATAATTGCTGACAGCCGTTCCAGCTTTTACATTTTGCGTAAGGCTGTAATGCGTAACATCTTTCGGAAGCTCCGCCGCTGCAGCTTTGAAGCAGGAGACCACTGTTTCCGCCGCTTCTGCCGTTACGTCAACATCGTCCTGCTTAAAATAAGCGGTAACCTGCGCCAGCATGGATTCATATTTGGCTTTCTGAGAATTATTCATCGTAAAGCCGGCCGCCTCTTTTTTCGCCGCATCAATAATGGATTGCTCCGCCTCATTCAGACCGGAAGCGGCGAATACCGGAACCGCCAGCGTAAACAGCATTATAAAAGCAAATAAACTGAACATTATTTTTTTCAATGATATTACCTCCCATCATGTTCAATCATACTCCAATATCTGTGTATGCCTTGTAGAGTATTATACCCCCATTTATATTCAAAGTCAATATATTTTATAAAAATAGATTAATAGGAGGTAATGCCCTCATAGACCAATACCGCATCTCCGGTGAGAGTTACGCCTTCATCAGAATAATGCACCAGCAGGTCGCCGCCGCGCACTTTAACCGTGATATCCGTATCTTTTTTGCAGAATCCGTTTTCAACCGCCGCAACCACCGCCGCGCATGCTCCGGTTCCGCAGGCGTAAGTTTCCCCGTTCCCGCGTTCATAAACCCGCATTTTAATGGTCGTTGGATTTACTACGCGAACAAACTCGGTGTTGATTCGCTCCGGAAAAAACGGCGCATATTCAAAAAGCGGCCCCCAATGCTCCAGATCCAGCGTATCTACCCTGCGGCAGAATACCACGCAGTGCGGATTTCCCATATTGACGCAGGTAATTTTAAAAGGCTTATCACCGATGGTTACCGGCCGGTCTATCACTGCGCCTCCTGAAAGGGTGCAGGGAATCGCCGGCGCATCTAATACAGCGCGCCCCATCTCCACACTGGCGGAGGAAACCTGCCCGTTGATGGTATAAACCCGGATCTCTTTGATCCCGCCGCCGGTTTCTATCCGCATCTGTTCCTTGCGCACAATCCCGCGGTCATAAAGGTATTTTGCCATGGAGCGGATGCAGTTACCCGCCATTGTGCTTTCAGATCCGTCGCGGTTAAAGATCCGCATCCGGGCATCCGCCACGGCGGAAGGCTCCATCAACACAATTCCGTATCCCCCAATTCCCCGGTGACGGTCGCAAAGGGCCAGGCTGAGAGATTCCGGGCAGGTAATCCGGTGATTAAAATTTTCAATCAGAATATAATCGTCGCCGGTAGCCTGCATTTTAGCGAAAGAAAGCTTTTCACGCTGCTCCCGCAGATGGTTGATATCGATCAGTTCCGTATTGTGCTGATTGAAGCGGCTTGCAATACTATCTGCCAGCGCGCCCGCCGTATCCAGCGATGTCAGGCAGGGAATGGAAAGCTGCAGCGCGCGGTGTGCAAGCGCAATATAGTCTTCCAGGGTTGCATCCAGCAGTGCTCCGGTATAAAGGATATAGCTGATCCGGCCGCTCTCAAGCAGTTTGAAAACAGAATCGGAAGCACAGCTGCCGCCAACATTTTCCACCTCAATTCCCAGCGCCTCGATGGAAGCCGCGGTCTCGCCGGTCGCGTAAAGATGAAAGCCCAGATCATAAAGCTTTTTGGCCAGGCCCACCACTTCCAGCTGGTCCTGCGTATCAACGCTGAGCAAAAATCCCGCTTCTTCCAATGCTGCATTCTTCATCTTGAAGCCCGCCGCGGTCAGTCCCTTGAACAAAGCCTCTTCCAGCGTTTTTCCAATACCCAATACCTCACCGGTAGATTTCATTTCCGGCCCCAGATAGGCATTCACTCCGGTCAACTTTTCAAAGGAAAAGACCGGAACCTTTACCGCATAATAGGGCGGGATCCGATAAAGTCCGGTTCCGAAGCCCAATTCTTTCAGCGGCGTACCAAGCATCACTTTCGAAGCCAGATCCACCATCGGCACACCCGTTACCTTGCTGATATACGGAACGGTGCGGGAGGCCCTGGGGTTTACTTCAATCACAAATAATTCATTCTGATAAATCAGATACTGGATATTGACCAGCCCCTGCGTACCCAGCGCCAAAGCAAGCCGGCGGGAACAGTCCAAAACCGTATCCAGCATCCGGTCGCTCAGATTATAGGGCGGATAAACGGCAATGGAATCGCCGCTGTGCACTCCCGCCCGTTCAATATGCTCCATCACACCGGGAATCAGTACATCGGTCCCATCGGAAATCACATCGACCTCCAGCTCCGTTCCCATCATATACTGATCGATCAGCACAGGGTTTTCAATTCCACCCGCGAGAATACGCTCCATATAACGGCGAACTTCCTCCCGATTATGCACGATTCTCATATTCTGCCCGCCGATTACATAAGAAGGCCGCAGCAAAACCGGATAGCCCAGTTCCTCCGCCGCTTCCAACGCTTCCTCCAGGCTGCTTACGCCCCGCCCGGCCGGGCGGCGCACACCGATCTCACCCAGCAGACGGTCAAAACACTCCCGGTCTTCCGCAAGATCGATTCCTTCCGCGGAAGTGCCCAGAATTCGAATTCCGTTTTGATGCAGATACTGCGTCAGCCGGATCGCCGTTTGCCCGCCGAACGCAACCACAACGCCGACAGGCTGCTCCACCCTGATAATCTGCATAACGTCTTCGGGGCAGAGCGGTTCGAAATAAAGCCGGTCCGCCGTGTCGTAATCCGTTGATACCGTTTCCGGGTTATTATTGATGATCACCACTTCGTAACCCAGCTCCTTGAGCGTCCAGACAGAATGCACCGAAGAATAATCAA
The DNA here is from genome assembly GCA_003343605.1 of Clostridiales bacterium. Lineage (GTDB taxonomy): Bacteria > Bacillota > Clostridia > Oscillospirales > QAKW01 > QAKW01. The sequence goes on from QAKW01000015.1 coordinate 9,295, forward strand.
ATTCAATTCCCTGCCCGATCCGGATCGGGCCGCTGCCCAAGACCAAAATGACCGGCCGCCCACTGCGCTTCCAGCCGCGGGATTCACATTCCGCATCATAAGAGGAGTAGAAATACGGTGTTTTTGCATCGAATTCCGCGCCGCAGGTATCCACCATCTTATAAACCGCCTGTAGGGGCTGCTCCGGCTGAAATCCGAAAAGCGTCCGGATAACCTCATCCGGATAGCCAAGCTTTTTTGCCTGCGGATAATCCTCCGGGCGGAAAGAGCGCTCAAAATCCGCCAGATTTTTCAGTTTCCATAAAAACCAGGGATCAATGCGGGTTTGCGCATGAATCTGCTCCGGCGTATAACCCGCCTTTAACGCTTCAAAAACGGTAAACAGCCGCCGGTCGTCTATATCCTGCAGCCGCTCCTCCAGAGAACGGGCGTCAACCGGCGGGGCATTCAGGGAAGTGCAGGAAATCTCTGCCCCTCTTACCGCTTTCATAATCGCCATTTCAAACGAAGGGGCAATGGCCATCACTTCGCCGGTGGCCTTCATCTGTGTGCCGAGCGCGCGGGAAGCACCGGCAAATTTATCAAACGGCCATTTGGGGAATTTTACCACCACATAATCCAGCGCCGGTTCAAAACAGGCACAGGTTTTTCCGGTAATATCATTCTGAATTTCATCCAGCGTATAGCCGAGCGCTATTTTGGTGGTGATTTTTGCAATTGGGTAGCCGGTTGCCTTCGAGGCCAGCGCCGAAGAACGGGACACCCGCGGATTCACCTCGATCACAGCATATTCAAAGCTCTCCGGATTCAGAGCAAACTGGCAGTTGCAGCCGCCCACAATGCCCAAAGCGGCAATAATATTCAAAGAAGCGCTGCGCAGCATCTGATATTCCTTATCAGAAAGAGTCAGCGCCGGAGCAACCACAATGCTATCGCCGGTATGTACGCCTACGGGGTCGAAGTTTTCCATGCTGCACACGGCAATTGCATTTCCGGCGCCATCCCGCATGGTTTCAAATTCGATTTCCTTCCAGCCGAAAATATAACGTTCCACCAAAATCTGCGTGATGGGAGAAGCATCCAACCCGACCTGCGCAAGATTGCGCAGCTCTTGTGCATCTGCGGCCACGCCGCCACCTGCGCCGCCCAGCGTAAACGCCGGGCGCACAATCACCGGATATCCAATCTGTTCGGCGGCAGCCAGCGCCTCTTCCACATTACCGGCAATATCCGAGGGAATGGTCGGCTCCCCGATTTTCTGCATTGTCTCTTTAAAAAGCTGGCGGTCTTCCGCCTTATCGATAGCCTCCACATTGGTGCCGATCAGCCGCACGCCGGCCTGCTGCAGAAAGCCATTGTGATGCAGCTGCATTGCAATCGTCAGGCCGGTCTGCCCGCCAAGTCCGGCAAGCAGGCTATCCGGTTTTTCCTTTTCAATAATGCGGCGCACCGTTTGTTCCGTGAGCGGCTCCAGATAAATTTCATCCGCCAGCGCGCGGTCTGTCATAATGGTAGCCGGATTGGAATTCACCAGCACAACATTAACGCCCGCCTCTTTCAGAACACGGCACGCCTGCGCACCGGCATAATCAAATTCCGCCGCCTGCCCGATCACAATCGGGCCGGATCCGATTACCAGCGCTTTTTTAATCGACTGATTCAGCGGCATATCCGCTCACCCCCATCTCCGCAAAAAAACGGTCAAACAGAAACGCACAGTCCCGCGGGCCGGCGCAGGCCTCCGGATGAAACTGCACGGAAAAAGCATGTTCTTCCGGATAAATCATTCCCTCGCAGGTCTGATCATTGGCGTTGTAAAAACACGGTTCCCCTTTGGGAACCGAATCGGCCAACACAGCGTAGCCGTGATTCTGGCTGGTAATATACGTGCGTGCACCGTGCTTTTCCTTTACCGGCTGATTGACGCCACGATGCCCGTATTTCAGCTTAACTGTTTTACCGCCTGCCGCAAGCGCCAGGAGCTGATGGCCCAGACAAATGCCGAAAATCGGGCGTTTCCCCAAAAGCGCCCGAAGCGTTTCTATTTGAAACGCACAATCGGCGGGATCCCCCGGTCCGTTGGAAAGCATCAGCCCATCTGGATGCGTGGCAAGAATTTCTTTTGCAGAATAAACAGCCGGCACAACCGTCACCCGGGCGCCGCGTTTTTGCAGCTCCCGGATAATATTGTGTTTTGCGCCATAGTCGATCAGCGTCACCCTGCAGCGTTCCCGCTCAATCGGTGGATAAACCTGTGCGGCACGCACTGTTGTTGCCTCAACTGCACCGGTAATCCGGTAATTGCGCACAGCGCTGAGATCAGAAGGCGGCGCGGCACAGATCATGGCGTTCATCACGCCCTGTTCCCGGATGATGCGGGTAAGGGCACGCGTATCAATCCCGGCAATTCCCGGAATACCTTTTTCTTTCAGCCAGGCGTCCAGATCGCCGGAAGCCCGAAAATTGGAAGGGTGCGCGCACCACTCGCGCACCACATATCCGCGCAGGTGGCATTCGCCTTCAAAATCCTCCGGAATAACCCCGTAATTCCCGATCAACGGAAAGGTCTGCAAAACAATCTGGCCATAATAGCTCGGATCACTCAGCGTTTCCAGATAACCGCACATACCGGTGGTAAATACCAGTTCACCAATGCTACATGCAGCCGCCCCGAAAGCAGTTCCTTCAAAGGTTCGCCCGTCTTCCAAAACCAGATATGCCTTATTTGCCATTCTTATAGCCCCCGAGCGTTGCCGCCATAACAGCCTTGATGGTATGCATCCGGTTTTCGGCTTCCTCAAAAACAATCGACTGCGGACCTTCAAACACATCGTTGGTCACTTCCATCGCATCTCTGCCGAACCGTTCCCCCATCTCCTTGCCAACGGCTGTTTTCAGATCGTGAAATGCAGGCAGGCAATGCATAAAAACAGCCTGCGGCCCGGCGGTTTCCATCAGCGCACGGTTTACCTGATAAGGCCCCAGGGCATGAATTCGCTCCGCCCACACTTCTTCCGGCTCGCCCATGGATACCCAAACATCGGTATACAAAACATCCGCGCCCTTTACCGCCTCCTGAGGATCCGAACAGAAACGTAAGGTAGCGCCTGTTTCCGCGGCTATGGCGCCGCATTTTGCAATCAGATCGGAATCGGGCCAGTATTCCTCCGGCGCAACGGCAACAAAATGCAGCCCCATTTTGGCGGCGCCAACCATCAGAGAATTTCCCATATTATAGCGCGCATCGCCAAGATAAACCAGCCGAATTCCCTTCAAATAGCCGAATTGCTCCCGTATGGTCAAAAAATCCGCCAGTATCTGGGTTGGATGAAACTCATTGGTCAGCCCGTTCCATACCGGTACGCCGGCATATTGCGCCAGTTCCTCCACGATCTGCTGCTCATAGCCCCGGTATTCAATGCCGTCATAAATCCGGCCGAGTACCCGGGCGGTATCGGCAATACTTTCTTTTTTCCCGATCTGAGAGCCCGACGGATCCAGATAGGTCACCCCCATCCCCAGATCGTATCCTGCAACCTCAAAGCTGCAGCGCGTGCGCGTGCTGGTTTTTTCAAAAATAAGCGCGATATTTTTCCCCCGGCAGAAGGCATGGGGGATTCCCAGTTTCTTTTTCTTTTTTAAATCAGCTGCCAGATCCAGCAGTCCTTCAATTTCCTCCGGGGTAAAATCCAGAAGCTTTAAAAAATTTCTTCCCTGTAAATCCATCATTTTTCCTCCTTATCGCGCGGCATCCTGAATAATTCCGGCCGCCTTTTGCAAGAGATCAAACGAAATATTAAGCGGAGGCAAAAGACGCACTTTATCTTTCGCCCGCAGCGCCAGCACACCGTGCGCGCGGCATCTTTCGATCACCTCTCCGGCGGGCCGCGCAGTCTGCAGGCCGATCATCAGCCCCATGCCGCTTACACGCAAAATACCCGGCGCGCCGGTAAACGCACCGAAAAGATACGCGGATTTTTCACGCACCGATGCGAGCATCGCCTCATCCAGCCGGGAAAGGATATAAAGCGCGCCCGCCGCCGAAACCGGATTCCCGCCAAAGGTAGAGCCATGTGTTCCCGGCGTAAGCACATCCTGCGTTTTCCCGCCCATCATACAAACGCCGATCGGAAGCCCGCCGCCAAGTCCCTTGGCGGTGGTAACCAGATCCGGCTGAAGATTATAATGCATATATCCATAAAGCCGGCCTGTACGCCCGTTGCCTGTTTGCACCTCATCGGCTATCAGCAGAATATCTTCTCTTTTCGCAATTTCCTGCAGCCCATTGCAGAACTCCGGGGTCAGCGGCAGAACACCGCCTTCCCCCTGAACGGGCTCAAACATAATCGCCGCAACCTTTTCACAGCGAACCAGCCGCTCCACATCCTCAAGATGATTGGCCTCTGCATAAACAAAGCCTTCCGTCAGCGGCAGAAAATCCTGATGAAACGCTTCCTGCCCCGTTGCGGCAAGGGTGGTAATCGTGCGGCCGTGGAAGCTGTTCCGAAGTGTGATAATGGTATGATACTGCGGCCCTTTTTTCTCCGCCGCATATTTGCGCGCGGCCTTGATCGCACATTCGTTGGCCTCCGCGCCGGAGTTGGCAAAGAAGACTTTTTTCATGCCGGTTCTCAAACAAAGCTGCTCCGCCAGGCGCACCTGCGGTGCAGAGTAAAACAGATTAGAGGTATGCTGAACCTTTTTAAGCTGCTCACTGACTGCCGCCACCCAGCCGGGATCGCTGGTGCCCAAAAGGTTCACGGCGATGCCGCTTCCCATATCGATATATTCATTTCCCTGCTCATCCCAGAGCAGGGAACCCTGCCCGGAAACGATCTCCACCGGAAACCGCTGATAGGTCGGCGCAATATACTGCGCATCCAGTTCTTTAGTCTTCATCATCCTGTTCTCCAACTACCATCGTGCCCGCGCCCTCATCGGTCAGCGTTTCTATCAGAATCGCATGCGGCACTCTTCCATCCATGATAATCACCCGCCGAACGCCCCGGCGAATCGCATCAATGCAGCATTCCACCTTAGGAATCATTCCGCCGGAGATCACGCCCGTCTCAAAAAGCGTTCTGGCTTCTTCGATATTCAGGCGCGGAATCAGTGAAGCCGGATCCTTCTGATCGCGCAGGATTCCGGCAATATCCGTCATGGAGATCAGCCGCTCCGCCTGCATTGCACCGGCGATATAGGCCGCCGCAGTATCGGCGTTTATATTATAGACATTTCCCTGCTGATCGCATCCCACGGTTGAAACCACCGGGATATAGCCCTTTTCCAAAAGATCCATCACCGGCGTTACGTTCACATTAGTAATTCTGCCAACAAATCCGAGCCGTTCATCCCGAACGGTGCATTCGATCATCCGGTCGTCAAGCCCGGAAATCCCCATTGCCCGGCCGCCTTTCAGTTCCAGAAGATTCACCAGGCTTTTATTGATCTTTCCGGCCAGCACCATCTGAACAATCTCGGCCGTTTCCCTATCGGTGACTCTCAGACCATCTACAAAGACCGATTCCTTCCCAATCCGCTTGAGCGTATCGGTGATTTCCGGCCCGCCGCCATGAACCAATACGACCTTCACACCAATCAGGGAAAGCAACACAATGTCTTCCATCACCTGCTCCTTGAGCTGATCGTTGATCATGGCGTTGCCGCCATACTTGATAACCACAATTTTATTATTATATTTTCGAATGTAGGGCAGCGCCTGCGTCAGAACTTCGGCGCGCTGTGCGTTAGAAAGTGTAAACGACATGTTGTTTTCCCTTCTTATGTACGGTAATCTCCGTTAATTTTAACATAATCGTAGGTCAGGTCGCAGCCCCAGGCAGTGGCTTTCGCCGCGCCCGCATGCAGATTGATCAGAATATCAATCTCCTTTTCCAGCAGAATCTGTTTGGCTTTTTCTTCTGAAAATGCAACCCCCGCCCCGTTTTCACAAACCAGGATTTCCCCTTTTGGGGAAGAAAAACGCACCTCTACCCGATTTACATCGACCGGTGCGCCGCTGTAGCCAATGGCGCAGAGAATCCGCCCCCAATTCGCGTCGGCTCCAAACATGGCGGCCTTAATCAGCGAGGAGCACACAACGCTTTTGGCCACCTTCTTGGCCGATTCGGAATCGGCCGCGCCGCAAACCCTGCATTCCAGTAATTTTGTAGCGCCTTCCCCATCACCCGCGATCCAGCGGCAGAGCGTTACCGTAACGGTATTGAGTGCTTTCATAAACGTATCAAAAGCCGGGCCTTCACCGGTAATTTCCGGATTCTTTGCACGGCCGTTCGCCATGATGATCACCATATCGTTGGTGGAAGTATCCCCATCTATACTGGTCATATTAAAGGTATCCGCCACATCGGTTTTCAATGCATTTTGGAGCATTGCGGCACTGATCGCGCAATCGGTTGTTAAAAATACCAGCATGGTTGCCATATTGGGGTGAATCATTCCGGAGCCCTTGGCGATTCCGCCCAGCGTACAAGTCTTGCCGTTGATGGTAAATTCAACGGCAATTTCCTTTACCATGGTATCGGTTGTCATCATCGCTTCCGCGGCCGCGCGGCTGTTATGGCCAAGGTTATCGGTGAGCCTGGAAATATTTTTGGCAATCGGCGCGATATCCAGCGGCTGGCCGATCACGCCGGTAGAAGCCACCAATACGTCCTTTTCGGAGATGTTGGTAGCCTTCCCGATCAACGCACACATTTCTCGGGCGATCTCTACACCGTCTGCATTGCAGGTATTGGCGTTTCCGCTGTTGCAGATAATCGCCTGAGCCATCCCGTTTTTCAGATGTTCCTTTGTTACAATCAGGGGCGCGCCCTTTACCAGATTGGTCGTATAGACCGCAGCGGCACGGGCCGGGAAATTGCTCATAATCAGCGCCAGATCCTTTTTCTCTTTATTTTTGCGGATTCCGCAGTGAATTCCGCTAGCCCGAAACCCCCGCGGCGCGGTAACGCCGCCTTCAATTAATTTCATTCCGTGCTCTCCTTTCAGTTAAGGGGCCGTTTTGCCCCTGCAAAAATTCTCTGTTACCGCGGCGATACCTCCAGCCCTGTTTCCGCCGGAAGCCCCATCACCAGATTCAAACATTCCAACGCCGCACCCGAGGCGCCTTTCCCCAGGTTATCATAGCGGGCGAGCAGCAAAATCCGTTCCTCGTTTCCCATAATGGAAATTTCCATACGGTCGCTGCCGGAAAGCGCCGATGCAGAAAAAAATCCTTCTTCATCCGGATATTCCCGCCAGAAAACAACCGGCCCCTGATACTGCCTTTGATAGATCTTTTTTAAATCATCCAAAGAAACCCCGGCAGCGAGCTGCTGCCGAAACACCGGCACCGTAACGGCCATCCCGCTATAGAAATCTGCCACAATCGGGCAGAAGACCGGCGGAACCGCCAGCCCGCTGAGGGCTGTCATCTCTTTTAAATGCTTATGCGATTGCCCCAGCGCATACTGGCGGGGTGCGCCCAGAAGTGCAGGAGGGTTCTGCCCCTCATATTCCGCGATCATCTTTTTCCCACCGCCGCTGTAGCCGGTAACCGAATGGCAGCTGAGAAGCGCTTCTTTCGGTAAAATTCCAGCCTGAATCAGCGGCGCGACCAGTGCGATGAAACCGCTGGCGTGGCAGCCCGGCACCGCGATTCGCTTCGCGCTTCGAATCGCCTCTGCCTGCGCGGAAGAAAGCTCCGGAAACCCGTAGCACCATCCCGGCGCAGTGCGGTGTGCCGTGGAGGTATCCAGCACAACCGTCTGGTTCCCCTCGATCATCTGCACGGCTTCACGCGCCGCATCGTCTGGCAGGCAAAGAAACACCACATCGGCCCTGTTGAGCATCTCCCGGCGTGCGCCGGGATCCTTTCGCCGCTCTTCCGGCAGCGTCAGCATCTGAATGTCGGCACGCGCCGCCAGCCGCTCATAAATACGCAGGCCGGTGGTTCCGGCCCGGCCGTCAATAAATACCTTCTTCATTCCTTTAAATAGCCCTCCACAAACGCAATCTGCGCCGCAACGGAAGCAGGCCCGGTGCCGCCTGCGGAAACGCGCTTGGAAACACAGGTTTCCAAAGAAATTTCCTTGTAAACGTCTTCTTCAAACAACAAAGAAAATTCCCGCAGAACATCCAGCGGTATCTGATCGAGAACCGTTTGATCCGCAATGGCCCGTGCAACGATCTGCCCTACCATTTTATAGGCAGAGCGGAAAGGCAGCCCTTTTTTCACCAGGTAATCCGCCAGATCCGTAGCGTTGATAAAGCCCTTTTGCGCCGCTGCATACATATTTTCCGGCAGCGCCCGCATGGTGCGCACCATCGGCGCAAATACGCGGAGACATTTTTTTAATGTGTCGATACTGTCGAAAACAGCTTCCTTATCTTCCTGCATATCTTTATTATAGGCCAGCGGAAGCCCCTTGAGCGTTGTAAGCAGCGCCATCAGATTGCCGTAAACCCGGCCGGTCTTTCCCCGCACCAGTTCTGCCATATCGGGATTCTTTTTCTGGGGCATGATACTGGAACCGGTAGTATAGCCGTCATCCAGCTCCACAAATTTAAACTCCCAGGAGGCCCAAAGAATGATCTCTTCGGAAAAGCGGGAAAGATGCGTCATGATCAACGCATAGGCGCTCATCAGTTCAACGCAGAAATCCCGATCGGAAACGCCGTCGATACTGTTGAGGGTATATCCGTCGAATCCCAGGGCGCCCGCAGTCATGGCCCGGTCTGTGGCATAAGTAGTTCCCGCCAGGGCACAGGAGCCCAGCGGGCTCTGATTCATGCGCCGGAACGCGTCTTTCAAGCGCCCGCAGTCACGAATCAGCATCATACAGTAAGCCAGCAGATGATGGCCGAACGTGATGGGCTGCGCGCGCTGCAGGTGCGTATACCCGGGCATGATCGTAGAAGCGTGTTTCTTTGCCTGCTCCAGTACCGCCTCTAAAAGCGCATGGATCAGCGCCAGAATTTCTATGGTTTCATCACGCAGGTAAAGCCGGAGATCCAGCGCTACCTGATCATTGCGGCTGCGGGCGGTGTGCAGCTTTTTCCCCAGATCTCCGATCCGCTGCGTCAGCACCGTTTCAATGAACATATGAATATCTTCCGCAGCCGGGTCAAAAGAAAGCGCACCGCTTTCAAGATCTGCCAGAATCCCGCTCAGCGCTTCAGCCAGTGCCGCTCCCTCCTGTTTTGTAATAATGCCCTGGCTTGCCAGCATCTGTGCATGGCAGATCGAGCCCGCTATATCCTGGCGAAACATCCGGCTGTCAAACCGGATGGAGGAATTAAAATCGTCTGCCTCTCCGGCCAGCTCTTTCTGGAACCGGCCCGCCCACATTTTTTCCATCGTATATCCTTTCTGCTGTGCAGGGATGATCTCTTTACCAAAGCAATCCCCCGCCCTGTTTATTTCAGATTATTTTTTGCCTTCATTTTAGCCTGCACCTTGATCGGCAGACCAAAAAGATTGATAAATCCCGCCGAATCGGCCTGATTATAAACATGATCTTCATCAAATGTTGCAATTTCGGGATCATAGAGCGAGTAGGGGGAGGTAACGCCGGCATTGATCATATTGCCCTTATAAAGTTTCAGGGTTACATCGCCGCTAACGGTCTCCTGCGTACTGTCAACAAACGCCATAATGGCTTTGCAAAGCGGTGAAAACCACTGCCCGTCATAAATCAGCTCCGCAAATTTTTGCGCAACCAGGGCTTTATAATGGGCCGTCTGCTTATCCAGGCACAGCGTTTCCAATACTTCATGCGCTTTATAAAGAATCGTGCCGCCCGGCGTTTCATAAACGCCCCGGCATTTCATGCCGACCAGCCGGTTTTCAACAATGTCCAGCAGGCCGATCCCATTTTGCCCGCCCAATTCGTTCAGCCTGCCGATCAGCGCGGGGCCGTCCATCTCCTGGCCATCTATTTTAGTGGGAACGCCTTTCTCAAAATGAATGGTTACATAAGTAGGCTGATCCGGCGCCTGCTCCGGGGATACGCCCATTTCCAGAAATCCTTTTTTATTATACTGCGGTTCATTGGCCGGATCTTCCAGATCCAGGCCTTCATGGGAAAGATGCCATAAATTTTTATCTTTTGAATAATTGGTTTCCCGGCTGATTTTCAGGGGGATATGATGCGCTTCCGCATAAGCAATTTCCTCTTCCCGGGATTTAATAGTCCATTCACGCCAGGGGGCGATAATCGGCATATCCGGCGCAAAGGCCTTAATGGCCAGCTCAAAACGTACCTGATCGTTTCCCTTGCCGGTGCAGCCATGGCAGATCGCGTCTGCCCCTTCGGCAATGGCAATTTCAGCCAGCCGTTTGGCAATTACCGGGCGCGCCAGCGAAGTGCCAAGCAGATAGTTTTCATACACAGCGCCGGCTTTCACCGCCGGAAAAACAAAATCGTGCACAAACTCTTCAGTCAGATCCTCCACATAAAGCTTTGACGCGCCGGTTTTCAACGCCTTTTCTTCCAGCCCCTCCAGTTCATCAGCCTGCCCGACATTCCCGGATACCGCAATGACTTCGCAATTATTATAATTTTCCTTCAGCCACGGAATGATGATGGATGTATCCAGCCCGCCGGAATATGCCAGCACCACTTTTTTGATGTTTTCTTTATTCATTTTATTTTCCTCCGTTTGCATAAAATTCAAATATTATGTATAAATAGTACCACATCTCACTTATTATTGCAAGGGCTTTCCCAATTTTTGTTCATTTTTCTCATTTTTTACAAGGATTCCATCTGGTTTTGCTTCTATTTTGGTTATATTATGCGCTGCTGGAAAGAAGACGCCCTTTTTTATTCACCAAAATATGTATTTTATTCATTTTAAAAACTGTTTTTTCTATTTCTTCGGGCGCTTTTAAATCTTTATTTTTATTTCCTATTGACAAAGTATGAATTAAATGCTATGATCCAATTAGAATCAATACCATCAACTGATAACAAAGGAGGCTTGTTTATGAATATATACGCGGATAATGCTGCCACAACCGCGCTGAGCGCTGCGGCAAAAAAGGCGATGCTGCCCTTCTGGGATCAGATTTACGGGAATCCCTCCAGTCTTCATTCCGCCGGGCAGGCAGCAAAGGAAGCCCTTGAAAAGGCGCGCGCCGCCATTGCCTCTCTGCTGAACGCAAAACCTGAAGAAATCTACTTTACATCCGGCGGCACCGAGGCAGATAATCAGGCGATCCGTTCCGCCGCATACTGGGGAGCCCGTAAAGGGAAACGGCATCTGGTATCAACCCGATTCGAACATCACGCTGTTTTACATACGCTCAAGCGGCTGGAGCAGGATGGATTTGAGGTAACCCTGCTGGACGTACATTCACGGGGCATCGTGGATCCCGAAGAGCTGCGGCAGGCAATTCGGGAAGATACGGCTCTGGTAAGCATCATGTTTGCCAACAATGAGATCGGAACGCTGCAGCCCATTGGTGAAATCGGTGCAATCTGCAGGGAAAACGGCATTCCCTTTCATACCGACGCGGTGCAGGCGGCAGGGCATGTTCCTCTCGATGTGCAGGCACTTTCGGTGGATCTGCTCTCCCTCTCTGCCCATAAATTTCATGGGCCCAAAGGGATCGGTGCCCTTTTTGCGCGCAAAGGAACGCCGATCAGCAGCCTTTTGGAAGGCGGCGCCCAGGAACGCGGTAAACGGCCGGGCACCGAAAATCTTCCGGCAATTATGGGCATGGCGGCCGCGCTTTCAGAAGCATGCCAAAAAATGGATCGGCATGCGGCGGCTGTCTCGGCGCTGCGCGACCGGCTGATTGAAATATTAAGCCGGATTCCCCACTGCCGCTTAAACGGCGACCGCAACCAGCGGCTGCCCGGCATCTTAAATTTCTGTTTTGAAGGGATCGAAGGCGAATCGCTGCTTTTACTGCTGGACGACCGCGGAATCGCCGCTTCCTCCGGATCTGCCTGTACTTCAGGATCCCTGGATCCCAGCCACGTTTTATTAAGCCTCGGTCTTCCGCACGAGATCGCCCACGGTTCCCTGCGGCTTTCCTTAAGTGCACATAATACGCCGGAGGAAATTGAAACCATTGGGGCTGCGGTTGCACAGACGGTTGAGTATCTCAGATCGATCTCTCCGGTATGGGAGGCATTAGAGAAAGGAGAAAAAGAACATGTTATATAGCGAAAAGGTAATGGATCATTTCCGCTCGCCGCGGAACCTGGGCAAAATGGAAGACGCCGATGGCATCGGCGAAGTGGGCAACGCGAAATGCGGCGATATTATGAAAATGTATATTAAGGTGAAAGATGGCGTTATTACCGATGTGAAATTCAATACTTTTGGCTGCGGCTCAGCCATCGCCACCAGCTCTATGGCAACCGAAATGATTAAGGGCAAACCGGTGGAAGAAGCGCTCCAGCTTACCAATAAAGCGGTGGTAGAAGCGCTTGACGGACTGCCGGCTCATAAAATTCATTGTTCGGTTTTGGCTGAAGAAGCGGTAAAGGCCGCGGTAAAAGACTATTACGATAAAAACCGGATCCCCTATGATCCGGAACAGTTTTCCTGCGGCTCTTGCTGCCGCTGCCATTCGTAGGATCCCAAAAGGGCCGCAGAAAAATGCGGCCCTTTTAATCGTCTAACGGATCTTAAAAATTCCCGGTCTTTTATAAATTTATAATAAAAATTCAGCTTAGTAAAATGAAAGATTACAAATACGCCTTGACAATCGAAATCGGTTATTATATAATACTTACACAAAATCGAATGATATTTTTGACCAGCTGGAGAAATACTCAAGAGGCCGAAGAGGCGCCCCTGCTAAGGGCGTAGGGTGGGCAACCGCCGCGAGGGTTCAAATCCCTCTTTCTCCGCCA
>QAKW01000079.1 GCA_003343605.1 Clostridiales bacterium
CGGTCCTCCCAGGAAGAAAGGTAGGCGCAATTGGAAAGAGTCAGCTCCCTCACGCCTTCCCGCCCATCTGAGATCAGAGGTTCTTCAAACAAAATATGATTTACAAAGTTTTGAATAATCCTTCCGTGTGCGCTGCCTTTAGAAGAAAAGGACATTTCTTCATATTCCATCGGAATTTTGGCAAACGGTTCCTGCGCTTCAAAACAAAACGTCCGTTCCGCCTCCTTTAGCCGCCAGAGCTTCAGCACCCCGTTTTCCAGCACCATCTTCCCCCGATCTCCGGTTATTTCAAGCCGATTGGTACCTGGGTATTCCCCGGTGGAGGTTTGAAAAACAGCCGTTGCACCGTTTGCATATTCTCCGTAGATCAGCGCTTCATCCTCCACCTCAATATGGTGATATTTTCCCTGTGTGCAAAAGGCGCGGATTCTCTCGGGCATTCCAAAGAGCCATTGCCAGATATCCAAATTGTGCGGTGCCTGGTTCAGCAGCACACCGCCGCCTTCTCCAAGCCAGGTGGCGCGCCAGGAACCGCTGTCGTAATACTTCTGGGTGCGGTACCAGTTGGTGATGATCCAATGAAACCGTTTGGGCATGCCCATAACGCCGCCTTGAATCAGTTGCCTGGCTTTTATATAAAGTGGATCGGTGCGCTGATTCAGCATGATGCAAAAAGTTTTTCCGCTCTGATCCGCTGCCTGGACAAACGCTTCGGCGGCGCTCAGCTGAACGGCCAAAGGTTTCTCGCTTAATACATGCAGCCCGTTTTGAAACGCCTTAATGCCGATGATCGGATGATCATAATGAGGCGTTGCGATAATCACGGCATCGCATTTCCCGGCACTCAATAAATCTTCTGTGCAGGAAAAAAGAGGGATGCCCGGAAACAGGGATTTTAATTCTTCAAGGCGCGCCGGATTGTGATCGCAAAGAGCGCTCAGCACAGCGTTTTCAACATTTCCGCCGGCAAGATAATGGGCATGTGCGTATCCCATGGTGCCAACGCCGATTACACCGATTCTTAAAGATGAACTCATTGGCCAGTACCCTGATAAGAAGACTCCGTATCCGAAAAGACCGGCTGAACGGCCTCTTTCCTTCTGGAATTTTGTGCCCGCTTCATCAGTTCCCTGTAATAAAGCTCCTCATCCAGCGGAAGTGTTACCGGCCTGCCGAGGAAAGCAGAAAGATGCATGGCGTTGGAAAGTGTCAATCCGTTGATGCCTTCTTCTCCGCCGGCCACCAGCGGGCTTCCATCTAAAATACGGGCGGCAAAGGCATTTAAAACACCAACATGCTGCGGGCCGTGATCCTCAAATTCAAAAATTTCTTCTGAGCTGTCCGGTTTCCCAAACGCTCCGAGGCCATCACCTTTGAATTCATTCAGCGGCGTTGAAAGCCGGCAGACCCTCAGCGTATTTCCCTCTGCCAGCAGCCGCCCCTTCTCACAGGTTATTTCAAATCGGTTGGATCCTGGAAAATCGCCGGTAGAGGTGATAAATACGCCGTTTGCGCCGTTTTGATATTCTACATAAGCGGTAACATCGTCTTCCACTTCAATATCATGCCATTTTCCAAAATGCATCTTTACATCTACCGTTTGCGGCATGCCGCAGATCCACTGCCACAAATCCAGCTGATGCGGGCATTGATTCAGCAACACGCCGCCGCCCTCTCCGCTCCAGGTTGCGCGCCAGGCGCCGCTGTCATAATAAAACTGCGAGCGGTACCAGTTGGTAATCAGCCAGTTTGTACGGTGCAGTGCACCCAGTTCCCCGCTCTGCATGATTTCACGCATTTTGATATACATCGGGTTGGTGCGCTGATTAAACATCATGGCAAAAACAACACCGCTCTGCTGTGCCTCCCTGTTCATCTGACGCACCTGTTTTGTATAAACGCCGGCAGGCTTTTCCACCATCACATGCAGATGGCGGCGAAAGCATTCGATTGCCAGCCGGGGGTGATCATAATGCGGCACTGCAATAATACAGGCATCGATCAGGTTGCTATCCAGCATGGCTTCGGCCGTTTCAAAGCGCGCTGCTTCCGGGCAATGCTCCTGTGCCCACGCAAGCCGTTCCGGATTGATATCCGCCACTGCGGTCAGCCGCATCTGCGGGCACTTTCCCTCAGAAATATGCCTGGCATGGGCAGAGCCCATATTTCCGATTCCGATAATCCCGATTCTGATTTTTTTCATGATGTTCCTCCTCAGCAATATCCCAACGATTTTAAATACTGAAAGCTGCGTGCCAAACAGGTAAACGGGTCTTCCCCATAGCACTGATCCTGCTCCACAAACGCATATTCCGCCCCGGCCTGTTCAAAAGCGGGTATAATCGCCGGAAAGTTGAGATTTCCTTCTCCAACCGGCGCCATCAAAGGCGTTTTTCCGTCTTCTGCCACCGCCTGATCCTTTAAATGAACGCAGGTCAGCCGGCCTGCCGTCTTTTGAATCCATTGATATATATCGGCGCCGCCCTGCTGCACCCAGTAAGTATCTAAAATAATACCCAGCATATCAGCGGGCAGTTTTTCAAGAATCCGATCAAAAATCAGCTGTCCCTCCATTTTTCTGAATTCCATCGCATGGTTATGATAGCCAAACCGCTTTCCCGCAGCGCGGATTTTTTCGGCCGGTGCCTGAATCACAGAAAGAAACGCCTCCAGCCCCGCCCGGTCTTTGCGTGCATAAGCCGGCATAGAGCCAAGACCGATATAATCGCAGCCCAGAATATCATGCTCCCGAATCAACTGCTCCGTATCGTTTATAATGCGGTCATAAGGGCTATGTGTGATTACAATCTGTATTTCCAGCCGGTCGCAGGTATCCCGCAGCAGCTGCGGATCCATCGGCCCGCAGCCGGAATACTGAACATATCGGTATCCGATTTCCGCCAGTTTCTCTAAAGATTGAATGGTATCTTCTGGGGTTTTGCAAAATTCTCGAATGGTAAACATCTGTGCACCGATCTTCATTGTAATTCAGCCTCCCTTATTATTGTTTTCAATGCATCCGCCGCCGCATCAAAAGCTTCTTCCCCACTGGTGTAGGAATAGGCGGATTGCGTTCTTTCTCCGTTTTCCAGCCGGTCTAGGCCTATAAAAGCCGTGAGATGAGGCTCCAGCGTAACGACCTGCCCGCCTTTGGAAAAATATCTTCTCAATAGCTCCTTCAGATTGGCAAGCCCCGCTCCCGGCGGAACCACCTTTCCCTCCGCGTTGCAGTCTTTGATATGCAGATAT
Source organism: Clostridiales bacterium (assembly GCA_003343605.1). Taxonomy (GTDB): domain Bacteria; phylum Bacillota; class Clostridia; order Oscillospirales; family QAKW01; genus QAKW01. The sequence goes on from QAKW01000079.1 coordinate 3,250, forward strand.
TCCACATAAGGGGCCAGCATTTCCCAAGCCGGCAGAACCTGCTGCCCAACCTGCAGGAAGTTAGCCGGGTCAAAAACCGCCCTCAGTTCCGGCAGGGCTGCTAAAAGCCTGCGGCATTTTTCGGCCTGATCTCCGTAAATGCCCTTTTCATTCTCATGACAAAGCAAAATTCCGCTTCCCTTTGCCGCATCCAGCATGCACTGCATTTTTGTGCAGATTAAATCGAAACAGGCATCCGTTGAATCCGTATCGTAAAAACTAAACAGCCTGTAATGCTTTGCACCCAGGATTTCTGCCAGATCCAATTGATGCCGGAAGGCATCAAAGTGCGGGGTAAAATCATTTTTTAACGATACCTTGCCCGTTGGCGAGCCAATCGCCCAAACCGATAGTCCATGATCATCCAGCTGCCGCCGGATCTCCAGGGCCTTTTCCCGGGAAATATCGGCGATGTTTTCTTCATCGATAAAACGGATTTCCAAAAGTTTTATCTCGTTTCGCTCCATTGCAGCAATCTGCCCTTTGAAATCGCGGGAAGCTTCATCTGCAAAAGCCGCTATTTTTACCTGCATATTTTATACCCCCGAATAAGCGGAAAAACCGCCGTCTACCGGAACCACAACTCCGGTTACAAAACTGGATTTCTGATCATCCACCAGCCACTCCAGCGTTCCAAGTAATTCTTCCGCTTCCCCAAAGCGCCCCATTGGCGTAGCCTGCAGGATTTTTCGGGTGCGCGCGGTAGGATTTCCATTCTGATCAAAAAGAAGGGAGCGATTTTGATTGGTCACAAAAAATCCGGGCGCCAGGGCGTTCACGCGAATACCGCTTTTTGCAAAATGGACCGCCAGCCACTGCGTAAAATTGCTGACTGCTGATTTCGCTGCGCTGTAAGCAGGAATCTTCGTCAGCGGCCGAAACGCATTCATGGAAGAAATATTTAAAATACAACAGCCGCCGCGCCCCAGCATATCCCGGGCAAACACCTGTGTCGGCAGCAGTGTTCCCATCAGATTCAGATCGAAAACAAAATCGAAGCCCGCTTTATCCAGATTAAAAAAAGTGGCCAGCTCTTTTTCCGCTTCATCTCCCGGCTGAAGCTCTTCATGTTCCGTTGTGCATTTAGGGCTGTTTCCCCCTGCACCGTTGATTAAAACATCTGTTTTGCCAAAATCGGAAAGAATCGCCTGATGGACACGTTCCATACATTCCTTATCCAGAACATCGGCCCGGTAGGCTCTGGCGATTCCACCGGTGCTGCTGATTTCCGCCGCTACGGCTCTTACAGATTCCTCATTTAAATCCAGCAGTGCAACACGGTTTCCCTGCCCGGCCAAAAACCGGGCGAAAGCCGAACATAATATGCCGCCGGCTCCGGTAATTACAATTGTTTTTTTCATTTTCTTCCTCCTGTCATAGCAAGACTCTTTTCAACACCCTCGAAAAGACCTTCTATATAAGTCGCGCCCAAAGCACGGTCATAAAGTCCATATCCGTACCGGCCGGTTTCTCCCCAGATCATCCGTCCATGATCCGGCCGTACATATCCGCTGAAACCATGCTCCACAAGCGCCCGCACAATTCCAAACATATCAATAGACCCTTCGCCTGTAGGGTGCCCCACTTCTTCAAACTGCCCAGGCCCGGTATGCCGGATATTTCTCAGATGTAAAAACGGGATACGGTCGGCGTATTTAGCCGCCATATGTACCAGATCATTCGCGGGATTTGCCCCCAGTGAGCCGGTGCAGAAGGTAAGACCGTTGGACGGACTCTCTATAATATGAAAAAGCCGATCCAGATTTTTTTCACTGGTAATAATGCGCGGAAGGCCAAAAATGCCCCAGGGGGGATCATCCGGATGAATGGCCATTTGAATCCCGCTCGCCTCCGCTACTGGGATAACCGCTTTTAAAAAGACCGCCAAATTCGTCCACAGATCCTCTTCCGAACAGTCTTTATAGCGCATCAGAAGATCGCGCAGCCCCTCTTTTGAATAACTCGTATCCCAGCCGGGCAATGAAAGCGTGCTGGTGAGCGGATTCATCGCTCTGACTTTCTGCTCATCATAAGCCAGCGCATGCGCTCCATCCGCCTGCGGGCGGGATAATTCGCTGCGCAGCCAATCAAAAACCGGCATAAAATTGTAGCAGATGCACCGGACGCCGGCCTCCCCCAGTCTTCGGATATTTTCACAATAGTGTGCAATCAGCAGCGGCGCGCGTTCGGTGCCGAGCTTGATTTCTTCCGGTACCGGTACGCTCTCCACAACCTCAAAGGTCAGACCCTTCTCCCGGGCCTGATCCCGAATCTGCGCAATGCTTTCCCTGCTCCACACGTTGCCGGGTTCAACATCATATACCGCGGAGACAATTCCGCTCATCCCCGGAATCTGGCGAATGTGGTCCAGGGTAACAGGATCATCCTCTCCATACCATCGAAAGGTTAATTTCATGCTGTTCCCTCCATCATTTTTGCTGCATTTTCATAGCAGAGCATCTCAGCCAGCCGCTCTGCCGCCGCCTCTTCAAATTCCCCGCGCTCCACGTAGCTGCCCAACAGCCGGCAGACCAACCGGCGGTAATAATCATGGCGCGCATAAGAGAGGAAGCTCCGGCTGTCGGTCAGCATTCCCGGAAAAGTTCCCAGATGGCCGGTCTCCGCCAGAATTTCCAGTTGTTCGCAAATTCCGCGCCGGTGATCGCAAAACCACCAGGCCGCACCCGGGATCACATTGCGATAACAGCCGGCAATGGTCGAGAGTGGTGCCGCCATAGAGGGCCGCAGTGTATAGAGCAGCGTTTTGGGCAGTCCGCCACTTTGGTTGATCGCATCCAGTATCCCAATAAGATGGTCTACCGGAATATCGTTTCCC
>QAKW01000032.1 GCA_003343605.1 Clostridiales bacterium
TCTTATTTTCAATAACATATTGAAATTCGCTTAAATTTTCATTAAGCATCACATCAATCAAATCATAAAAGTCATTAACCAAGTTAATTTGATCAAGTTCCTCTATTTTAATCCAATGCATTTTTCCTTCATTAGAAGAACAAAGCTCTCCTTCATACTGAGTTGCCTCAAAAAGAAAAACAATATATCGTCCTTCGTCAATCGGAAAATGTTTTACACCACATAATCTTGGATTTGTAATCGTCAATCCTGTTTCTTCTTTCATTTCTCGAACAATAGCATCAACTATAGACTCATCTGGTTCTACATGTCCACCAGGTAAGGTAAAGCCTCTCCAATCTTTCTTCACTCTGTCTTGTAACAAATACTGTCCATTCTGATGTAATAAGCATAACACTGTAAGTTCCACCTTTTCCGTGCGTTCCATTGTATACGCCCCCTTAGAATTCCGGTTTATTTTCTTGAATTATAGCACTCATATATGAATTTTTCCATTATTTCTGTGCATTCATATGAAGTAGCAGAGATAGCCACCCTCGTCAACGGTCGAGATAAACGGGCTTCGCCCGCCGTTGATAAGAGTGGTTGTCATCCGCTCAGGCGGCAACCAAGAGGGTGAAAGCAACGAGTGCTTTCGCCCTTGCATAGTATGGTTTTTCTTATATTGGTCCGTATCGTTTTATATCGCCGCAGGAAATCTGGGCACCATTTAGGCGCAAAGCGGTAAAAATCATTGTTATTTTGAATGTCTTAATCTACAAGAAAGTCAGTATTTCAAGACTTTTTAATACCAAAAACAAATATTATTTTTTATTCTTTTAACAGCTTGCTCTCCCAGCGCCGGCCCCGGTAGCGGAGCAGATAAACCGCCGTTCTGCAGATCCAGTCGATATACATGGCCAGCCAGATCCCCAGAACCCCCTGGGAGAGATATTTGGCAAACCAGATCCCGAAAACAATACGGAAGCACCACATGGAGACCACGGCGGCGATCATGGTAAAGGTGGTATCGCCCGCGGCCTTGAGCGCCTGAGGAAGCACAAAGGCGGGCGACCAGAGCAGAATGGCAAGGCCGCCGTGCAGGAGCAGTATTTTAAAGGCGAGGGCCGATGCTTCCGCCGAAACATTATAAAGGCGCAGCAGCAAAGGCAGCAGCGCAAAGATCAGCAGATTGGTTACCAGCGTGGCGAGATAGGAGGCCTTCATCAGCTTTTTAATGTAAAGCCGCGTTTTGGAAAAATCCCCCGAACCGACACATTGGCTGACAATCGTCATCATCCCGATCCCGATTGCCTGCGGAGCCAGGATCTGAAAGCTGGCAACGGTATTGCCAATGGCATTGGCGGCAATTGAAGCCGTGCCAAAGGCGGAAACAACGCTGAGCAGGATCACCTTACCCAACTGAAACAGACTGCTTTCAACGCCGCTTGGAACCCCTAAACGCAGGATATTGGTAATAATGCGTTTTTCAAAACGGGGCCGGAACGGCCGGTTGAAATGAATCGGCTGATTTTGCCGAAACAGCAGGATCACAACAATCACCGCCGCCGCCATGCGGGAGACCAGCGTGGGAATTGCAACGCCCGCAACCCCCATGCGAAAGCCAAAAATCAGAAGCGCATTGCCCGCTACATTGATTCCGTTCATCAGCAATGAGGTTTTCATTGATATCGCTGAATTTCCCATAATTCTAAACAGCGCGGCGCCCGCACTGTAAACCGCCATAAAGGGAATCGATGCCTCTACAATCAGAAAATAGGTTTGGCAGTGCCCCATAACCACCGGATCGATATGCCCGAACAGAATGCGGAGCAGCCCGGTGCGAAAGGCGTAAAGCAGCCCGGTCAGCAGGGCAGAGAGCAGGATCATAAATAGTAGGAGCTGTTCGGCAGCACTGTTGGCTTTTTTCAGGCGCTGCTGCCCAATATACTGCCCGGCGACCACCGCCCCGCCCGCCGCCAGCGCGTTCAGCGCGCCGATCAGTAAAACGTTTACGGTATCAACCAGAGAGACGGCAGAAACCGCCGCTTCTCCTACACGCGCCACCATCAGCGAATCGGCCAGCCCCACCGTATAGGTCAAAAATTGCTCGATCAACAGCGGAATCATCAGCCGGCGAAGCTGTTTTGCCGAAAAATTCAGCTCTGCTTTCTGCGCCGGCGGCGTTTCCTGATGGTTTGTTTCCGATAAAGCCGGTTCCAATGTTTATCAGCCTCCTTTTGGCTACAATTCTACCACGCATGCCGAAAAAAGAAAAGAGGGAAGCAATAAAAACCTGCGCCTGCAGATAATGTTTCTTTGTAAACCGGTAGAAAAATTTATATCAATATAGTATACTGATATTTGAAAAACAAGGAGGTGTACAATGGGGATTTGCATGGAACTCTTGTATCGGTAAATGAAATACAGGAGGATTATTATACGTGGAAAAATTATCAAACAATACAATTTTCAGCGCGGGTCTGAGCGAAAGCCCAGCCCAAAATACGAAACGGACGATCCCGCTGCCGGTTGTAAAGCGGGCAAAATCAGCCGGGGCAGCCGGTGAAGCATGGCTTGCAGATCTTAATCATATGATTGCCGAATTGGAAGACCGGTGGAACATATCTGTTGGGGATTCCTTACGCGGCGGCACACACGCCTTCGTTGCCTGTGCAACAGGAGCCAACGGAGAACAGTGTGTATTAAAAATAGATATGCCCGAAAACCTCGGCGGCGAATTTTTAAACAGCATTGCCGCGCTTAAAACGGCAAACGGACAGGGATATGTAAAACTTTACGCATACGACCTTAAGAAAAAAGCCTGCCTGCTGGAACGTTTGGGAAAGCCGGTTGATCAACTGGGCTATACTGTTTATGAACAATTGCGGATTATCTGCTATTCCTTGCAGCAATCATGGAAAATTCCTGCTGTCAATACCGGGTTCCCCAGTGGATATGAAAGCATTGCATGGTTCAGAGAATTTATCGGAGAAGCATGGGAAAAACAGAAATACCCATGTTCTCAAAGAGTAATAGAACGGGCCTTTTGTTTTCTATCAGCAAGAGAGCGGGCCATAAATCCGGCAGAATTTGTGTTACTCCACGGCGATGCACACGGCGGGAATACCCTCAAAGCGCGATCAGGCACACGCTTTAAGCTGATTGATCCGGATGGGATTTTCTATGAAAAAGCCTATGATTTGGGTGTACTTATGCGGGAATGGATTGATGAATATCAACCAAACCCGCTGCAAGCCGGAAAGGAGCGGTGCAGTTATCTGCACCGCCTGACAGGAGCTCCCGCCCAGGCAATATGGGAATGGGGCTACCTGCAAACTGTTTCCACTGCCTTTGTGCTGCTGCAGATTGGGCAAGAAGAAACCGGGCAGAAAATGCTTCAGGTTGCAGAATGCTGGGCCCATGAGAATGTGAAAGCTACCATAGTGCCCGAGCAGCGTGCTGTGGAAGATCTGGCGAATTTTCTGCTAGCTGAATATGGGTTTGTGATGTGGAGTATTGTTCCTGCTGAGCGTGGTTTTTATGGAGAAACATGGAAGGCACAGACAGACAGAGGGGTTTTCTTTTTAAAGATTGATTACTGGCAGCATCACCAAGAAAGCTATCAATGCGGCCTTGCCGTAATGCAATATATGGCTGAAAACGGTATTTCTTTTATTCCGAAGGTGGTAAAGACGAAAAATGGACGTCTGTGGAGCCGCTTCAAAAACGGGGTGGCGGCGGTTTTGACTTATGTGCAGGGAACATCGTTGGAAACCTGTTCTGCAGAACGGCTTTATGGATGCCTTGCGGAGATTTATCGCCTGAAGACCGGCGGAATCAAGCTCAAAGCGGAAACCTTTGGTATTGAACCGATTACAACCTTTCAAAACCTGCGTCACATGCCGGGATTGCCCGCTGAGGCAGTAAAGGCGCTTGATAGAAAAGAGCGCGTTATTTCGTGGTGTGCGGAACGGCTGAAACGGTTTTCCGCTGTTTGCAGAGGCGATCAGGAAAATTTTTATATCACACATGGCGACGCCGGCGGAAACTGCATATTGAATGGAGACCGGCTTTTTATTGTTGATTGGGATTCAGCCATGCTTGCACCAATTGAGCGGGATGCATGGATATTCTTGTGCGATAGGCAGCAGCTTAATCAGATTAACGCTGTTTTGGCAGAGAAGGGTGTAGGCTACATTTTAGAGCCGAAGCGGCTTGGCTACTATTGCTATTCCTTCTTTTTTTGTTATTTAAATGAATATCTGAAGGCCCTTATCAATACAACGGATGCAGAACAAAAAACAACAATCACAAAGAACCTGGTTCAATACCTTGCAGAAAGCTGGATATACAAAAGACTGAATGCGGCAGACAGAATCTCGATAGATTTATAGAGAAGCCCGCTTCGGCCGCAGAGCGGATTCAAAAAAGATATTCCTGCAACCCGGTAAAATTTCCGGATTGCAGGAATATCAAAAGAATAGATTTTACAGTTTTAAATCATCCGGATGGTCTCGATCACCTGCGGCTCTTCCGGCATATCCATAAAATTGGTGCGCACCTGCGCGATTTGGTCCACCACGTCCATTCCTTCCGTCACCCTGCCGAAGGCAGCGTACTGGCCGTCGAGGAACAATCCGTCCTGATGCATAATGAAAAACTGGCTGCTGGCCGAATTGGGATCATTGGAACGGGCCATGGAAATGACGCCCCGTTCGTGGCTGAGCGGATTTTCAAACCCGGCGGCACTGAACTCGCCCGGGATATTCTCATCGCTGCCGCCCATGCCGTTTCCAAGAGGATCGCCGCCCTGAATCATAAAGCCGCTGATGACACGGTGAAAGGTTAGGCCGTCGTAAAATCCTTTTTTTACGAGTTTTTCAAAATTGGCAACTGTTTTCGGCGCGTATTCCGGGTAGAGCTCCAGCCGGATTACACCGCCTTCTTTCATTTTAATCTCAACCATAGGGTCCTCCTTATGCAAAAAAGATATTTAAGATAAAAGTAGATAAGATCAGAATGCCGAAAAGCAGCATTCCGATATTGCCCCAGCCCAGCCGGAACTGCGACGCCAGGGAAAGGGCACGGTCGCCGGTGCGCTCCAGCCGGAATTTGGAGAGGTTGCGGAAGAACAGAATGCCGCCGCAGACCACAACCGTAAGCAAAGCAAGCATATAAAGAGTATCGACGAAACGCCAGGGATTAATAGAGGAGTGTAGCGCGGCGTCTCCGTTTATCAGTTCACTAATCGCATCCACGATGATAGAGCCGGTAAAATTGAGGATCATATGCATACCGATGGTATAACGGAGCTTTCCGGTTTTTACATATACAAAAGCAAACAGGGTGCCAAGGAAAAAGGCGTAGAAAAACTGATAGAAGTTGCCGTGAATCAGGCCGAAAATCAATCCGCTGGTTAACACTGCATAGCAGGGGCTATAGGGCAGCATACGGTCGATCAAAAGCTTTCGGAACATCAGCTCCTCAAAAATCGGCGCGCAGAGAACCACCAGAATGAAATTGACCACCGGACTGGAATTGCTGATATAATCGGAAACGATATTGGGAATCTCCGCGCCCCGCAGAATTTCCATGGCCTTCATCAGGAAATTTGCGATCAGGCTGCCAACATACATCAGCAAAAAAGAAACCGCGAAAAACATCACCCAGTTTTCGCCGCCCAGCTTGATCTTTTCCGGTGATTTTTTCGGCATTCCGCGCAGCATCAGATAAAATGCCAGGAATCCCACCAAATACATGGGAACGATCTGAGAGACCGGAAAAAACCAGTCGGACTGAAAGAAGCGGGGAAAGAAAAAATAGCTGACGTACATCAGCAGCGTCTGGGTCAGCCCGGCGATGATCAGATATAAAAATAACGCCAGGCCGATCCGGGAGAGATTCTTTTTTTCATTGCGCCGGTAGAGCGGATTCTGCTCCGGCGGCAGTTCGAAGGTAGAAAAATACTGCGGGTTCGGTTGTTGCTCCATAAAGGATGCCTCCTGCTGTTCCGCCGGCGGGAAAACGGGCGGACGGTTTATTCTTATATAGTTTATCACATCCGGTTCCGGTTTTCAACCAATGCGATCCTGATTTTACAAACTGTTCAATTGATTTCAGCAGAAGCGCGCCCGCGTTTATTTGAAAACGGGGCGCGCTTTGCTGTTTTTTATTCTACCGGCCTGAGATGCCAGATATTGTTTGCATATTCCTTCACCGCCCGGTCGGAAGCGAAAATCCCGGCCTTTGCAATGTTGACCAGAGACATCCGGTTCCAGCGCTGGGTATCCAGATAGGCATCGTCGAGTTTTTTTTGCGCAGTGCAATAGGCATTGAAATCGGCCAGAACCATATAGGGATCAGGGCCGATGAGATAACGCACGATCGATTCGAAGTTTTTTCCGGCAATTCCGTTTTTGAGAATGGAATCCAGCAGGGCTCTCAGGTGCGGATCATTGCGGTAAAGCTGATCCGGATGGTAGCCGTCGCGCTTCCAGCGGACGACCTCCGGTGTTGTGAGCCCGAAAAGAAACATATTATCGTCGCCGACCTGCTCGTGAATTTCAACGTTCGCGCCGTCCAGCGTTCCAATCGTCAGCGCGCCGTTGATCATAAATTTCATATTTCCGGTTCCGCTGGCTTCCTTTCCGGCAAGAGAAATCTGCTCGCTGACTTCGGCGGCGGGCATTAAAATTTCGGCAAGTGAAACCTTGTAGTCTGCCAGAAACACCACCTTGAGCACATCATGGATCGCAGGATCGTTATTAATCAGATCACCCAATGCACAGATGAAACGAATGATTTCCTTCGCCATCACGTAACCGGCCGAAGCCTTGGCGCCAAAGATAAAGGTATGGGGATGCATTTCCAGGCCCTCGGTTTTGATCCGCCGGTAAAGATCGTAGATATAAAGCGCGCAGAGAAGCTGCCGTTTATATTCATGCAGCCGCTTGGCCTGCACATCGAAAATAGAATCCGGATTCAGCCGGATCCCGGCGGAACGCTCAATATACTGCGCAAGACGCAGCTTATTTTTGCGCTTGATTTCAGGCAGCCGCGCCAGAACGGCGGGATCGTCCCGATACTTCAGCAGCTTTTCCAGCTCCGCTCCGTTGGTAACAAATCCATCGCCGATCAGCTCCCGGATCATGGCGGTCAGCCAGGGATTGGATTCGCAGAGCCAGCGGCGGTGTACGATCCCGTTGGTCACATTGGTCAGCCGACCGGGGAAAATGTCGTTATAATCTTTAAACAGATCCTTCTTAAGAATTTCGCTGTGCAGCGCGGAAACGCCGTTGACGCTGAAGCAGCAGGCAACGCAGAGATTGGCCATGCGCACCATTCCCTCGCCGATGACCGCCATCTGATCAATGACGCCGCGCTTTTCCGGATGCTCCTCATAAATACGTTCACAAAAACGGCGGTTGATTTCCTTCACAATGGTAAAGATCCGCGGCAGGCGGCCGGAAAACAGGGAGATCGACCATTTTTCCAGCGCTTCGCTCATCACAGTGTGATTGGTATAAGCCAGCGTGCGGCAGGTGATCTGCCAGGCATCGTCCCAGGAATAGCCGTGCTGATCCATCAGCAGGCGCATCAGTTCCGGAACACAGAGTGCGGGATGGGTATCGTTGATGTGAATAACCACTTTTTCCGCCAGATTATCGAGTGTTCCATATTTTTTCAGGTGCTCCTGCAGAATGTTCTGCAGCGAAGCGCTTACAAAAAAGTATTGCTGCCTGAGCCGCAGGTTTTTGCCCTCTTCATGATCATCGGCCGGATAAAGGACCTTCGAAATCGCTTCGGCCTTTGCATCCCCCTCGCAGCTTTTGAGGTACTCGCCGCGGGAAAACAGTGACATGTCAAAATTTTCCAGGCTTTTCGCGCCCCACAGGCGCAATTTATTGACAATTTTGGAATCGTAGCCAGAAATCATCAGGTCATAGGGCACAGCCAGCACCTTATAATAATTTTTATGAACGGTTTTAAGCCCTTCATCACTCCAGATTTCTTCCACCTGGCCGTCAAAATGAATTTCCTGCGCTTCATCCGGGCGCGGCACAAGCCAGCCTCCGCCCAGTTCCAGCCAGTTATCGGGGAATTCCATCTGCCAGCCATCGATGATCACCTGCCGGAAGATACCGAATTCATACCGGATGGAAAATCCGGTCGCCGGATAATTGCAGGCAGTCAGGGAATCCAGATAGCAGGCGGCCAGCCTGCCCAGCCCGCCATTGCCGAGACCCGCATCGGGCTCCATGGCGTAAAGATCTTCGAGATCAACGTTGAATGTTTGCAAAACAGAACGCAGGTCTTCCTCGATCCCCATATTATAGAGATTGTTTTTAAGAGAACGGCCGATCAGAAATTCCATCGACATATAATAAACCTGTTTGCATTCCTGCCGTTCAATTTCTTTCACCGTATCGCGCCGGCGGATGCTCAGCTCCTGCAAAACAAAGCTGACCACACTGTCGTACATCTGCCGGACCGTGGCGTCTTCCGCGTCACAGGCAAACTTTTCGGTAACAACGGTCTGGATTTTTTCTTTGATCTCCTGTTGGGTCATCTTGATGCCTCTCTTTCGTTACTTCTGGCGGCGGTTCGATCAGATCCGCCTGGTTCCTTCAGATCCCGGTATAGAGCGCCTGATAGGCGCTGACGCTTGGGCCCCAGCTATAATCGCCCTCCATGGCGTTCTTCCGCGCCCGGGTAAAATGATATTTATCGTGAAACAGCTCCATCCCGCGCCAGAGCGCGTTGGAAAAATCTTCGGGATGAAAACTCTGGAATGTGATCCCCCGCCCGGTTTTCTCCTCCGGATTATAGGGAATCACCGTATCTGCCAGGCCGCCGGTCGCATGCACCACCGGCAGGGTTCCATAGCGCATGGCAATCATTTGCGCCAGCCCGCAGGGCTCGAATTCACTGGGCATCATAAAGAAATCGCTGCCCGCGTAAATCCGCTGCGCCAGTGCGCTGTCAAACGCAAGCCAGATCCGCAGTGTCTCCGGATGCCGGCCGGCACATTCCCGCAAAAATTGCTCGTAGCCCGCATCCCCGGTTCCCAAAACAACAACCTGAACCTGCTGCCCGGCCAGCCAGTCGAGCTTCGCAGTAATTAGATCCAGCCCCTTCTGATGCGTCAGGCGGGTTACCATGCCGAAAAGGGGAACCGCGTTGGTCTGGGCAAGGCCCAATTCTTTTTGCAGTGCATATTTATTTTGAACTTTCTGCGCCAGGCTATTCACACTGTAGTTGGCCGCGATCCGCGGATCGGTTTCGGGATTGAAAACTTCGGTGTCGATCCCATTTAATATGCCCTGAATTTTATAGGAACGGGCGCGCAGAATATGCTCCAGACCGCAGGATTTCGGGGGGGAGAGAATTTCCTGCGCATAACGGGCCGAAACGGTAGTGACCCGGTTGGCACATTCAATGGCGCCTTTCATCAGATTGATGCAGTCGCCGTAATAAAGCAGCGGCTTCAGCTGCTCATCCATGCCGAAAACATTGCCCAGAATATAAGGATCGAATTTCCCCTGAAATTCGATATTATGAATTGTGAAAACCGTGTGAATATTTTCATAGCCCGGCCGTGTGCGGAACTGGGTATCCAGTAAAACCGGAATCAAGGCGGTATGCCAGTCGTTGCAATGAAGCACGTCGGGATAAAAATCAATCAGCGGCAGCACCTCCAGCACGCCGCGGGAGAAAAAGGCGAAGCGCTCGCCGTCATCATAGGCGCCGTAAACTTCCGGGCGATTGAAGTAAAATTCATTGTCGAGCAGGTAATAGGTCACGCCCTCCACCTGCGCTTCAAAAACGCCGCAGTACTGGCTGCGCCAGGAATTATTAAAATAAAAATGGGTGCGGTAGCGGCAGAGGGCTTTCAGATGTTCCGGAATCGCGCCGTAAAACGGCAGAATCACCCGCACATCGTCCCCCGCGCGGCAAAGCGCCTTCGGCAGCGCGCCCGCAACATCGCCGAGCCCGCCTACCTTTATAAAAGGAGCGGCTTCACTGGCAGCATAAAGAATTTTCATCCGTCTATACCCGCTTACCCTTTCCAACAACGAAGGGAACGCGCGCCGAACCCCGTACTTCCACGCCTGCACTGATTCTGGCGTTTTTATCGGTAATCGCACAGGCGATTCGGGCGTCGCGCTCGATGACGCTGTTTTGCATCAGAATTGCATTTTCCACAACAGCCCCCTCTTCCACACAGACGCCCCGGAAAATCACGGAATTCCGGACGGTTCCTTTAATGGTGCATCCATCCGCGATCAGGCTGTTTTCCACAATCGCATGGTAATCATAAAACGTGGGAACCGAATCCTTTACCTTGGTATAAACCGGGCGGTCTGCCAGAAACAGCTCCTTTTGCAGCTCCGGTTTTAGCATATCCATACTGGCGGCGAAATAATCTTCAACCGTGCGGATCACGCGCGCGTAGCCGGGATGTTCATAGCCAAAGATACGGTGATCCGCCAGATTTTTCTGAATTAGCTCCCGGTTCATATTGGTATAATCTTGATTATCGGCCTCTGCCAAAAATTCCAGCAGATCTGCCCGGCTCATTACATAAGTACCCAGCGCGCACAGGTGATTTTCAGCCGATTCCTTCAGCAGATAGGAGATTTTTTCAATCCGGCCGCCCGGCTGCCGGGCCAGCATCATTTCTCCGATACCCGCTGGGATCTCACTGCAGGCCATTGTGAGATAGGCCTCGTTTTCAAGATGATAGGCGGCCATCGCGCCAAGATCAATGTTGGCAACCGTACCGCCAAAGGCCATTACAATCAGATCATGGCGGCTGTCTTCAATATAGCCGCGGATGGACCGCAGCGCGTCCAGACGGCCGCGGGCCGCGATGGTATGGGTTTCGGGTCTTGCAAGAGGCGTCAGCATGGTGAGTCCGCCGTTGCGGCGGTTTAAATCCCAATCCTGCCCGTTGCCCAGATGGTCGATGAGCGAACCATAATTTTCTTTGGCAATGATGCCGATATCGGTCATCTGCACATTGACCATGCTGGAAAGAGCGAAATCCACCGTGCGGTACCGGCCCGCATAGGGAAGCGAGGCCGGCGTGCGGGAGCGAATCAGCTCATTTTGAACCGGGTGGTCGGTATAGTAATCAGAAAATATAATTCCCAGCGCGTTCATGGCTTATATCGCCTCCTTTACGGTATTGGGTTTGATCATTTCCTTGGGCAGCACAACCTGCCCGGCCCTGACCCGTGCGCCGGAGCCAACCACTGCAATTCCCCATTCGCCGCCGTGATAGTGCTCCGGCTCCGCGCCGATGACGGCACCGTCTTCAATCACGGCGTCTGAGGCGATAATCGCGTATTTGATGGTACAGTTTTTCCCGATTCTGGTATTCTGCATCACCACTGCGGAATTCAGGCAGGAGCCGCTTTCCACCGAAACACCGGAAAAGAGCACGCTATACCAGAGGGAGCAGCCGCAGAGCGTACAATTCTCGGTAATCATCGATTCGCCGATATGTACGTTTTCGCCGATATATTGCGGCATCAGATTCTGGCCGTGACGGGCATATATTTTCCATTCCGGATCCGATAAATTAAGCGGGATATTGGGATTGAGCAAATCCATATTGGCTTCCCAGAGGCTGTCGATGGTGCCTACGTCTTTCCAGTAGCCCTCGAAGGGATAGGCAAACAGGCGCTCGCCCTCCTGCAGCATTTTGGGCAGAATGTTTTTACCAAAATCCTTTTCACTCGCCGGATCCAGCTCATCCTGCTCCAGATAATGCCGCAGCTTTTCCCAGGTAAAGATATAAACGCCCATAGACGCGCGGTCAGATTTCGGATGCGGCGGTTTTTCTTCGAATTCATAGATATGATCGTTTTCATCGGCATTTACAATTCCGAAGCGGCTGGCCTCCTCTATCGGCACCTGAAGGGTGGCGATGGTGGCATCGGCTTTTCGTGCTTTGTGAAAGGCCAGCATTTTGCTGTAATCCATTTTATAAACATGATCGCCGGAAAGGATCAGCACATATTCCGGACGATACTTTTCGATAAACTGGATGTTTTGATAAATGGCGTTGGCCGTTCCCTTATACCACTGGCCGGTAGCGCCTGAAACATAGGGGGGCAGAATATGAACGCCTCCCTGCATCCGATCGAGATCCCAGGGCTGGCCGTTTCCGATATAGGAATGCAGCTCCAGCGGACGGTACTGCGTGAGAACGCCAACGGTATCGATGCCGGAATTGGTGCAGTTAGAAAGCGTAAAATCAATAATCCGGTATTTTCCGCCGAAAGGGATTGCGGGCTTGGCCGTTTCCTGCGTAAGCACGTAAAGGCGGCTGCCCTGCCCGCCTGCAAGCAGCATGGCCAGCATTTCTTTATTTTTCATCTTCTGCTCCTCCTTTTTGTAAGCGATAATGGTAATAAGTGGCGGAAAACGGCGCAATATGCAGTTTCGCCGAACAGGGCTGCCCATGAAACGGCTTTTTTGAAACCTGAATGCGTTTTTTAAACCGGTCTGCTCCGCCGAAGCGCGCTTCATCCGAGCTCAGCCGCATCGAAAGTGATCCGGCCATCGGAAGCCCTAAGCTATAGTCTATTAAGTCGTATTCTGAAAAATTCACGACCACCAGGATTTTTTCCTTTTCACATTTCCGCAGAAACGCCAGAATGCAGTTGGCGGTATCATCCAGGGAAATCCATTCAAAGCCTTCCCAGCTGGTATCCTGCGCATAAAATGCAGGACGCATCAGATAAAACCGGTTAAGCGCCCGCACATAGTTTTGCAGCGCCAGATGCGAGGGATATTCCAGCAGCATCCAATCGAGGCTCTGCTCTTCGTTCCATTCGATGAACTGCCCGAATTCGCCGCCCATGAACAGCAGCTTTTTGCCCGGGTGAGCGGTCATATAGCCATAAAACGCCTTGAGATTCTGGAACTTTTCTTCATAGGTGCCGGGCATTTTTGAAAGCAGAGAGCATTTGCCGTGCACCACCTCATCGTGTGAAAGAGGCAAAACATAATGTTCCGAGTAAACATAGGTCATGGCAAAGGTCAGCTTATCCTGCATATGATGGCGGAACAGCGGCGGCTTTGAAATATATTCCAGCGAATCGTTCATCCACCCCATATTCCATTTGAAATCAAAGCCGAGGCCGCCCTGCTCCGTGCTTCCGGTAACCAGAGGCCAGGCGGTGGATTCCTCGGCAATCATCAGCGCGCCGGGAAAAGAGGCATGCACCTCGTTGTTGAGATTTTTCAGCAGCGCGACCGCTTCGAGATTGCCGTGATCCCCGTAGATATTGGGGCGCCACTGCCCGTCGCGCCGGCCGTAATCGAGATAGAGCATGGAAGCCACGGCATCAACCCGCAGCCCATCGATATGATAGTTTTCAAGCCAGTAGCAGGCACTGGAAATCAGAAAGCTGATTACCTCCGGCCGGCCGTAATCGAAAACACGGGTGCCCCAATCGGGATGTTCCCGCATCAGCGGATCTTCATATTCATAGCAGCAGGCGCCATCGAATTCATAAAGGCCGGAGGCATCTTTGGGGAAGTGGGCGGGCACCCAATCCATCAGAACGCCGATGCCGCGCTGATGGCAGCGGTCTACAAATTCCATGAAATCAAAGGGCGTGCCATAGCGGGAGGTCGGCGCAAAATAGCCCGTTACCTGATAGCCCCAGCTCTGATCGAAGGGATATTCGGTCACCGGCATCAGCTCAATATGGGTATACCCCATATCAATCACATAATCGAGCAGCTTATCCGCAATCGCGGTATAGGAATAATAGTTGCCGTCTTCGTAGCGCAGCCAGGAGCCGAGCTGAACCTCGTAAATATTCATCGGCCGGTTCCAGGCCGGTTTTTTTCCGCGGCTTTTCATCCATGCGCTGTCGTTCCACAAATAGCCCGATATATCAAAAATTTTGGAGGAAGTATCCGGACGCAGGGCAAAATGGCAGGCGTAAGGATCGGCCTTATAGATTGTATCGCCGCCCGGCGTACCGATGGCGTATTTATAGGCGTCGTAGGTTTGAAGACCATCGAGCGTTCGTTCCCAAACGCCGCGTTCATCTGTTTTTTTCAGCGGAAAGGCGGAAATGTCCCAGCCGCAGAAATCCCCCACCAGGGATACCCATTGCGCATGCGGTGCCCATACGCGAAAAATCCATGCGCCGCTATCCAGCCGGTGACAGCCAAAATAGCGGTGCGCGCGGTAATTGACGCCCGTAAAAAAGAGATCCTTCGGAAAAGCATCCCGCTCCATTTCACACCACTCCTTTTCGATTTTTTAATATCTTTATTATACCGCATTCAAAAGTAAAGTGATAGGAATTTTTGCCGAAAAGCTGAAAATCCATTAATTGCATAAAGAAAAGCAGCAGTTTTTGGCAAATATTTACAAAAAAATAGTTTTATAATTTTAAAAATTAGCACTTTTACTGAATAAAACCCGGGAACCCTCTTGACAAAGCACAAAAAATCCCCTATTGTATTAACATGGTATATTTCAACAGCAGAAAAACAGAATACAAGCGTCCCTTCGGCGCGCTGCGTGCGGAAGAGCCGCTTTTTTTGCGGATGCGGCTGGAAGGGGAGCCGCCCTGCCGCCGGATCCGGGCGGTCTTTCGCTATGAAACAGGATCGCAGGAGGCCCGGTATCTCGAAAAAGAAAGCAGCGGCGAGATTTTTTCGGGCAGTTTTGTTTTAACGGAGCCCGGGCTCTGCTTTTTCCGCTTTGAGGCGGAATTGGAGAACGGCAACCTGCTTTTTATCGGCACGCCGGACGGCGCCCGCGCCACCATCGGCGATTGGCTGCCGGAATGGCGGCTGACGGTTTATGAGCGGGATTTTGAAACGCCGGAAAGCCTTGCGGGCGGTGTTTGGTATCAGATTTTTCCCGATCGGTTCTGCCGGGGAAAAATGGGGCCTTCACGCCCTGTTCGCGGGCCGCGCATCGTGCATGAGCAGTGGGAGGAACGCCCGCTTTTTACCCAGGACCGGCCGGATTTTGCGGGAAATGATTTTTTTGGGGGCAATTTTGCCGGTATTCGGGAAAAGCTGCCGTATCTGCGGGAGCTGGGGGTTGATCTGCTTTATCTGAATCCGATCTTTGAAAGCGCGGAAAATCATCGCTACAGCACTGCTGATTATGAGCAGGTGGATCCGTATCTGGGAGAAAACGCCGATTTTGAGGCGCTCTGCCAAGAGGCGCAGGCATTGGGGATCCGGATTGTGCTCGACGGCGTGTTTTCCCATACCGGCGCAAACAGCCGCTATTTTAACAAAGAAGGGCTGTATCCGGGGCCGGGAGCCTATGAAAGCCCGGAATCGCCTTATTATCATTGGTATCATTTTACGGATTATCCGGAAAAATACGATTGCTGGTGGGGGTTTCCGTCGCTGCCCTGTGTTGATGAGACTGCGCCGGATTTTTTACGTTACATTACAGGCGAGCGGGGAATCGCCGCCCTCTGGATGGAACGGGGAGCCTTCGGCTGGCGGCTGGATGTTGCCGATGAGCTGCCGGATGCGTTTCTGGAGGCCTTTCGCCGGCGGGTGAAGGAAACAAAGCGGGAGAGCCTGATTATCGGCGAGGTTTGGGAAAACGCGGTTGAAAAGGTGAGCTACGGCGCCAGGCGGCGGTTTTTAATCGGCCGCCAGTGCGATACGGTGATGAATTATCCCTGGCTGGAGGCGATCGTTGCACTTTTGCAAAGCGGCGATACCGCCGCCTTTTATCAAGCGGTGATAGAGCTGCTCGAAGAATACCCCCAGCCGGCCCTGGCCTGCCTGATGAATATTCTCTCGACGCACGATACGCCGCGTATCCTCAACCGGCTGGGTGCGGATTTCATTCCGCCCCGGGCCTACCAAGCCGATAATTATCTTTCAGATGCGCAGCGGGAAAAAGGGCTGCGGCTTTTGAAAAAGGCGGCGCTGCTTCAATTTTCCCTGCCCGGGATTCCCTGCATCTTTTATGGAGACGAGGCGGGCATGGAGGGTTACGGCGATCCTTATTGCCGCGGCACCTTTCCCTGGGGGCGGGAGGATCAAACCCTGCTGCACTATTACCGGCGGCTTGGTGCGCTGCGCGGGCAATACCGGCCGGATTTTGCCGGTTCCTGCGTTTTTTTGGATTATGAGGGCGGGCGTCTGATCTTCGATCGTGGAGAGCGCATCCGCCTGGCGATGAATTTCAGCCCGGCGGCATTCGAAGTGGAAGGGGAGCCACTGCTGGCCGAGGGGGCGCGGGCAGGCGGTTTGGAGCCGGGCGGATACGGCTGGTTTTTGAAGAAATAAACAACCTGCGGGCAAGGGCGCACCCTTTGCCCGCTTTTTAATTGTAACGGCCAAGTATTCTGCCCGAAGGAAGGCAGCCAGAAAATGCCTGCTTTCGCGGTGTGAACGGAAACGCCGGACGTTGGCAATCCGCTAAAAAATTTAAACATTCGGGTCATTTCCCCAGAATGAATTGACATCATATTTCATTATGGTATATTGAAGGAAAATCCTTATATTGACAGGAGGAACACAAAAATGCTTGAACAGCGGCTTGGTATTATTCAGCAGCAGGACGACGCGT
>QAKW01000026.1 GCA_003343605.1 Clostridiales bacterium
GCCGCCGCAGATTCAACCGCCGCGCCCCCGTATTCCGCCGGCACGGTGTAATACCCGCCGTCCGGCAGGTAAACCGGGGTACCCTCCAGCATCACGCCGCCGCGGATGGTGCGCAGATTCATGCAGTCGATCCCGCTGCGCCCCGCACGCATAAAGACGAAATCCCCGCGCGTATCCACGGTGAAATTACGGTTGCCGGTGCCCAGGGCGTCATTCATCCGGTAAGCGATCATCGGCAGATTCTCCTCCGCCAGCGCCTGCCCTCCCCAGAAGTTGCTCTCGCAAACGCTCTGCAGATACCAGCAGCTTGCAAAACTGCGGTCCGATCCGGCCGAACAGCGGCCGAAGGCGTCTGTAGCTCCGCTGCCCGCACTCGTGCCGCTGAGCAGCACAGCCCCGCCGCTATAGCAGGCACGCAGCGTAATATTGGATGCGCCCCAGCCGGCAATCCCACCGGCGCCGGCGCTCACGGCGGTCACACTGCCGAAATTCGCGCAGCCGGTGATCTCGGCGGAATCGCGCGCCACACCCGCAATGCCGCCCGCACCGTCTACCCCGCTCACAATCTGAATATCGGCCTTATTATAGCAGCTCAGCACCTGGCATGCATCGGCATAGCCCGCAATGCCGCCCGCGCGGTTTGCGCCGGTTACACTGCCGCTTTCAATGCCGATATTCCGGAGCGTCGCCCCATAGCAGGCGCCGAAAAGCCCCACGCCGTTCTGCCCCGGCAGATTGATATTCAGATTGGAGATGGTATGGCAGCCGCCATCGTAGGTTCCTTTGAAAACGGTTGCAATATTGGCCATCCCCGATGCGTTCGAAAGATTCTTCCCGATGGGGGTAAATTCCCCTTCCAGGGTAATATCTTCCGTCTGCAAAAAGGTATAGCCCTTCAGATCCTTCCCGCCGTTGACCACAGCGGCCATCGCCTCCAGATCCTCCTGGCTCTCCACCAGGAAGGAACGCGCTTCCGGATAAAGGGCCAGATCGCGGGCAAGGGGATCGCCCGCCGCGTCTTCCGCCGCTGCCGGAAGCGCCGCTCCCCCCAGCAGGGAAACCGCCAGGCAGACGCTCAGAAACGCTGCAAGAACTCTTTTTCTCATTTTGGATTCCTCTTTTCATACTCCCTTTGGATTACTGTTGTCAAAATTATATAATGATTTGCCGAATAATGCAAGTTTTTTATCTATTTTTTATTGATACCATCAATTAATAAGAGCTAATAAAAAAGTGCGCGGCAGCCCGAAGGCCGCCGCGCACCCAATTACGCCGCTTACCGGCAGATCAGCCAAAAAACCAGCGCTGCAACACCGAAAATCACCGGCTGATGAATCAGATAAATCCACAGGGAGTGCCGCCCAACCCATTCAATCGGGCGCGCCCGCAGGGTATAAAACCAGGCGGGAAGCCGCCGCTCTTTCACCGGCCGGCCCAGAAAGGTTCCCGCCAGAAAGAGCAGAAAATAGGGCAGCAGCGGATAATAATCAGCGGAAAAAAAGCCCTTTGCCGGCAGGCCGATCACCGCGCAGAGCGCGTTTGACCAGCCGCTTCCGCGCGTGAGCATCATGCTCAGATAAAGGGCGAAAAGCACCACCGCCGTAAGCGCCGGAACGATCCGTTTCGGAAAAGTAAAAAGCCCGTAAAGCAGCATCGAAAGCCCGAAAAGATGCAAAATGCCAAACCAGATCTCCAGGCCTTCCAGCCCCAGCAGAGGCAGCAGAATCCCTGTTGCCAGCGTTACGGCCGCCGCCGCCGCTGAAACGATCAGCCCCCGCCTGAGCACGCTGCGGGAAAAGGCGGTGCAGATCCCGCTCACCAGCAAAAACGCGCCTACAAACAGCTCCTGCAATACCCAGAAGAGTCGGCTATCCAGAAAAAAAGCAAAGGAAACAGGCGCGCCGAAAAGGGCGGAAACCTCTTCAACCGCAAAAAGGGTATGATGCAGAATCATTCCCAGCACCGCAACGCCCCGAATCAAATCCAGGGCATAGATCCGCTCCCGGCTCATGCTTTCTGCTTGCGGATGCTCTTGCGGGTCTCCTCGATCGCAAGATTGCTCTTCGAGAGGCTCTCGGCGGTACGCGCCAGAATGGTTTCGCAATATTCCACCGTAGCGTTTTTCAGCTCACGGGCGCTTTTCTGCGCCGTGGCAATAATTTCCTGCGCCTTTTCCTGCGCCTCGCGGTAAACCGCCTCTTCCGAAACCAGCTTATCGGCTTTGGCGCGCGCGGCCTTGAGCGTCAGCTCCGCTTCATCCCGCCCTTGCAGGATGATCCGGTCTTTTTTCGCCAGAATCTCATTGCCCCTGCGGATTTCCTCCGGCAGGGAGGCCCGCAGATCGGTAATCAGCTCCAGCAGCTCCTCGGTGCTCACCACCCGCTTGCCCCCGCTCATCGGCAGGTTCCAGGCGTCCTCCAGCAAATCTTCCATCGCAACCAGAATTTCTTCTACCTTCATGTTTACTCTCCTTTATGATTTAAACGCATCCGAATCTCCTCCGCCACCGCCGGATGGACAAAATCGGTAATATCC
Source organism: Clostridiales bacterium (assembly GCA_003343605.1). Taxonomy (GTDB): domain Bacteria; phylum Bacillota; class Clostridia; order Oscillospirales; family QAKW01; genus QAKW01. The sequence goes on from QAKW01000026.1 coordinate 2,536, forward strand.
CCGCCGTTTTTTGCCACTTCCTTCACAATGCTGGAGGATAAATACATATATTCCGCGCTGGTGTTGAGATAAAGCGTCTCCAGCTCCGGGTTGAGCTTTTTATTCGTCAGCGCCATCTGGAATTCATATTCAAAATCGGTCACGGCGCGCAGCCCCTTTACAATCGCGGCCGCGCCGTATTGCCGCGCGCAATCGGCCAGCAGGCCCGAAAAGGTAACCACCTCGATGCCCGGCCGGCCCTCCAGGCAGCGCTGCAGCAGCCGCATGCGCTCCTCCACGGTAAAAATCGGCTTTTTCGCGCTGTTTGCCAGCACGGCAACATAAACCCGGTCAAACAGCTTCGCCGCGCGCGTAATAATATCCAGATGCCCCAGCGTAACCGGATCAAACGATCCGGGGCAGATGGCTGCCTTCATTGGTCTTGCCCCCTCTTTTCCAAAAGCGTCACCTTCACCGGCCCGTAAAAGTATTCCCGGCGCAGGGAAAGCCCGCAAAAATCAAACTGCTCCGCCGCCGCGCTCTCGGCCGCTACCAGCGCGCCCGGGCGCAGATCCGGCGCAAGCACGGCCAGCACCTCCTGAATCCGGTTCTGCCGGTAGGGCGGATCCAAAAACACCAGATCCGGCAAAAAGCCCGCCCTTTGGATCATTTTAACACAAAGCATATGCTCCGCGCAAGTTTCTTTTGCAATGTTTTCAAATTGGCAGGCCCGGATATTGCGGCGAACCACTTCCAGCGCCTTTGGGTTATGATCGTTGAACCAGCAGCTCCGCGCCCCGCGGGAGAGAGCTTCCAGCCCCAACTGCCCGCTTCCGGCAAAAAGATCCAGCACGGCGCGGCCCTCCAGCTCAAACTGGATCGCTGAAAACAGCCCCTGCTTTACGCGCTCGAGGGTTGGGCGCGTATCCTCGCCCGGCAGGGTCGCCAGCCTCCTGCCCCGCCGCGTGCCTGCAATAATGCGCATCATTTTTATGCATCCTCCCCGTGATAATAGCGGTAAACCGCTTCCGCGAGCGCTTCAGGCAGGCCCGCCCTGCTGCGGATTTCCGCCGCGCTCGCCTCCGGAAGCCCCCCGGGAAACGCTTTTTTCAGCTTCGCAAGGCGCGCCGGCCCCATTCCGGGCAGCTCCAGCAGCGGCGAGCGGGTCATGGCCCTGGAATGGGTCTTCTTCATATAGGTAATGGCAAAACGGTGCACCTCCTCCTGCAGGGAGGAAAAAAAGGCATAGAGCGCCGGATCGCTGCGCAGATCCAGCTCCCCGGCGGCGGAAACCAGCCCGCGGGTGCGGTGCCGCCGGTCTTTCACCAGCCCGAAAAGCGGGATCTCCCCGCAGAGATCGCGCACGGCGTTCAGATGCTGTGCGCCGCCGTCCATTAAAATCAGATCCGGCCGGCCGCCGAATTCCGCGTCGTCCAGATGCGCAAGCCTGCGTGCCAGCATCTGGCGGGTCGCGGCGTAATCATCGGGCCCCGCCAGATCCCGGATCTTGAATTTGCGGTAGGCGCTGCGCCGAAAGCGCCCCCCTTCCCAAACAATCATGCCGCCCACCATGGAATCGCTGCCGAAATTGGAAATATCATACATCTCAATCCGCTGCGGCGGCGCGGGCAGCCCCAGCGCCTGGGCCAGCAGCAGGGCGGTTTTCAGGGTGCGGTCGCCCCCGGCCTCCCGCTCGGCCAGCTTTTCAGAGGCATTTTTACGGCATAAAGCCAGCAGCTCCATCCCCCTGCCGCGCTGCGGGCAGCGCAGCGTAACCGGCCCGCCCCTTAGATCTGAAAGCCAGGCTTCCAGCAGCTCCGTATCCTCCGGCGGGAAGGGCAGCAGGATTTCCCGCGGGATCTGCTCCGGCCGGCGGTAATAGCGCTGAATAAAGGGGCCTGCCCAGTTTTCTTCCAGCCCCTCGCGGAAAACCACCGTATCCTGCATCAGCAGCCGCCCGCCCCGAAAAACCAGCACGCCCACAGCCAGCAGCTCTCCCAGCCGGGAAGCATCCAAAATATCGCGGTCGGGCCCGTTTTCGTGATCCACAATCTGATTCTGCCCCAGCTTCTCAATCCGGCGGATGCGGTCGCGCAGCGCGGCGGCCTTCTCAAACTGAAGCGCCTCGGCCGCGGCCTCCATCTTTGCCGAAAGGGCGGCCGTGAGGCCCTTGTAATCCCCTTTTAAAAAGGCCGTTGCCTCTTCCAGCCGCTCCCGGTACTGCGCCCTGCTCACCTGCCCGGTGCAAACGCCGCAGCAGTTGCCGATATGAAACCGCAGGCAGGGCCGCCCCTTTTTAAAATCACGCGGAAAAACGCGCCCGCAGGTTGCAAGGCCAAAAAGATCGTTTACCGTCCGCACGATCTCGGCCGCCGCACCCATCTGGGGAAACGGGCCGAAAAGCCTGCAGCCCTCCTTGCTTTCCTGCCGTAGCACCTGAAGGTGCGGATAGGGCTCATGGAGGTTTAAGGCCACAAAGGGATAGGTTTTATCATCCTTCAAAAGGATGTTATATTTCGGGCTGTGGCGTTTGATCAGGTTGTTTTCAAGAATCAGCGCCTCCATTTCGGAATTCACGCAGATGTAATCGAAATCCGCCACCTTCCGCACCATCGCCAGCACCTTGGCGGTATGGCTTTTTACGCCGGTAAAATAAGAGCTTACGCGGTTTTTCAGATTTTTCGCCTTGCCCACATAGATAATCCGGCCCTCCCGGTCTTTCATCAGATAAACGCCCGGGCGGGTCGTCAGCACCGCCAGCTTATCCGTTACCTTTTTGGGAAATTCCAACTGCCCTTTCGCACCCCCTTTTTCATCATATAAAGGTATTATACCACAGTTTCTTCTTGATTGCCAACCCTGATTATGATAGAATGATCTTATTCCGTGATTTGAAAGGAACCCTGAAATGATTCAACTGATTGCTTTTGATATGGACGGCACCTTAACCGATTCCCGCGGGATCATCACCGCCTATATCAACCGGACGCTTGCCCATTACGGCCGCCCGCCGCTGCCGGCCGGCCGGATCTTAAAACACGTTGGCTACGGCGCGCGCGCCCTGCTCGAAGGCGTGATGCAGGAAGCATCGCTGCAGGCCGATCCGGAGGAACTCTTCCGTTATTACGATGCGCTCTACCGCGCCGATCCCTCCTATCAGGTAGAGCCCTATCCAAAGATTCCGGAAATGCTGGCGGAGCTGGGCGCGCGGGGGATCCGCCGGGCGGTGCTCTCCAACCGGCCCCATCAGCAAACACTGCTGATTACCGGCGCTGTATTAAACGGCTGTCTCGATGAGGTATACGGCCAGCGCGCGGGAATCCCGATGAAGCCGGATCCGGCGGGCCTGCGTCTGCTCCTGCGGGAAAACGGCTGTCCCGAAAGCGGCTGCCTTTATGTGGGCGATATGCATTATGATGTGGAGGCCGCGCGTGCCGCCGGGGTCCGCTCGGTGGGGTGCAGCTGGGGAATCGGCGGATTTTCGCAGGTGGAATCAGCGGATTTCGTGATTTCCCACCCGCTGGAGCTGCTGGATATTGTGGATCAGCTCAACCGCGGAAGGAGTGCCCTTTGAACGCTTTAAAACCTTCTGAAAATTGGCGCCTTACCATGGCGGCCTGCTTTATCGGCTCGGCTTCCCAGGCGGCGGTCAATAATTACGCGCCGCTGCTGTTCTTAACCTTCCGAAGCACCTTCGGGCTTTCACTCGGGCAGGTTACGCTGCTGGTTACCTTCAATTTTCTGATCCAGCTTCTGGTGGATCTGCTTTCGGCGGGCGTGGCCGATAAAATCGGTTACCGCCCCTGCCTTGCCGCCGCGCAGTTTCTCTCGGCGGCGGGTCTGGCCGGGCTGGGGATCTTCCCCTTTTGGCTCCCGCCCTTCTGGGGGCTGCTGCTCGCGGTTTTTCTCTATGCGATCGGCGGCGGCCTGGTGGAGGTGCTGGTCAGCCCGGTGATGGAAGGCTGCCCCACCGAGCGAAAAGACGCGGCAATGAGCCTGCTCCATTCCTTTTACTGCTGGGGCGTGATGGCGGTTATTCTGCTCTCAACCGGCTTTTTCGCCCTGTTCGGTATAAAAAGCTGGCCGGCGGTGGCCGTTTTCTGGGCAGTGCTCCCGTTTGTAAACGGATTTCTGTTTCTCCGCGTGCCGATCCGCCCGCCGGTTGCCCCGGAAGAGAGCCATTCCATCGCCGCACTGCTCAAAAAACCCCTTTTTTGGCTGTTTGTGCTGCTGATGTTTGCCTCCGGCGCGGCGGAGCTTTCCATGTCTCAGTGGGCAAGCGCGTTTGTGGAGAGCGGCCTGAGGGTTCCCAAAGCGCTGGGCGATCTGCTCGGCCCCTGCCTCTTTGCGGGCTGTATGGGGCTTTCGCGCCTGCTTTTTGCCAAAAAAAGCGCATCGCTGCCGCTGAAGCGCTTTATGCTGGCCGGCGGCGGGCTCTGCCTTGTAACCTATCTGGTCACCGCCCTCTCCCCGCTCCCCGCGCTGGCGCTTTTCACCTGCGCCGCCACCGGCTTTGGCGTGGGCGTTCTCTGGCCGGGAACCTTCAGCCTGGCCAGCGCCGCCATTCCGAAGGGCGGCACGGCGCTCTTTGCCCTGCTGGCGCTGGCCGGTGATCTGGGCGGAACCACCGGGCCCACGCTGGTGGGCTTTGTTTCCGCACGCTGCGGGGGCAGCCTGCGCGCGGGGCTGCTGGCAGCGCTGGTTTTTCCGGTGCTCCTGCTGGCGGGCCTTCTCCCGCTGATTTTAAAAAAGAAAGGAGGGCGCACAGATGGCGAGCTCCGCTGAATTCGTCTCCTGGGCGCTGGAGCAGCTCCGGCCCTTCGGCACGGTGCGCGCCCGGGCGATGTTTGGGGAATATACGGTTTATATCAATGAAAAGCCGATCCTTCTGATCTGTGATAATACCGTTTTTCTGAAAAAACACCCTTGCCTGGAAACGCTGATGGAGGGCGCGCCGCAGGCGCCGCCCTATCCCGGCGCCAAACCCTGCTATATTGTCAATCTGGAGGAGCCGGCGCTCTGCGGCCGCGCGCTCGCGCTTGTAGAGCCCCTGACGCCTCTGCCGAAAAAAAGAAAAAAGAAAGGAACCTGAAATTATGCTGGAATTTAAATTCGATACACAGCTTCTGATCGCGGGAGAAAATCTTTCGGAAGACGCGATCAACGATTATATCCGTACCCATATCGAGGGCGATAGCCTGCTCGCCGTGGGCGATGAGGATCTGATCAAAATCCATTACCACACCAATACCCCCTGGAAGGTGCTGGAATACTGCGCCTCTCTGGGCGAAATTCACGATATTGTAATCGAAAATATGCAGCGCCAGGCCGAAGGCCTGCAGGGGTGAAAGCGCCGGTTCAGAAAGCCGGCGCGCCGGGATTTTGCAGAAATTTACAATTTCTCGTAATAGTGTTCTTCTGCAAGCATACAAAAAAGCCCTTTTTATTTGAAGATGTGCCGAAAGCGCACCATTGAATTTTGTATCATCGGCTTGTAATTTGCGCATGATTCTGCTATAATAATATACAAAGAAAGGAGGCGTAAAACATGCCGCAAATCAGACCGATTACAGATCTTAGAAACACCACGGAAATTTCCGAGCTTTGCCACGCACGGCGCGAACCACTTTTTATCACAAAAAACGGATACGGTGATTTAGTGGTTATGAGCATTGAAACATATGAGGAAATGCTTGAAACCGCACACATGGATGCAGCAATCAGCGAAGCCGAAAAGGAATATGCTTCCGATGGCGTTTTAATGGACGCAAGGGAAACGCTGTCCTCTTTACGGAGAAAACACTTTGGATAAATATGTTGTAAAACTTTATGCCCACGCTTACCGGGATCTGAACAGTATTTATACCTATATTGCAGGAAACTTCTCGGAACCCGGCATTGCCCTGAATATGGTTCACGAACTGGAAAACGCCATTTTCAGTTTAGAGCAGTTGCCGGAACGCGGTGCCGTCCGCCGCATCGGCGCTTATGCAAACGGTGATTACCGCCAGTTGTTTGTGAAAAATTATGTGGTCATTTATCGTGTGTTGAAAGAAAAGAAAGAGGTGCATATCGTCACAGTACGCTATGCACCAGGCAATTTCTAAAACGCTGTAAAGGAAAGCGGGCCGCCGGGCCCGCTTTCCTTATTCTTTTTTCTCTTCCGGAATAAACTCCAGTAATTCCCCGATTTCACAATCTAGAACGGTGCATATACGCGCCAGAACATCCACATCCAAACGCGTAATAGTATTATTGCAATACGCATTGATCTGCGCCCGCTGCATTTCTGCCCGGTGCCCAAGCATATTCTTGCTGATCCCGGTTTTCTTGATCAGTTCATTTAGATGAATTTTAATTTTTCCGTATTTTGTCATGCCTGTCACCACCATAATTATAGTATAACTTCTTTTATCAGATTTTTTAAGGTATAAGATGTCTTATATAAGAAGTTATCTATCTTGGAATAAATTCCAGCAAATCCTCGATTCTGCAATCCAATGCCATGCAAATACGGCATAAAACCGCCGTATCCAGTCTTGTCACGCTATTATCCAGATAAGAGTTCAACTGTGCACTTTGCAGCTGAGCCAAATGGCAAAAATGGTTTTTGCTGATTCCCCTTGTTCTAATTAATTCATCCAGCTTAATCCTGACGGAACCAAATTCACTCATTTTTATCCTCTCGATTCTATTTAGAAATTATACTTGACATTTATAGTATAACTTTTATATAATGGTTTGGAGATATATAGGATGTCTTATATAATTAGTTATATATAACTTCTTATATATGCAGTTATCTCAGATTGGAGGTAAAAAATGAGCGATGGTTTCGTTTTAACAGAAAATCCAGATTTAACCCCAGCGCGGACAAAACTGGAAGAAATCTTTCTGCGCATCAATCATCTGAATCATCTGGAGCGCGAGGCGGCGGCCTGGTATCTCGATAAATACAACGTTTTATTGAACCTCTTTCAATGGAACCCCATTCCAGAAGAACTGTATGATCAGAATTTAAAACGGGCGATCGAAAAAGAAGACGCCGGATTGCTGGCTGTCCTTACCTGTCAGCGGCTATTTTGCGGCGAAAATCGGGAGCTATGCGAGTAGATTTCTTGCAAACCACGCTGAGCTTTAACATCCGGGTTCTGCGGCAAAGCAATCATCTATCGCAAACAGATCTTGCAAATGCACTGGGCGTAACCAAACAGACCGTATCCGAATGGGAAAATAATATCGTTTGGCCTTCCATCACCATGCTGGTTTCTCTCGCCGTGCATTTTTCTGTCAGTGTGGACGATCTGCTGGGGTTGGGAAAGCAGATTGATTCCCGGCGGTTTTGGAATCGCCGGGAATGATGGAATTGATGATGCTTTTAAAAAAATAAAATATGATTCCGATATTTCCAAAACAACCGGCCGCCCAAATTGGGGCGGCCGGTTGTTTCCTGATCAACTGCTTAAAGATAAACGGATAATATACATTTTACAAATTAAAATCGTTCCAAATCGCCTTATAATCCGATTTTCGTTAAAATATTTTATAAAATCGCATATAAAGATTGAAAATTTTCAATAATATTGCTATAATACCCTTGAAAGGGGCGCGGATCAAATGCTATGCCAGTTTACATTTCAAAATTTTAAATCTTATAAAGAGGAAACGGTTTTTGATTTTCAGGCGGCGGCGCTGCCGGAATTTAAAGAACATCTGATCACCAGTGAAAAGGGCGGAAGCCCGCTGC